>JAUSAO010000143.1 GCA_030652475.1 Gallionella sp. | reverse complement strand
ATGACATGATGTGCCTCCTTGGTTGGTGTAAGTCAAGGATGACACCTCCAAAATTATGTGCAGGAAATTCTGATCAAATCAAGACGGCCCTTGGTATTTCAGGCATTCCTTGACATTATTTTGTCCTGCTGATTACCGCGCTAATCGCGAGCTCGCGATTACTTCGGCAAACCGCGTTTGAGTACCGCTTGCTTGAGCACGCCCTCGATGTCCAGTGCGGTTTCGCCGAGGCAAAAGGCGCTGTGCGCAATCAGGCGGGACGCATCATCCATCAGGGAAACCAGATAGGCTGGGCACCGCCGGGCCATGCAACACATCGCCGTACCAGATGGACCCCGCGAACTCGGCCGTAAAACTGCGTTTCTCCTCCAGCACACTGGCCGAACCCGTCATGCGGGAAATGCCATGCGCTTGTAACAGACGATGAATGGACGAGCGCGACAGGACATTGTTGGCAACCCCGTCGCTCTCCAGCAACAATTGGATCTGCCGGATCGAGCGCCGGGGGTTGTCGCGCTTGGCGTTAAGAATGGACGCCTGAATTTCAGGGGCGAGTTTGGATAGTCCACGGTCGGTGCGGGTTTGTGGCATCAGGCCATCAATGCCGTCACGCTTCCAGGCGTAGTACCAGGCTTCGATGGTCTTCTCGCCCAGACGCGTGCGGCGAGAATCCGGGATGGCATACTCGCGTTGTGCCAGTTCACGGATGAGTTGCTGCAACTCGCCGCGCTGCAAACGCTCGCGGCTGACCAGTTGCCCCAACACGGACAGGCGAAATAACGCCTTCGGATCGATCTTGTTCATGCTCACTCCTTGTGGTTATAAGAGCGCGCATCAGACCAGAAATCAAAATCGTGCAACACGGGGCAAAGTGTGTGGACTCGTCCGGCAGGCGCAAAAGACCTGTCCCAAATTTGTTTAGATTCAGCGCATCACGGGACGGTTACCCCATCGTGATCGAGCCATGTCATCACGCAACTTAACGGTGTGCCGCTCAGGCAGGTTTGCCAAAACGACTGCCAGTCGATCGCTCGACCCCACTCGGGGTAGCGACTTCGCAGGCAGAACTCAAAGGTCGAAGTGCTTGATGACAACCAGTTCCACCAGCGACGAACGGTACTTCGACACAGGCCGTGCGCCGCACTGCATCTGCGTATCGAATAAACAGCCAGCAACGATTGCAGCGCCTGTTGCTGTAACAACCAGCTATACCAGCGGCGGGGCGGAATACACTCAGGCAGGCGCGAACAGCTATGCAGACACGATGAACAACGGTAACGAGGGATGGGTATCGGATTCAGGCAATCCCCCATCGACTCCGGGCGGCGATCCGCT
>JAUSAO010000141.1 GCA_030652475.1 Gallionella sp. | reverse complement strand
GGCTATGTCACTGTTAAGTAGTGGTCTATACTATCGTCATACCAATCAATAAGATAGGTGCTGTGATGAAAACTGAAGAATTTCATGTTTTGACGGCAGAGCTCGAAAAGTTGACGCCACATCAAAGAAGCATTTTGGTCGACCGGCTGCACAAGATTGAGCATATTCAAGCTGTCAGCACGTTGGTTGAAAGTCGCGTGTTGAGCAAGCCACTGTGCCCCAAGTGCGGTCATGATCACATTGCCCGCTGGGGTTCGGCGTCTGGTTTGCAGCGTTACCGGTGTGCTGCATGCCGCGCCACCTTCAATGCACTGACTGGAACGCCGCTGGCCCGGCTGCGCCATAAGGACAAGTGGCTGGAATACGCGCAACAAATGAGCGAGGGTCAAAGCCTGCGCCACAGCGCGAAAGTCTGCGAAGTGCATCGCAACACCACGTTTCGCTGGCGTCATCGTTTTCTCGCGTTGCCCAATGTGCAAAAAGCCGTCAGCCTGGTTGGCATTGCCGAAGCGGATGAGACATTCTTCCTTGAATCGTTTAAGGGCAAGAAACACGGTATGACGCGCGCGCCCCACAAGCGTGGCAGCAAGGCATCGAAGCGCGGCTTGTCCAGCGAGCAGATTCCGGTGCTGATTTGCCGTGATCGTACCGGAAGCACATCGGACTTTGTTCTGGAAAAGGCCGATCAAGCGCATATCAGCGCGGCGCTCAAGCCCCTGTTGGCCGCCGATGCGATACTTTGCACCGACAGTGGAAAAGCCTTGGGTGCGGCGGTACGAGAAATCGGCATCACCCACCGTCCGATCAATCTGGCTGCGGGAATTCGGGTGATCGGCAACGTTTACCACGTGCAGAACGTGAACGCCTATGACAGCCGACTCAAGGAATGGATGATCCGATTTCACGGTATCGCTACGCATTACCTTGCCAACTATCTTGGCTGGCGAAGAATGATCGATCCAGCTCATGGCTCCCTGTCTCCTCGCGCCGTTTTGTTTGCCGCGCTGGGTATGAGTGGAGTTCAACAATTAACAGTGACATAGCC
>JAUSAO010000124.1 GCA_030652475.1 Gallionella sp. | reverse complement strand
CGAAAAAACACGAACAAATTCAAATGCATATCCCGATTTGTTGCATCACCCGTTGGGTGCGTTGCTCAATTTATGTAGTCGATTGTTTTCTTTCGTGAATTTCGTGCCTTTCGTGGATGAAATGAGGTTTTAAGGTTTATGTTCGCGGCAGCCTGTCAGCCAGCCAGCCCCGCATAAATAGTTTGCACGTCATCATCCGCATCGAGTGCTTCCAGAAATGCTTCAACTTCTGCGCGTTCGCTATCGTTGAGCACTATGGAGTTTTTGGGCCGGTAGCCTAATTGTGCAGAACGCACGGTAAATCCATAGGCGGGCAGGGCGCGGCAGACCGCATCCAGGTCGGAGGCGTCGGTCAAAAACAGTGTTGTGTCGTTGTCACCCGGTTCGAAATCCTGTGCGCCAGCCTCAATGGCGGCAATCTCGGCATCCGACCCCGCGGAGTCAGGGCTCGCCTCTATCATCCCCAGATAATCAAAATCCCATGAGACCGAACCCGAGGCGCCCAGTTGCCCCTTGCGGAATAGCACGCGAATATTCGGGTAGGTGCGGTTAACGTTATCTGTCAGACACTCGACAATGACGGGCACTCTGTGTGGTGCAAAACCTTCGTAGGTAAGGCGTTCCAGCGTCATGCCCTCGTCCAGCAGGCCCGCCCCTTTTTTGATGGCGCGCTCCAGCGTTTCTCGGGGCATAGAGGCTTTTTTGGCTTGCTCAACCACCAGGCGCAAACGTGGATTCATGTCCGGGTCAGCCCCCGCGCGCGCTGCAACCATGATTTCCTTGGACAGCTTGCCGAAAATGCGACCCTTTTCGTTAGCTGCGATTTCCTTGTGTCTGGCTTTCCACTGTGCGCCCATATCTGCTCTCGTTTTTTTGGATATTTACAATATTTGTTGTGAAACGGCTGGCGCTCATCATGCCTCAAGCGCCGGCAGGTATCAATCGTGAATGAGGGTCGCGCTCAATCAATTGCTCAATCTGGTCTCGTTTTTTTTAGTCAGTTACGCTAGAATCGCGCCACTTTTCAAGTTGGATATATATCGTGGCACTCATAGTACAAAAGTATGGTGGTACATCAGTTGGCAGTACCGAGCGCATCAAAAATGTGGCGCAACGCGTCGCGAAATTCAAGGCCAGGGGGCATCAGGTGGTGGTGGTGCTCTCCGCCATGAGCGGTGAAACCAATCGCCTGATCGGGTTGGCCCGCGAAATTCAGGAAAACCCTGATCCGCGCGAACTGGATGCCATTATTTCCACCGGCGAACAGGTCACCATCGGTTTGCTCGCGATGGCGCTCAAAGGATTGGGGCTGAAGGCGAAGAGTTATACGGGTGGCCAGGCCGGGATACTGACGGACAGCGCGTTTACCAAGGCGCGAATTGTCAGTATAGATGAGCAAAATATACAGGCCGATCTGGAAAACGATTATGTGGTCGTGCTGGCCGGTTTTCAGGGCGTGGACAAAAATGGCAACATCACCACGCTGGGGCGTGGCGGTTCCGATACCACGGGCGTCGCGATTGCTGCGGCACTGAATGCCGACGAATGCCAGATTTATACCGATGTGGACGGCGTCTATACTACCGATCCACGCGTGGTTCCCGAGGCGCGTCGTCTGAAGAGCATTACTTTCGAGGAAATGCTGGAAATGGCCAGTCTGGGTTCCAAGGTGCTGCAAATTCGCTCAGTGGAATTTGCCGGTAAATACAAAGTCAAGCTGCGCGTGCTGTCCAGCTTTGAAGAAGAAGGCGAAGGCACACTGATTACTTTTGAGGATAAAGACAAAATGGAACAAGCCATCATTTCCGGGATTGCGTTTAATCGCGACGAAGCCAAAGTCAACGTGCTGGGTGTGCCGGATAAGCCTGGTATTGCCTACCAGATTCTGGGACCCATCTCCGATGCCAATATCGATGTGGATATGATTATTCAGAATGTCGGCGTCGACGGAACAACGGATTTCTCCTTTACCGTACATCGCAATGAATTTTCTAAAGCGATGGATATACTCAATAATGAGGTTCTGCCTCACATAGGCGCGCGCAAGGTGATAGGCGACAATAAGGCGGCCAAGGTCTCTGTGGTCGGCGTTGGTATGCGTTCCCATGTCGGCATCGCCAGTAAAATGTTCCGCACGCTGGCGGAAGAGGGCATCAATATCCAAATGATTTCCACTTCAGAAATCAAGATTTCCGTTGTGATTGACGAAAAATATCTGGAATTGGCGGTGCGTGTGTTGCACAAAGCGTTCGATCTGGATCAGGAAGATGCATAAATAATTTGACAGAACGGGCTGTTCACCTTAATATGCGCGGCCTTCGGAGAGGTGGCCGAGTGGTCGAAGGCACTCCCCTGCTAAGGGAGCATTCGGGGATAACCTGAATCGAGGGTTCGAATCCCTCCTTCTCCGCCAAGGTAACATGTGTCAAAGTGTTGTCGTGTTAGTTTTACTCTGCGCCCGTAGCTCAGATGGATAGAGTACTTGGCTACGAACCAAGGGGTCGGGCGTTCGAATCGCTCCGGGCGCACCAGAATTAGTGGTGAAAATTAAGGACTTACAGCTTAACCGTTGTAAGTCCTTTTTCTTTGTTAACGCGCATTATTTTTTAGGGGTAAACCTAGGGGTAAACCTAGGGGTAAACCAGAAAATTGCTAGGCGATTGAATCTGCGCGGCCACATTTACCGGGTTCTCTGTCCGGCATATCATTACGCTTCCGGCAAGCGTATACGCCGGACAGTACTCCGGTTAGTCCAGGCAGAAAGGAATTCGCGTCGTGACATATTCATTTCGAATTTTTATTATCGGTCAAGACGAAACGCTTTATCGCTTAGCAAGCACAACGTTTTCCGGCATGCTGGACGACCCGAGCGATCACCTCATGCCGAGTTTCGCCGGTCAGCGGGTTCGGATGGCGGAAGCTGTCGTTGAGCTGCGTGATAGGAGACCGCTGCGTGTGGTGCGGCTTGTTTATGAAATACTCCGATTTGATGAGCAGGGGAGATTGGATGTTGAAACCTTCGGTCAACAAAATGTTGCGCTCCTTGACGTGATGCTTGAAAGTACGCTCAAGAACGAAACAAACAATACGGCAATTATTGATGCCAGCAGTCGATTTGTTGCTCAAGGGGGACGGTGGCATCCATCGCCATCGCTGGAGAGAAGGGTTTACCAAGCGGCACTGGATGAAGTTAAATATCAACGCCTGTAAGACAAAACAAAAAATTAAGAGTGTAAACGGCTAATCCAGTCTGTCATACACACCCGTCAGAGCGTGTCGGCCGGTGTAGAATCAGCAACGTGCGATATCAATTGTATCAACAGGAAAATCATGACATTGACGAAAGCTGAACTGGCAGATTTGTTGTTTCAAAAAGTAGGACTGAACAAGCGTGAAGCCAAAGATATGGTTGAAGCCTTTTTCGAAGAAATTCGCGTCAAGCTTGAGGGAAGCGAAGATGTAAAATTGTCCGGGTTTGGCAACTTTCAGTTGCGTGACAAACAGCAACGCCCCGGTCGCAATCCCAAGACTGGCGAGGAAATTCCCATCTCTGCGCGGCGCGTGGTCACTTTTCATCCCAGCGCGAAACTAAAAAGCTTGGTTGAAAAAAGTTATCATGGGATACCAAGTGTCTGATTTTTGGCGGTCACAATCGATATTCTGATTCTTTCGCCTTTGAACGGTTAGCTCACTAATATGGGATTTTCCAAAGAACCTGCTGACAATAACAAAACTGCGCTTTCAGACCTGCAAGGTGCATGGGATGTATTGAGAGACGCTGTCGTCAATGATTTTAGTTTCCCAAACTCAGACACACTCCTGTTTTACATTGATGAGGCGATGAGTTTGGAGTTTGTGAAGAACTTGAAATTGATGAAGGAATTACTTCTGTTTATTTGCAATATTGCCAGTCAATCTGCACCGGAAGAAATCATCAAATTGGCTGAAATGGTAAGGGAGGCCTTGGAAGATGTTTTCTCGGCAATCGCGGAAGGTGAGAAGCTTTGCCAGAGGTAACTTAATTTAGTGCATTTCGTTGTGAATCCGCGATATGTTAAAAAACACTTATCGGCGTAATAACGATTGCAGCACTATAACAATAAAAAAATTGATGCCGGACTGCTCGGCAAAATTGTGCTCGCCCGCTTTCTGGAGTTGCCGCTACGGACTTTCGATCGTCTCGTAACCCAAGTGGAGTCATCCACCGGGTTCGGTGCCCTGCGCCCCTGGGTGACCGTGGGTCAATTGGAAGGCGCGCAGGTGGCGCATGATGCGGGCGACACCCCTCAAACCCAAGCCTCCCCGGTTCTGGGGGAGGTTCACGATATGAAAAATTTGTATCCCGGCACCGGGGCGAGCCGGGGTCTGATGTTTCTCTACTACTGCGACAGTTACGTGCGGGAATACCGGTTCGATGAAGAGGGTGTGAGCCACCTGATGTCTCGCCCGGACTTCCCTGCGGAACTAGCGGGCGTATTGCGCAGGTTGCGCCTCATCAATACCCGAAACCGGCTCACCCACGCACTGATGCAGGCAGTGCTGGTATCGCAAGCGGCATATCTGCGTTCCGGGCAGGCTTTGGCGCTCTTGCCCCTGACCCAGGCGGAGATTTCCGCCCGGCTGCGATTGGAGTCGAATCTTTCCGTGGTGGCAGATCCGGGCCGGATTTCCCGATTGGTGCGCGTATTGTCCATCGCGCTGCCGAACGGCGAAACGGTGCCGTTGGGCGGACTTTTTCCGAAGCCTCGGCAGGTTAATTGCCACTTCGTGGATCATGTGATTAAAATGGAAAAAGTATGGATGCTCCAGGAGGAATTGCGGGAGCCGCTGACGGATGGTGCCATCGTCGCCATCCTTGAGTGTGAATATGGCCTTCGTTTGTTGCGGCGCACGGTGGCCAACATCCGGCACGATTTGGCGATTCCCGATTACCGGAGTCGCAGCCAGCGCATGAATTATCTGGCGGCGACCGAGGGGTTTACCGCACTGCTACCGTTGACCCATCAAGCGCTGCGCACTGCGGTTCCGGCACAGCCGGGTGTGTACGAAATCCGGGCGGCGTTGGTTACGCCCGCGAGTGAAGCAAAAGCGGGATGGTTTGAGAAAGGCGCGCCGCCGGGGCCGCACAGCGTAGTGTATATCGGCTCGACTGGAGATTTGCGCAAGCGACTGGGGGATGTTGGCGGCGGTGTAAATCCGCGTAAATCTGGCGCAGGTTGACGGCAGGTAGCACAAAGGGCACTTTCGTGCCCTTTGCTTTGTATCGTAATTAGATGCGGCGACAGGTCAAAACGGCGGATCAGTGTTGTTGATGAACC
>JAUSAO010000120.1 GCA_030652475.1 Gallionella sp. | reverse complement strand
AAGGGTACAAGAGCTGGCAAGTCGCTGGTTATCCCGCGAATAAGTAGTGACTTTGCAATCGTTTTATTGATTGCTTAGTCAATACTTAGTTGTTTCATCAGGCGGGAATCCAGATGATAGAAAAATCCCCCGCAAAGCGGGTCAACATCATGGTTTGGCCGTTCCTCGAAACTCGCCGTAATGGGTTACAAGCTCGTTTTGTCAGCTTCGCTGGCACTTTTTCTTGCTGGATTCCCGCTTTCGCGGGAATGACGAAGCTAAACGATTTATCAGTTGCGCGGAAAACCTCGCCCTTCAGGGCGGGGATGGACAGCGCGGACGGCGTAGCCGTCCCTGTTTTTGACTTTGGTTAGTGTGGAGTTTGCTGCTGTTCGATGTATTGTCGAATAATGGCAATGGGCGCACCGCCACAGCTTCCGGCAAAGTAGCTTGGCGACCATAATGCACCGCCCCAAAGTTTTTTGCGGATGCTGGGATAATTCTTCTGGCGAATCATTCGGCTGGACACGCCTTTGAGGCTATTAACCAAGGAAGAAACTGAAACTTTTGGCGGGTAGTTCACCAACAGGTGAACGTGGTCATCTTCCCCGTCGAATTCGACTAATTCGGCCTCAAAGTCAGTACAGACGCTGGCGAAGATGGGTCGTAGATCGTCAAGTGTCTCTTTAGTAAACACCTCGCGTCGATACTTGGTTACGAAGACCAAATGAACGTGCATCAGAAATACGCAGTGTCTGCCGTGTCGAATATCGTTGTCATTACTCATAGGCCAAGAGTATAGTTCCAGTCATGCAACGACTACAAGCCTACAAATACGAACTCATGCCGAATGGTGAACAGCAGCGCGATATACGCCGCTTCGCTGGATCGTGCCGATTTGTCTATAACAAGGCTCTGGTATTGCAAAAAGAGAATCGCGAGGCGGGAAATAAGTTCATCGGCTACGTCGCAATGGCGGCGAAATTACCCATTTGGAAGCGCGAGGAGGAGACGGAATGGCTGAAAGAATCGCCCTCTCAGGCATTGCAGCACGCGCTTAAAGACCTTGAGCGAGCATACAAAAACTTTTTTGAAAAGCGTGCCGACTTTCCGCGTTTCAAGAAAAGGGGAATGGGCGACAGTTTCCGCTATCCCGACCCGAAGCAAATCAAATTTGACCAAACCAACAATCGCCTGTTCCTGCCCAAGTTGGGCTGGTTACGCTACCGCAACAGTCGTGACGCACTTGGCGAATTGCGTAATGTCACGGTGAGTCAATCCAGCGGAAAATGGTTCGTGGCGATTCAAACGCAACGCGAAGTTGAACATCCGGTTCATCCAGCAACCAGCATCGTTGGCATCGACGTAGGAATAACGCGCTTTGCCACACTGTCAGATGGAAGCTATATCGAACCGCTCAATACCTTCAGGAAACACCAACAAAGGCTTGCCAGGTATCAACGGGCGATGTCGCGCAAAACCAAGTTCAGTAGCAATTGGAAGAAGGCGAAAGCCAAAGTATCAAAGCTTCACACCCGCATCGGCAATGTCCGCCGCGATTTCCTGCACAAAACGACAACCACCCTCAGCAAAAACCACGCGGTGGTGTGTATCGAAGACTTGCAGGTACGCAATATGAGCAAATCAGCGGCAGGTAGCGTTCAAAAGCCCGGCAGACAGGTACGCCAGAAATCCGGTCTGAACAAAGCTATCCTTGACCAAGGCTGGGGCGAATTCAGGCGGCAACTGGAATACAAACAGGTTTGGTTGGGTGGCGAAGTGTTGGCAGTTCCTCCACACAACACCAGCCGGACGTGTCCGGCCTGCGGCCATGTGTCGGCAGAGAATCGCCAGACGCAAGCCAAGTTCGAGTGCGTGGAATGTGGCTACGAGAATAACGCCGATGTGGTCGGCGCGATCAATGTTTTAGAGCGAGGGCATCGCTTGTTAGCCTGTGGAGAGCTGGCGCAGTCAGGCCGCTCCGTGAAGCAGGAACCCGCCGAAGGTATCACGCAAATTTCCGCATGAACCCGTAGGAATCCCCTTCCTTTCATTCAGCCACTTTAGTGGCGAGGGAAGCCTCCTGCGGGCTTAGGGAGGGGAGGATGTCAAGATTTGACAAACAGCCGCGCAAACGGGGGTTACTGGTGAGCGCGTTGGCTATGCTGTCCAGGCTGGTGGTGGGCTGGTTCGATAACTGGCAAGCAGGCCAGCAGGACAAGCGAGAGGTAGCGCGGGCGGTAACAGAAAACAAGATGCGCCTTGCACAATCGGTCGAGACACACAATCAGGCGTGGGAAATGGCGGCGCTGGAAGGTCGCGATAATCTTTTGAGGCGCTTGAGCTTTGCGGCATGGTCAGTGCCTTTGCTGTGGGCGGCCTTTGATGCGGAGGCGGCGGAGCACTATTTCAAAGTGGCGCTGGGCGCATTGCCT
>JAUSAO010000119.1 GCA_030652475.1 Gallionella sp. | reverse complement strand
GAAAAACACGAAAAACACGAAATAAATCAAAACCTTGTTTGGTTTTAATCACTCACCGAATAGGTGAAGCCTAAGCAGCCAATATCACATTGAATTTTTTCGTGTTTTTCGTGACTTTCGTGGACAACTGAGTTTTTAAGGTTGATCACTCATGAAAACAGGCGTTATCAGAATGGTTCGAATGAAATGCACGATGCACAGACTCTTGTACAATCTGTCCTCCAGGCTATCGCTTAGTTTTGAATTCCATGCGGTATTTAATCCATCTTAGAAATTTGCTGCCTGCTTTGCTGTTGGTGTCCATGACGGCGGGGGCTGCCGAGTTTGCGTTGAGCATCGCGGACATCACTGCGCCAACTTTCAGCGCGCGCGGGGTCAGGCTGAGCTTGCCGGTGGATGGTTCCGCCGATTTACAGATTGCCAGCCTGAACGTACAACAGCGTGAATTTCGTAAGCTGCGGGTGCGCTGTGCCGGATTCACGTTGTCTTCCGCGCAGATGTCTTGTCGTCATGGCAGGCTGGATGCGATCCCTGATGCAAAATTGGATTTTTCTTATGACTTTATCGGTCAGCGCTGGCAACTGGCGCTGGTCGCCGCCGGTGGCGAATCGTGGCAGATGGACGGTCAGCCGGATAAACGCGGCTGGCAAGTCCTGGTTCAGTTGCGCAATGCGCAAGGCAAACGCCTGTCGTCCTTGCTGCCGGCGGGAATGCCGCTACCTGCGCAAGGCGCACTGAACGGCACCGTGCGTGCCAGTGGTAATGCGTCCGGTGTGCAAGCGCTGTATGCCGATTTGCAGTTGGCAGAACTCGGTTTCAGCGATGCCAGTGGCTTGCATGCGGCAGAAAAATTGCGCGGAGACATCAAGTTCACGGCGACACGCAAGGGCGTAGCCTGGGATTGGCAAGGCAGTGTTGCGTGGCAATCAGGCGAGATGTTCTGGCAGCCCTTGTATTTGAGCGGTGACAGTCATGCATTGAGTGCGTCCGGCCGCTATGACGGCAAGTCCTTTGAAATTGCACAAGCGGTGCTTGATTTGCCGGAGGTGGGGCGCATGCAATTTTCTGCAACCTTGCAGCAAGGCCGCTTGCAGCAAGGTGCGTTGCGCGGCGACAAGCTGGCACTCACCAAGCTGTTTGAGCACTATGTCAGGCCGTTCGTGGGCAAGGGGGCGCTGGCCGAGGCCGTTTTGCATGGCCGTGCCGATGTGGATGTCCAATATCGCAATGATGCCGTGCAATCATTACGGCTTGGATTGCACGATGTGGGAATTTTAGATGCGGCGCAACGCTTTTCCCTGCTCGGGGTGAATAGCGCGATAGACTGGCAGGCCGATGCGGCCAGCACCGCGCAGATTGATTTTTCCGGAGGGGCGTTGCTGGGTGTGCCGCTGCAAGCGGGGCAGTGGACGGTCAACATGAAGGGGCTGGATTTCGCTGTACCACAGGCCGAGTTGGCGATATTGGATGGCAAGCTGGATTTGCGCAATCTGCATATCTATCAACAGGCTGATGCCTGGCGCTGGGAGTTTGCCGGCTCACTATTGCCTATTTCTATGGAGCAATTCAGCGAGGCGGCCGGTTTGCCCAGAATGCTGGGCACGCTGGCAGGGCGCATCCCCCGGGTGAGCTATGACGGCAACGAGATTAACGTGGATGGCGCGCTGTTGTTTAATGTGTTTGATGGCACGGTCGTTGCAACGCATCTTAAACTGGCCAATCCGTTCGGACGTACACCGCAATTGTCCGGCGACCTGGCGATGCGCAATCTTGACCTGGATTTGCTGACGCGGACATTCTCGTTCGGTAATATGCAAGGCCGTCTGGATGGGGATGTGAATAATTTGCAATTGCAGGACTGGCAGCCGTCGCGCTTTGATGCTTATTTATATAGCAGTGCAGGGAGCTATCCCCGGAAAATCAGTCAGAGAGCCGTCCAGAATATTTCGGCACTGGGTGGCGCGGGGGCCGCTGCCGCGATACAACGCAGCTATTTGCGTTTTTTCGAAAACTTTGGCTATGAGCGCATAGGCTGGAGTTGCGTACTGCGCAATGGCGTGTGTGCGATGGGCGGAATAGAAGGCTCTAACAGTGGCACCTATGCCATTATCAAGGGCGGAGGCATACCGGCCATCAGTGTGATGGGCTACAATCGCAACGTGTCGTGGCGTGAATTGCTAACCCGGTTGAAACGAGTGACGCAAAATAACGTAAAGCCGATCATTAAATAAAAGGAGTCATGATGAGAAAAATATGGATGGTATTACCGTTGGCGGCATTCGCATTGAGTGCCTGCGTAACAATCAATATATATTTCCCTGCGGCGGCGGCTGAAAAAGCGGCTGACAAGATCATTGAGGAAGTCTGGCAAATTCAACAGTCCGATAAACCTGCCGCCGTGAAGGAAACAAAATGAAGAGCCTGTTAAAAAATCTGCTTGCCCTGCTTGCCCTGCTCGCACTCCTTGCCGCCTTTAACGTGTATGCCGTAGCGGACCTCGAAGTCAATACGCCGGGCGTGAATGCCATCAAGAACAGCATGCAGGCCCGTCATGGGCAATTGTCCGCTTATTACGCCAGCGGCGCGGTCGGCCTGACGATGGACGGCATGATCGCGGTGCGTGATGCCGGGTCCGTGCCCCTGGCTGCACGTCAGACGGTGAATGCGCTGGTGGCGGCTGAGAACCAGGATCGCAGCGCGCTGTACGCCGAAATCGCCAATGCCAATGGACATCCCGAATGGCAGGCGGAAATTCGCAGTACCTTCGCGCAACGCTGGGTGCAACGTGCACAGCGCGGCTGGTGGGTGCTGAGTAATGACGGCTGGACACAAAAATAAATTTTTGCATCTCCCCCGCCCGCTGACCAAGCAGCCTCCTACCCGCGCGCAGGGAGGAGGCATTTTTTAATTTCCCCTTAAGGATAAGCAATTGAATCCAACCCTCGTCTTCGACATCGAAACCGTTCCCGACATTGCCGGATTACGCACCCTGCATGGACTGGATGCCCGCGTCAGCGATGCGGAAGTGGCGGAAATGGCTTTTCAGCAGCGCCGTCAGAAAACCGGCAGCGATTTTATCCAGCATCATTTGCAGCGCGTGGTGGCGATTTCCTGTGTGCTGCGCGAGGGTGATAATTTCAAGGTCTGGTCGCTGGGCGGACTGGAGGAAGATGAGGGTAGTCTGATACAGCGCTTTTTCGACGGCATAGACAAATACACGCCGCAACTGGTGTCGTGGAATGGCAGCGGTTTCGATCTGCCCGTGCTGCATTATCGCGGCCTGATACACGGCGTGCAGTGCGCGCGCTACTGGGATATGGGCGAGGATGACCGCGAATTCAAGTGGAACAACTACATCAGTCGTTATCACATGCGTCACCTCGATCTGATGGATTTACTGGCCATGTATGGCGGACGCGCAAACGCGCCGCTGGACGATCTGGCCAAACTGATCGGCTTCCCCGGTAAGCTGGGCATGGATGGCAGCAAGGTATGGGAGGCGTATCAGGACGGCAAGCTGGACGAAATCCGCAACTATTGCGAAACGGATGTAGTGAATACCTATCTGGTGTTCGCGCGCTTTCAGATGATGCGCGGTGCGCTCAGTCGCGATGCCTTTCGGAAGGAGTGCGAACTGGTACGCAGCGAATTGGGCAAGCTCGGTCTGCCGCACTGGCAGGAGTATCTGGCTGCATGGCCTGAGACCAACGGGCATGGAAAAGTGAACACCCATGATAATGAAACCGGCCATGCCCGTTCCCTGAGCGTGGTTGTTGCCGACTTGTCGGCTATAGAACCACGGCCTGCCCCTTGCGGGTACACCCCCGTTCCCCCTCTCCCAAAGGGCGAGGGGTACGGTTCGTCGCTGCGCGAGTTTCACGTTAAATGCTGAAACACCACCGGGTATGGGCGGGCGCAGGCTGGTTGCTGATCGCGCTGGTCGTGACATTTTCCCTGATCCCGCATCCGCCCGAACCGCTGTCGTTCGATAATGCGGACAAGCTCGAACACCTGCTCGCCTATGCCGTGTTGTCACTGTGGCTCAATCAGCTTTATTTGTCAGCACTGTCACGCGCGTTAGTGGTCGTGGCATTGGTCGGGCTGGGTGTGGGGCTGGAATTCGTGCAGGGCTGGACCGGCTACCGTATGTTCGATGCGCTGGACATGCTGGCGAACAGTCTGGGCGTGCTGACCGGCTGGCTGCTGGCACTAACCCCGCTGGGACATACATTCACTTATATCGAGCGCCGACTGCGCTGAATTTTTTTAAAAGACTGGAATTGAATTGAGAAAGAAAAACAACAACAAGCAGGCCGTTGAGTCACCGTCACAGGCGGTGGCCATTGAATCGCTGGATCAGGAAGGCCGCGGCATCGCGCATGCGGACGGCAAGGTCATTTTTATCGAAGGTGCACTGACCGGCGAAGTCGTCAGCTACGCGTCCTACCGTAAGAAGCCCGCTTTCGAGCTGGCGCAGATGACGCAGTTGCACAAAGCCGCCTCGATACGCGTTGAGCCCAAATGTGCGCATTACGGCGTGTGCGGCGGCTGTTCGATGCAGCATCTCGATACGCGGGTACAGGTCGCGGTGAAACAGCGCATCCTCGAAGACAGTCTGGCGCGTATCGGCCGCGTCAAGCCGCAAAGCATACTGCCGGCCATCTACGGGCAAAGCTGGGGCTACCGCGAACGCGCGCGCATCTCGGCCAAGTACGTGATCAAGAAGGAAAAGATGCTAGTGGGTTTTCACGAGAAACGCAGCAGCTTCGTCGCCGACATGCAAAACTGTGAAATTCTGGCACCGAAGATTGCCGGGCTGATACAGCCACTCGCTGTATTGATTGAGGGGCTGTCGATACGCGACAAGCTGCCGCAGATCGAAGTGGCGGTGGGTGAACACGTCGATGCGCTGGTGCTGCGCATCATGGCGCCATTGTCGGCTGAGGATGAAACCGCGTTGCGCGCCTTCGCCGATGAGCACACGATACAGTTCTGGCTGCAAACCAAGGGGCCGGAAACCATCGTTCCGTTCTATCCGCTGGATGCACCTGCACTGTCTTACAGCCTGCCGGAATTCGGCATCACCATGCCGTTTGCGCCCAGTGAATTCACACAGGTGAACAGCGAACTCAATCGCGTGATGATCAGCCGCGCCATCCGGCTGCTCGCCCCGCAGAGCAATGAACGCATCGCCGATTTCTTCTGCGGGCTGGGAAATTTTACCCTGCCTATCGCGCGCAGCGGTGCGCAGGTGCTGGGTGTGGAGGGCAGTGATGCGCTGGTCAAGCGCGCTGCACAGAACGCCGTCAGCAATGATTTATCGGGTAATACCAAGTACCAGGCGATGAATCTGTTCGAGATGGATGAGGCGCTGCTCGCTGGCATGGGAAAATTCGACAAATGGCTGATCGACCCGCCGCGCGATGGCGCGATGGAGCTGGTGAAAGCCATCACGCCAGAGATTGCGCCCGAGCGCATCGTTTATGTGAGCTGCAATCCCGCCACGCTGGCGCGCGATGCGTTTGAGCTGGTGCAACGCGGCTATACCTTGAAGTCGGCGGGCGTGATGAATATGTTCCCGCAGACATCGCATGTGGAATCCATTGCCGTATTTGAGAGGAATCGAGATGAAACGCTATGAGGATCTGATAGCCGACGCGCTGACGCGTGTGCAGGAAATCATGCCGTGGGATTTGAGTCGTCGCCTTGCTGCCGGCGATGTGCCGGTGTTGCTTGATGTGCGCGAACCGGCTGAATACGCCATGTTGCAGATCCCGGGCTCGATTAACGTGCCGCGCGGGGTGCTGGAGCAATCTTGCGAATGGGATTTCGATGAGACTGTGCCGCTGCTGGCAGCCGGACGTGAACAGGAAATCGTGGTGATCTGCCGTTCCGGTTATCGCTCAGCCCTGGTTGCCGATGTGATGCAACAGATGGGGTTTTCCCGTGTGGTGTCGCTCAAGACGGGTGTGCGTGGCTGGAATGATTATGAACAGCCGATGGAAGATGCGGTAGGCAATATGGTGGATGCAGATGCAGGCGACGAGTTGCTCGCACCCCGTTTACGCCCCGAGCAACGCAAACCAAAGGCGGACTGATGCGCGCTCATTCCGAGGATTTTTTTAGTGGTAATGGCAAGGATGTGTGGCCGAAAAAATACCTGATCGCGATTAAAGATATTTTAAATAAAAAGGCTATGTCACTGTTAAGTAGTGGTCTATACTATCGTCATACCAATCAATAAGATAGGTGCTGTGATGAAAACTGAAGAATTTCATGTTTTGACGGCAGAGCTCGAAAAGTTGACGCCACATCAAAGAAGCATTTTGGTCG
>JAUSAO010000111.1 GCA_030652475.1 Gallionella sp. | reverse complement strand
CCCACGAAAAAACACGAACAAATTCAAATGCATATCCCGATTTGTTGCATCACCCGTTGGGTGCGTTGCTCAATTTATGTAGTCGATTGTTTTCTTTCGTGAATTTCGTGCCTTTCGTGGATGAAATGAGGTTTTAAGGATTATCCATTGGGAAATTCTTCCCCCATCCCCCCTCCAACTCCCCCCTTGAAGGGGGGAGAGTATGGATTTTGAGCGCGGGAATGTCAGCCCCACCTGGCATGCCACTGCGCCTGCCCTTCTCCCTCCCCTTTCACGCCAGTGCAAGCAGCTTGCTGCCGCACTCGGCGGGGATGCCCCTTGCGGGTACAAGGGGAGGGCTGGGGTGGGGATGGGTTAAATCAGCTAATGAACAATCCGGGTTAAATCAAAGCTCTGTCGCCATTAACAAAATCAAATCATACTCACGCTTTAATTTTTTGCGAGCATCCGCTACGCGGATTGCCTGCTTAACCCGCTTCGTGTTTTTCGTGGGCAACTGGTTTTCAGGTTTAAGCGCAACTTCCTACGGGTCACTTTGCGGCGACGGCTTTTCACCCGGTTTCAGCCAATTCGCCACCACGATACCCGCTTCGTACAGCAACCACAGCGGCACCGCCAGCATGAACTGCGAAACCACGTCCGGCGGTGTAAAGATCGCGCCGATCACAAATGCGCCCACCACGACATAAGGGCGAATTTCGCGCAATTTTTCGATGCTGACCATACCCATGCGCACCAGTAGAACCACCGCAACCGGCACCTGAAAAGTAATGCCGAACGCCATAAACATGGACAATACGAAACTGAGGTATTTATCGATGTCGGTCATCACCGCCACACCGGCCGGCGCAGACGCCGTGATAAATCCGAACACCACCGGAAATACCACAAAGTATGCAAACGCCATACCGCAGAAAAACAGTATCACGCTGGCGGCGATCAGCGGCACGACCAGACGTTTCTCGTGTGCGTACAGACCGGGAGCGACGAAGCGCCACACTTGATACAGCAGATAAGGCAGCGCGATCAGAAAAGCCGCCATCATCGTGACCTTGAGCGGCACGATAAACGGCGTGGTGACATCGGTGGCGATCATCTGCCCGCCTTCAGGCAGTTTACTCAGCATCGGTTGCGCCAACAGCGCGTAAAGATCGGAAGCCCAGGGAAACAGGCAAACGAAGATCAGCAGCAAGGCAATGACCGAATGCAGCAGGCGCGTGCGCAATTCGATCAGGTGCGCGATCAGGCTTTCACTGGTACTCATCAGTCTCGCTTTGTTGAAGTAGATGGTTCAGCCAGCGGCTCAGAAATAACCTCCGGTTCCCGGTGCTGGGCATGCAGCACCCGTTGTGCAACCGTCAATTCGGCCTGTTTGACCGAGTTTCCCAGCGTAGCCACATCCTCGCTGATATCCCCGTGAAATTTGCGCGCCTCTGCAAAAGCGACATCGTTGCTGATGTCGGTTTTAACCTTGCTTACATAACGCTGCACACTGCCCCAGAAATGTCCTACGGTACGCGCCACCTTGGGTAATTTTTCCGGTCCGATGACCAGCAATGCCACCAGCATCACGACCAGCATTTCAACAAAAGCGATGTCAAACATGGGTGTTATTTTTGTTTTTCACTTCGCCTTCAATAATTTGACCTTCTTCTTTGACCTGTTTGGCAGGCTCATCATTTGCGCTCGCCATGCCTTCCTTGAAACCCTTTACTGCACCGCCCAAATCGCCACCGATATTACGCAGCTTCTTGGTGCCGAATACCAGTGCGACGATCAGCAACACAATCAACCAATGCCAGATACTGAATGAACCCATGATGCTCTCCTTGAATTAACTGCGCCGCACCATGGGCGGAATATTGCCGCCGCCGATGACGTGTATATGTAAATGAAAAATTTCCTGGCCGCCACCGCGACCCGTGTTGATCACCGTGCGAAACCCCTGATCCAGCCCCTGCTGTTTGGCAAGTCCGGGTACCAACAACAACATCCTGCCCAGTAAAGCGGCGTGTGTATCGTCTGCCTCCGCGAGCGAGGCCAGATGCAACTTAGGAATCAGCATAAAATGCACCGGCGCTACCGGGTTGATATCATGAAACGCCAGCACCTCGTCGTCTTCATACACCTTGCGGCAGGGAATATCGCCGCGTGCAATCCTGCAAAACAGGCAGTCGCTCATGCTCATTCCTTATTCCGGCTGTTCTTTTCCACGATACCCGACAACCCTTCACGGCGTGCCAACTCAGCCAGCACGTCCTCAGCGGACAGCCCGTGGTGGGAGAGCATCACCATGCAATGAAACCATAAATCAGCTGTTTCATACACGATATGGGCTTTATCGCCCTGCTTGCTGGCCAGTATCGTCTCAACCGCTTCCTCACCCAGCTTTTTCAGAATGGCATCTTCACCCTTGCTGAACAATTTGGCGACGTAAGAGCTATCCGGCGACGCCAGCTTGCGCGCCTCTATCGTTTGGGTCAGTGTCTGTAAAATTGTCATACTCATCCTAAGAGTCCGGCTAACGACTAACGACTAACGACTAGCGACTAGCGACTAGCGACTAGCGACTAGCGACTAACAGTTTTATTATAAATCTCATCCGGCGATTTAAGCACTTCGTCCACTTCCTGCCACACGCCCTGTTCCAGACGACTGAAGAAGCAGCTTTGCCGTCCGGTATGACAGGCTATGCCGCCTTGTTGCTCAACTTGCAGCAAAATGACATCGGCATCGCAATCCAGGCGAATTTCCCTGACCTTTTGTATATGCCCGGATTCTTCGCCCTTGTGCCAGAGTTTCTTGCGCGAACGCGACCAATATACCGCCTCGCTCTTCTGCCAGGTCAGCCGCAAGGCCTCGCGGTTCATCCAGGCCACCATCAAGACCCGGCCTGTCACGGCATCCTGGGCAATGGCCGGAACCAGACCGTCATCCGACCAGTTCACCTTGTTTAACCACGCCTCGCTCATAGTCTCACCTCGATACCCTGTGTTTTCATGAACTGTTTGGCCTGCTGCACGGTATATTCGCCAAAATGGAAAATGCTCGCCGCCAGCACGGCATCCGCGCCGCCCAGCGTGACGCCGTCGGCCAGATGCTGCAAATTGCCCACTCCGCCGCTGGCGATCACCGGTATCTCCAGCGCATCGGTGACACGGCGGGTGAGCGCCAGATCGAAGCCGTTTTTCTGCCCGTCCCTGTCCATGCTGGTGAGCAAAATTTCACCTGCGCCCAGACTCTGCATCTTTTTCGCCCACTCCACCACATCCAGCCCGGTTGCCTTGCGCCCGCCGTGGGTGAACACTTCCCAGCGCTCCGGCGCAACCTGCTTGGCATCAATCGCCACCACGATACATTGCGAGCCATAACGGGCACTTGCGTCTGCCACCAATTGCGGATTGAGTACGGCGGAGGTGTTGATGCTGACCTTGTCCGCGCCCGCATTGAGCAGATTGCGCACATCCTGCACTTCACGCACTCCGCCACCGACCGTGAGTGGAATGAACACCTGCGATGCGACCTGCTCGATGATACGGAAGATGATGCCCCTGTCATCCGAGCTGGCGGTAATATCCAGGAAAGTCAGTTCGTCCGCACCCTGGTCATCGTAGCGACGCGCGATTTCCACCGGATCACCGGCATCACGCAACGCGACAAAACTGACTCCCTTGACCACGCGCCCATGAGTGACGTCGAGACAGGGAATAATACGTTTAGCTAGCATAATTACAGCAGTTTTGGTGACAGTTCGTCCGCCAGCGCCTGAGCCGCACGGAAGTCCAGTGTGCCTTCATAAATGGCACGACCGGTAATTGCACCGGTAATGCCTTCGGTTTGTACCGCACACAAGGCGCGCACATCATCCAGATTGGTGATGCCCCCGCTGGCGATAACCGGCGTGCGCAAAGGCCGCGCAAGCTCTACCGTAGCTTCGATATTCACGCCGCTCAACATGCCATCGCGGCCGATGTCGGTGTAGATGATGGCTTCCACGCCATAGCCTTCAAAGCGTTTCGCCAGATCACACACATCATGGCCGGTAAGCTTCGACCAGCCATTCACGGCCACGTTGCCGCCCTTGGCATCCAGACCGACCATGATATGGCCGGGGAAAGCATCGCAGGCCTCATGCAAAAAGCCGGGTACTTTCACTGCGGCCGTGCCGACGATAATATAAGTCACGCCGAGATCAAGATAACGTTCGATAGTCTCCAGATCGCGTATGCCGCCGCCCAGTTGCACCGGCACTTCGGTGCCGATCGCTTCGATGATGCTGCGCACGGCCGCTTCGTTTTTCGGTTTGCCGGCGAACGCACCGTTCAGATCAACCAGATGAAGCCGTTTTGCACCCTGCGCCAGCCAATGCAACGCGGTGGCAGCAGGATCTTCTGAAAACACCGTGGACTCTTCCATCAAGCCTTGCTTGAGGCGTACACAATGACCGTCTTTTAAATCAATCGCAGGAATTAATAGCATGGCGAATAAATAAGTAAATTAAGGATTCCATAGGACAAAATTTTGCAGCAGCTTTAGCCCTGCCGCATGGCTTTTTTCCGGGTGAAACTGCACGCCAAAAAGATTACCCCGCGCCACGGCGCACACAAACGGCTGCGGATAATCGCTGGTCGCCTGAATTAAATCAAGCTCTTGAGGTTTGACGTAATAGCTGTGCACAAAATAAAAGCGCGCGTCCTGATCTATGCCGTTCCACAAGGGGTGGTTATCCTCTTTTTGCGCATGGTGAACCTGGTTCCAGCCCATATGCGGCACTTTGAGCTTCCGACCCTGCGCGTCGTGCATGTTGGCGGCAAAGCGCAGCACCTCGCCCCGCAACAGGCCCAATCCGGCCACATCCCCTTCCGCGCTGTGTTCAAACAGCATTTGCAAGCCTATGCAAATACCCAGAAAAGGCTTGCTGCGTGCCGCGTCCAGAACCGCAGCGCGCAAACCGCGTCCGTCCAGTTCGCGCATACAGTCCGGCATCGCGCCCTGACCGGGAAACACCACACGATCCGCCCGGGCGATCACGCGCGCGTCATCCGTGACAATGATCTCCGCCTCGGGCGCAACGGTGCGCAAGGCCTGTTCTACCGAGCGCAGATTGCCCATCCCATAATCGACTACAGCAACAGTAACCATCTGAATTTACAACGATCCTTTGGTGGAAGGCATCATACCCGCCATGCGCGGGTCAGATTCCAGCGCCATGCGCAAGGCGCGACCGAAGGCCTTGAATATCGTTTCAGCCTGATGGTGCGCATTATTGCCTGCCAGATTGTCGATATGCAACGTGACCAGTGCGTGATTGACGAAGCCCTGAAAAAATTCATGGAACAGATCCACATCGAAATCGCCTATGCTGGCGCGGGCGAATTCGCAATTGAACACCAGACCGGGGCGACCGGACAGATCCAGCACCACGCGTGACAACGCCTCATCCAGCGGCACATAAGCATGACCATAACGGGTCAAACCTTTCTTGTCTCCGACAGCCTGATTGAATGCCTGCCCCAGCGTGATACCCAGATCTTCCACGGTGTGGTGCGCATCAATGTGCAAATCTCCCCGGGCGACGATGTCGATATCCAGCAGGCCATGACGCGCTACCTGATCGAGCATGTGATCGAGAAAGGGCAAGCCGGTAGCAAAACTGGCCTTCCCGCTGCCATCCAGATCCAGCTCGACGCTGATCTGTGTTTCCAGAGTGTTGCGAGTGACTTTCGCGCTACGCATATCATTCCTTATCAATCAATCGCTTACTTGATTTAACCGACCTAACGGGCATGGAAAAGTGACCACCCCTAATAATGAAACCCGCCATGCCCGTTCCCTCACCCCCGTTAACGCTTTACTCCCTCCCCTTCAAGGGGATAACCAGCGACTTGGGCATCGTTTTTTGATGCCTTAGTCGAATGGCTAGTAGTTTCATCAGGGTTGGGGTGAGGATGGGTTTAATGGCGGCGAATATCACCCATCCCCTACCCAGCCTCCCCCTTGAAGGGGGAGGAGCCTGATTTCTACCCAATACTCTCTTGCAATGCCGCTATAAACCGCTCATTCTCTTCCGGCGTACCCACCGTGACGCGCAGACAGTCATTCAGCATCGGATGCCCGCCGTTCAGATTTTTAATCAGCACGCCGCGCTGCTTCAGCCCTTCGAACACCGCCGTGGCCTTTGCCACGCGCAACAACAGAAAATTCGCCTCCGACGGATAGACCGTTACGCCCTTGATTTCACTCAACTGTTGATACAAAGCGGCACGATCCAGTTTGATCTGCCCGGCCTGCTGCAACAGTACATCATGGCGTTCCAGCAATTTTGCCGCAACCAGTTGCGGCAAAACACCGACATTATACGGCAAACGCAGCTTTTCCAACTGCTCCAGCCAAACAGCACTGCCCGCCAGAAAACCTAGCCGCAACCCGGCCATACCGAGCTTGGAAAAGGTGCGCATCACCAGCAAATTGGGGAATTCGGCCAGATGCGGAATAAAACTGTCGCAGGCAAAGGCATAATAGGCTTCATCCACCACCACCAGCCCCGGCGAAGCGGCGATGATTTGCCGCACCGCCTCTGCGGAGAACAGATTACCGGTCGGATTATTCGGATAGGCGAGGAACACCAGCGCAGGCTGTTCGCGACGGATAGCCGCCAGCGTTGCGGCCAGGTCCAGCGAGTAATCCGCCGCCAGCGGCACGCCGACATAGCGCATGCCGATAAAAGTGGCGATCATCCGGTACATCACGAATGACGGCTCGACACTCAGCAGCGTCGCACCCGGCTTGCTCACCGCCATGGCCAGCAACTGAATCAGCTCATCCGAGCCATTGCCCAGCAACACCGCCATGCCCTCCGGCAAATCCAGCAGCTCGCAGATTTGCTGCTTCAGCGCAAACGGATTCGGATCAGGATAACGATTGATGGCTGCACCCGCCACCAGCGCGGCGATTTCCTCGCGCAATGCCAACGGCACAAGATAAGGATTCTCCATCGCGTCCAGCTTGATATACCCGCTGCTGTCCGGCACATGATATGCACTCAGCGCGAGTATCTCGGAACGAATCAGATTCTTGACCAGCGAGGAAGCGGAAACGGACGGCATGAGAGGCTAATAAAACAATAGATAAATAACGCTGCGAAGCTTACCACAGCTCATTCGCCGTTGCGCATAAAAGAGCTATAGCAGCACACGGCCCATAACCCTGCATATCAAAGCCCCGGCCTGCGACTCAGGCAAAGGCTGAACTGCTACTGCTACTGCTACTGCTAAATGCGATGATGCCAATATCCAGGTTCACGATGACAGTGCATCACAGCAACAATCACTATGCAATCGCACTCGAGGGTAGTGGTAAATAGGGTCAAAATAGGTACGTTTACCCAACATATACCTGGGTTAATTAATTTTTAGAAGTATTCCAATCAGCACAGAAAACTGCGCCAGAGCCAAGCCGATAATCCACTTGAGCATGTCGAATTTCATCTCGGTGAGTTGAATTTGCAGTTCTTGTTTGGTAATCAGCTCCTTATCGTCAGAGGCTTCTTGATACGCGATCACAATACCCTTTGCCTTTTCTTCATCGAAACCACTTTTTTTGAGTGTTTCAACAAATTTCAATGTATCGAACGTAACGGCACTCATGATCAGCCTCCCCCAATTAACTGTTCAGATTGTAGCAAGAATAAATGCTGAAGCGTAAAAAACAGGGGCGAACCGAGCCTGTCCCAGTTACTAACATGACCCCATTTACTCAACAACTAACGCAACACCCACTGCCCATGCTGTTTAATTTGCCTGTACATCGCATCCGGGGCAATATCAATATTTCCAGGCCAGGTCACCACACCTGAATCCAGATTCCGATTCGGTTTGAAACCCCGGCCTTGAGGCCGGAACACACGCTACCTCGCCCTGAAGGGCGAGGTTTAAAAGCGTGGAGGGGAGGGGATTCAAACCCCTCCCCGTCTAAATCCACCGGCCTGAAGGCCGGTGACAAGTTGTTTCGTTTTGATTCAGCTTGCAACTCTGCGGCCTCTTTAGGCTCAAAGCCCAAATCAGCAAAAACGTTACCGCCAACCGGTGTGATATGCGCGGATCTTGTCTCAAGATTCATTTTGCTTTCCTTTCCTGAATAACGGCTTTGAAAGCAAACATAGCCGATGATGGTGGATGCGCTGCGCTTATCCACCCTACGGGTTGAATTAGGCGTGATGCTGTCCGACATTGCCCGATTTTTTATCGTCACCCGCTGCGAAGGCCAAAATCAGCGCAACTAACCCGAAGACAAGTACAGCCCCCATACCCAATAAGGCAGCCATTTCCATAGTCATGGTCATGGTCCATCCTCCATTGCAAGAAGTAGTGTTGCGATAACCTGGCAAGCAATCCACCAGAAAAAGCGCCCGGCACTACGCGAGCTTAATATCCAATTCTTTCTGGTGACGCACAGTTAATATTGTAACGGTATCATCCGCATAGTGATAAAGGGCGATATAGCCACTATCACCAAACTCGATAAGCAGCTCGCGGAACTCAGGTTTTTGATTTTCTGCAAAACGGCCAATCTGCGGTTGAACGGAAAGATTTTTAACACCTATGCGAATCGCTTGAATAGCACGTCTGGCCGCATCCCTGTTGTTCTGCGCAAGAAACTGTTGTAATCGCACCAAATCGCGAGCGGCCGCCGAAGACCAGATCAAATGTGGCATTTTGGCAATTGAGCCTCTTCGCCGATTTCAATTTTTGCCATCCAACTATCCATCTCTTCCAGGGTTAGATGCAAGCCGGTTTCCTGGTATTCCTGCCAGGCAGCATGACCCGCTTGCCATAAATTTTCACGCTGCTCTTCACGCGCAGCAAATTGGCGTATCGCCTCAATCAAAATTGATTGCGCCGTGCAATGACGAGCCATGGCTAACTTCTGCACTGTGCGCTCGATTTCAGCATTCAAAACAAGTGACATGATATTTTCCTTTACGGTCAAAATGTATTGCGCATTGTTGCCGATAGCAACCGTCGATGCAAAAGCACTGACCACATTACCCAATCAACGTGCTGACGGCAATATCCTCATGAACGCCCACACCTTTGCCGATGAGTCGCCAGTTTTCGCGCTGCCTGTCATTTGCATCTCGCAAACGTGGAAACCACTCCAGCGGTGCGGCAATTTCACGTCCATCCGCCAGCACAAAATGCACAGCATCATTGGCAAACAGTACATCTACAGCATGCGGGTCCAACCTAACGGCCAAAGTGCTCATCCCATTTCTCCACAAATTTTATTCAACCCGCCGCCATTGGCTTTTAATTTGGCTATCGCTTGACCACAGAGGTAAAGTCAGACCACTGTTCGATACGGAAGGCGCGGATATCGCGTACTGATTTCGGAAACCATGATTGAGCTCGTAGCGCCTGAATGACCAAAAACATGTTGGCCATATCTTCGTTCTCCGTTAAGTAAAGACTGCCTTGAACACGACGAAATCCATGCTCATTCAAATTGCACCCATCTCTGAATAGGCTTGCGCAACCCCTTTGGGGTGATGCTGCTCGGTGTCAGCCACCACCAGATCAAACGACACTGCGTACATCAGCGCGCCTCCGGGTCGTTAATCAGGTGGGAATAGCAATACTCCGTTTCCTCACCCGATTCCAGCAACTTAATACGCACCATCCAATCACCATCCGCCAACTGGCGCAATAGATTACCCACTTCATATTTTGGCCCAAAGACACCAAACGATTTAATTTTCCCCTGCGCGAGTACAGGCGGTTCAATCAATGCAAGAGACATCTTTTGCTCCTTTCAATAACACAGTGCGCGCATTGTTGCCGATAGCTACCGTTGATGCAATAAAAAACAGGGGAGACCGAAGCCTGTCCTGAGCGACAGTCGAAGTATCTCCCCTGTTTGTACTACATCAGCTTTTGTGTGATGGGGACGGACAGACCCAGCTCGTGCTTAGAAGAAGGCTTTCAGTATCAACGCCACAATGCCGACCAGCACGATGCCCAACATATATTTGTGCATTTGCAGCTCCATTTTGATCGGCGTGAGTTCTTTTTGCAGCGTTAACTCAAGGTCAACCTTGGTCAACAACGCTTGATCTGCTGCGGCACCTTGATAGGCGGTCGCAATTCCCTTTGCCTTTTCATCATCGAAGCCGCTCTTTTTGAGTGTTTCAACAAACTTCAAGGTGTCAAACGTAACGGCACTCATGATCAGCCTCCCCAATTAACTGTTTAGATTGTAGCAAGAATAAATGCTGAAGCGTAAAAAACAGGGGAGACCCGAGCCTGTCCCGATCGACAGTCTAAGTATCTCCCCTGTTTGTACTACATAAACAATCCGAGGCTGACCTCAACCCATCACGTAGCAATCTGATTTTTGCAGTTCATCATGCATCCGATCAGGCGCCAGATCCAGTTCATCTGGCCAAGTGACAGCTCCGTGTGCCACATATACCGCCTTGAATGCTTCCACATTTCGCAAAATCTTGAACACACCACATTCCCGCTCCAGGAATTTTGCCATATCCACTATGCCGTCTGTATCATCCTCGAACTGCACGTAAAGCCGAAAAGAGGGCAGCGCCTCTACTCTGGACACGCGCCAAGGGACTTGCGATGTTACTCCAGAGGCTCGATTTTGTTGGGCATTTGTAATTTTTCGCATAGATTCCAATCCTCCATCAACTCATTTCGGTGCTGCATAGCCCACTCTTTTACCAGCATTGCAGCTCCGCGTGGCAACTTTCCCTTTACAAATTCAAGCGTTTGGATATTGATCACCGCCTCTACACCGCCATATTCCGCATGAAAGTGCGGAGGCGCATGTTCATCCCAGTACATCCTGATGAAAATTCCATAAAACATACTGATCGTTGGCATGATTCAACTCCCGCTTGTGGTTCGAGGCAGTGTAGCAGAAAAACCACGCGCAAAAAAACAGGGGAGACCGAAGTCTGTTCTGAGTGACAGCCAAAGGATATCCCCTGTTTATTGCACGGAGAATATGACATGCTTTCCCGTTCTGGCCAGCATATCTACCAACGCATCAATGGTGAATTTGATTGATTTTCGATTGATTACATCAGACACGCGAGGCCGAGTGACCCCCAGGATTTGGGCCGCATCGGACTGCTTCAAATTTTTAGCGGCTATCCAAATGGAAATCTCACTCATCAGGCGTTCCTTGATAATGAGTTTTTCCGAAATAATTCGTTTTGATTCAGCTTGCAACTCTACGGCCTCTTTAGGCTCAAAGCCCAAATCAGCAAAAACGTTACCGCCAACCGGCGTGACATGCGCGGATATTGTCTCGATATTCATTTTGCTTTCCTTTCCTGAATAACTGCTTTGAAAGCAAACATAGCCGATGATGGTGGATGCGCTGCGCTTATCCATCCTACGGGTTGAATTAGGCGTGGTTCTGTCCGACATTGCCCGATTTTTTATCGTCACCCGCTGCGAAGGCCAAAACCAGAGCAACTAACCCGAAGACAAGTACAGCCCCCATACCCAATAAGGCAGCCATTTCCATAGTCATGGTCCATCCTCCATTGCAAGAAGTAGTGTTGCGATAACCTGGCAAGCAATCCACCAGAAAAAAGCGCCCGGCACTACGCGAGTTTAATATCCAATTCTTTCTGGTGACGCACAGTTAATATTGTAACGGTATCATCCGCATAGTGATAAAGGGCGATATAGCCGCTATCACCAAACTCGATAAGCAGCTCGCGGAACTCAGGTTTTTGATTTTCTGCAAAACGGCCAATCTGCGGTTGATCTGCAAGATTCTTTACTCCTACGCGAATGACTTGAATAGCACGTCTCGCTGCATCTGAATTTTTCTGCGCAAGAAACTGATGTAATCGCACCAAATCGCGAGCGGCCGCCGAAGACCATATCAAATGTGGCATTTTGGCAATTGAGCCTCTTCGCCGATTTCAATTTTTGCCATCCAACTATCCATCTCTTCCATGGTTAGATGCAAGCCGGTTTCCTGGTATTCCTGCCAGGCAGCATGACCCGTTTGCCATAAATTTTCACGCCTCTCTTCACGCGCAGCAAATTGGCGTATCGCCTCAGTCAAAATTGATTGCGCCGTGCAATGACGAGCCATGGCTAACTTCTGCACTGTGCGCTCGATTTCAGCATTCAAAACAAGTGACATGATATTTTCCTTTACGGTCAAAACGTATTGCGCATTGTTGCCGATAGCAACCGTTGATGCAATAAAAAAACAGGGGAGACCGAAGTCTCCCCTGTTTATCTTATCTTAAGTTTCCAGGCTTGCTGTCCCGTACATCAGACAGCTTGCCCCGATTCTTTCAGACTTACCATGCAGCTTCCAGCATCAAAGTAGTCAGATTTTTCTGAGCACCTACGAAGTTGCGGGAATTGCCGCTGTACTGGCTGTGGTTGATGTGCAAAGCAACGTTCTGAACCAGATCGTACACTGCAGTCAAAGTGATCGCATTGTCTTGAGTACCGCGACCAGCAAGAACTTGAGCGGCAGTTACAACGTTACCAGTCTTAGCATTGCGGTATGCTGCGCCGAGGCTCAGGGTGTGAGGAATGATAGTGTAGTCAGCGCCGATGGTCCATGCTGTACGGGTAGATGCGCCAATATCACCAGCTGCGAGTGCAACGGGTAAGCCAGCAACAATCTTCACGCCCGCAGCTGAACCGTTGTATGAGTTACCATTGATGGTAGCTGGAGCAGAAGCGTGTTGCAGATATACGCCCATTTCCTTGCCAGCAACTTCACCTTGAGCCTGGAAGTCAAAGAAGGTTTGCTTGGTGTCAACAATTGCAACACCACCTGTACCTGAAGTGCCTGACATGGAACCAGCACCTACTACCATAGCCCAGTCACCCACGGTTGGAGTAGCTGCAACACGGATGTATGTGGACTTCATGTCGTGCGAAGGAATAGCTGCGCCGTTAGCGCCCATGCCGAATGAAGGAGCCCACTTGGTGATCGCGATGAAGCCCATGTCGTTTTGAGCCGACAGAGCAAAACCAGTTGCGCCACCTGCATCTACGCCGCGGTCAGCATTGTACTGAACAGCAGAAACTTCACGACGGTGCTCAGCCCAACGGTTAGCACGCATTACGCCGCCACTGGACAATTCGTAACCGTACTGTACACCCAGTGCATCAGTCGTAAATGGAGTTACGCCCAGCTTGACGCCGCCCATGTCAAAGTTGATAGGCAGCTTGAAGCCAGCCAGCAATTGCGCGCCGGCAGCAACGGTGTTGCCTTCAAACAGGAAGCCGATGTTTTCAGCTGCGCGACCGCCGAAGAACAGGCTGAATTCGTCGCCGAACTGCAACTGACCATCAGCCAGACCATTCGCATCAGTGCCCAAAACTTTGGCAGAAACTGTGTTGTCTTTCTGGTAACGAACTTTAGCCAGGATAGCGGCGTTCAGTGCGTTAGGGATAGACAGGTGATCGCCTTCAACTTTTTCCTGCGCGCCCATCATGGTGTAACCGGCGGCCTTGAATGAGCGACCGAAGCCGTTCAGAACTGGGAAGTGTTGTGCGTGGCAGGCAGTACATGCCATGCCGGTTTGACGTGCGAATGCGGGCAATGCAGATGCTTCTGGCGCAAATGCGGCTGCGGCCATTACGCCTGCGATAGAGAGAACGATTTTTTTCATGATTTGTCCTTGTTTGTTGATTGAAGTGATTGCAAGACCTCCCTGCCTTCACTGGGTAGGCACTCTATAGAACCCTGCGCAGCGCTGTCAAAAGTTTGTCCTTAACGTGTTGTTTTTTTGCAACAGGCAATACTGAATTGCCAAAGCCACTGGAATCATTTAATCTTGCGCATCCTTGAAAGGAAATGCCATGAGCACAATGATTATCGAGGTTTACGACGCATTTAAATCGGCTGGGGCATCCGAGGAAAAGGCGACCGCCGCCGCAAAGGCTATTGCAGATTACGACAACCGGTTCAATAAGGTAGAAGGTGAACTTGGGACAATCAAAGGTGAGTTGTCAGCACTCAAAATGATGGTAGGTATTGTCATTGCACTAAACATGGCCATCATCGGCCTGATCGTGAACACGCTCATCAGATCGTAGGTGGGCACGTCCTGTGTGCCCACGCTGCGCATTCCGTAGCGCATTCCGTAGCGCATTCCGTAGCGCGTGGGCACAAAGGCGTGCCCACCCTACGATGCACCGGCACGAAAAGCTTTTGTTCCGGCACCGGCACGACACCGCAAACCGCGCAGACGAGTCTGCGCACTCCAAAATTACAGATTTCGTTACCGGGAGAACTCACGCCATCTCTCCTTGAAAAACCGAATTCAGGCAATCGCCGTGAGTCCCTTTTTTTGTATCAACGTCAACAAACGCAAGGCCGGACCACCCGGCTTTTTCACACCACGCTCCCAGTCGGAAATCAAGTTTTTTGAAACATTCAAATAACGAGCAAAAACGGGTTGTGAGATATGCTCACGCAGGCGAAGTAATTTAATTTCATCAGGACTCAGTATGTGTATTGGCGTCAGGCAGGCCTCGTCAAACTCGCGCATTGTCTGTTTATTGACAGCACCGATGTCGCGCAGCGCTTCCATTGTTTCATGGATTGCCGCCATGGCATCACTACGATATTTTTTAGCCATTATTTTTAACCTCCTCAAGCTGTCCATTTGCAACTAACTCATTCAACTGCGCATCGGTCAGGGACAAAATCTGTCTGGCCATTTTCTTGAATTGCTCTTCTTCATCGTCGCGGATATTACCGATTTCGCTCTTGGAAAAGCCATACACAAAGAACGACAACTCATCCTTGCGAAAAAGAACGATGCTACGGTAACCCTTAGACTTCCCTTCACCGGAACGCGCAATCCGTTGCTTGATAACACCACCGCCCAAATCCGCATCAATCTGTCCGTTGTTCGCTCGCTCGACAGCATCCCAAAGCGCAGCCGCCGAGATTTTCTCTCTTCGAGAGAAACGTCCAAACCATGTATTCTTGAAGACCTTCAAACTTATCTCCCCATCCTGCGACCAACTTCATCACACAAAGTGTGACAATTATAACTTATTTACTCATGAAAACGTCAATAAAAAACGGACACCCGAGGGGAATTGGGTCAGGTGACACGTGGGCACAAAGGCGTGCCCACCCTACGATGCACCGGCACGAAAAATTTTTGTTCCGGCACCGGCACGAAGAGCTTTTGTTCCGGCACCGGCACGACAAACTTTTGTTCCGGCACCGGCACGACAAACTTTTGTTCCGGCACCGGCACGACACCGCAAACCGCGCAGACGAGTCTGCGCACTCCAAAATTACAGATTTCGTTACCGGGAGAACTCACGCCATCTCTCCTTGAAAAACCGAATTCAGCGATCGTAGGGTGGGCACGTCCTGTGTGCCCACGCTGCGCATTCCGTGGCGCATTCCGTAGCGCATTCCGTGACGCGTGGGCACAAAGGCGTGCCCACCCTACGATTCAAGCATCCCGTCGCGCACATAACGGTGAATAGACGAATAAGGCCAATCTGTCGCGTTTGGCACGTACCCGTGTTTAACCGGATTGAAATGTACGTAATCCAGATGGCGTGCAAAGTCATTTTCATCGCGAATGCGATGCTCCCAGAATCGCCGCTGCCATATTGTTGATTCACGATGTTTGAGTTTCGACGCAAGCAACCACTCGGCACGACGATAATCATCCCGACAAGCCAACGAAACAGAGCGTTTTATTTTCATCCAACGCGTGGAAAAGTCGGCATCGCCTTCAGGCAATGTCCATACACAATGCAAATGGTCAGGCAACAACACCCAGGCATCAATAACGAAAGGACGCGATGCGCGCACCGTTATTATTGCGTCGCGCAAGGCAAGGCGAATCGCCTCATCGCATAAAATCGCTTGCCGACGATACGCGACCACGGTAAAGAAATAGCTTGATCCGGTAACGGTTGCGCGGCGATAACGTGACATGGCGGTTTACCCTAAGCAATGTACATACTCGTGGGCATAAAAACAGCCCACCCTACACCTAACGCCCGCGTGGGCAAAAAACAGACCGCAACGCGTGGGCAAAAAAACAGCCCACCCTACACCCGATATACCAGGGTGGTCATGATTTTCCCGTTCAGCTTCATCGCCTTTTGTACAATTTGCGGCAATTCCGCCCCGCCCAACCCGGTCGCCATGTCGGCATGTCCGATCTCGTCGGTGTACATCTGCGCGACGATGGCGCGACTTTTTTCGTCCTGCGGGGGCAGTTTTTCCAGATGACTTTGTAAATGTCCGCCCACCTGCTGCTCGGTTTCGGCCAGAAAACCGAGGTTCCATTTATCGCCCAGCATCCCGGCGAATGCGCCCAAGACCAGCGAACCGGTGTACCAGAGCGGATTGAGCACGCTCAGATGCCCGCCCAGTTCATGCACCCGCCTGGCCGTCCAGGCCAGATGCTCAGTCTCTTCCTGCGCCGCCTGATGCAACTGCCGCTGCACCAGCGGGTCGCGCGCCGTCAGCGCCTGCCCCTGATAGAGCGCCTGAGCGCAAATTTCCCCGCTGTGGTTGACGCGCATCAGCGCAGCGGCATGCTGCTTCTCCGCCTCGCTCAGCAGCGCCTCCGCCACCTCCGCATCGGGATAGGCCCGCACGCTGTGCGCCTGACTGAACAGGGTGCGCAAGCCCTTGTCGAATTCAACGATAAAACGATCCAGATTTAACATGACACACTCCAAACCAACCATCATTTCCGCAAAAGCGAAAATCCAGCGGTTTCATTAAAAATCATTACGGGTATTTTCTCGCCGTGTGCATCACACGCAGGATTTGAATTATTGATACCTCATTCACGACTTCGCGAAAAACCAGAATATAGGGCGTTCGTGAACCTAAAACCAACTCGCGCGTTCTTGGCACGCGCCCCGGCCTTCCTTTTTCTGGAGCTATCGCGGCGATTAACGACAAACTGGCGAGATTAATCTCATTTTGCATTCTCCGTGCCGCAACAGGGTTTTGTTCAGCGTAAAAAGCCATACCTCGCTCCAGTTCATCCAGAGCATTGGTTGTCCAATCAAGCAGTTTTTTGCTTTTGGGCATGCTTTTCAATTGTGGCTTGTAGGCGTCGCATTGCCTCTGCGTGAGAAACAAGCAATCCGGCATCGGCTTCAGCGATACCGTTATTCACTTCGCGCACAAAATGCTCGGTATATTCAAAGCCGTCTCGCATTACACAATCGAGCATTTCTTCCGGCGTACTACCTGCTTCAAACGCGAGCTTCTCAAGCCTTCCGGAAAATTTCGGTGGTAACGTAATAACTGCAGGCATACTTCCCTCCAAAGGGTGAATCAAAACAGATTCGAAAACATCACGCAATGTAGAGAATTCATAAGCTACCGTCAATAAAAAACGGGCACCCGAAGGTGCCCGTTTAGTTTCTGCTTACTAAACCCCGCCAAGGTGGAGGCACATCATAAAAGCTTGACGAGTGCGGCAGTGACAGCTATTGAGGCTGCGATCATTCCGCCCACTTTAATGGTCATGCGCAACTCCATTTCACGCATTTCCGCACGTAATTGACTAATGTCGGCTTTCAAGTCGGTCTTGGTTGCCAATATATCCGCCTTGGTCGCCAATTCCTGCGTGCCGCTTTCAAAAATTTCTGAAAGTGCTTCAGCTTCCGCAATAGCGTATTCGCGCGTGGCCCCGGCTTTTTCCAGCCGTTGCGCGAATTTTAGGGTGTCAAAAGTTAATGTGGACATAATGCCGTGAATTCTCCCCATACGTCATGGCTTTGTCAATAAAAAACGGGCACCCGCGAAGGTGCCCGTTAGTTTCCGATTTAACGGCTGCCCTTGCGGACAGCTTGTTCTATCAGAATGTGTGCTTCATGCCCAGCGAGATAGCGGAAGGCTTGGCACCTGCACCACCTACTGTTGGTGCACCCGTACCGTTGCCCGACAATACATATACGCCCACCGTGTCATTGCTCAGCTTGGTGTAAGCGGCGTAAACAGTCGTGCGCTTGCTCAGGCTGTGGTCATAACCCAGTGAAATCTGGGTTGCGCCGGTATTAACAGATGCATTTGAACCTGCATTTGCATAAGCCAGTTTCACAGCGTCATTAGCACTGACATTGTATTTTCCTGACAGGTAATAAGCACGGTGACCCAATACATTTGTGCCTGGAGTGCCCGCCAAAACGCCGAAGTTATCGCTGGTCTTTTCGTAAATAGCATTAAGTTCAAACGCTTCTACCTTGTAACCGCCGCTGATGGTCCAGGCAGTTTCCTTCAAACCAGCCAATGCGGAAGCAGCAACTGGAGTACCCGTATTGAAGCCGAGTGTACCGCTACCGGCGCTGCCCAACGTGTGGGTTTCGTAACCAAAGTTAGCCGAGATCGGGCCATTGCCGTACAGAGCCGCCAGCGACCATGCGCTGCCCTTGGTTTGTGAAGCCAGAGTCTGTGTTTCAGCGCCTGCCACGTAAGCAATCGCGCCAGTCAATCCGTTGAATGCAGGAGAGATGTAAGCGATCACTTCCGGCTGACGGCCATTGAAGCTTGCGCCAACTGTATTTACAATAGCTGCGGTTGTGGTTGTGGCCTGCACTGAGCTACGGCCACCACCCATGATGGAGCGGTTATCGGCCATGCCATCGGCGAACAGATCGTATTTACGATTGGAGAGGTTGTAAGGTGTGTCATGGCGACCCAACAATACGGTACCGGCAGTCTTGCTGGACAGACCAGCGAAGGTGTTGCGTGAACCGATGGTGTTGCCGGCAGCGTTGGAGTTGTCGATATTCACTAACGACTCGATTTGCCAGATAGCGGACAGGCCGTCACCCAGATCTTCAGTACCTTTCAAACCCAGACGGGAGGTATTGCTGGAAACTTTGTTGCTGCTGAAGCTAGTAGCTGCTACGGCGGAACCAGTCTTGGTCATGTCGTAAGATACGTTAGCTACGCCGTAAACGGTAACGTTGCTGGTATCCGCAAAGGCTGCGGGTGCTGCGAATGCTGCGGCGATAGCCAGAGCGATGATTTTCTTTTGCATGTAAAACTCCTTAGTAGAGAATAATTAATATCAACAGAACCAATTGCTAGCCAAACAAAAGTTCAAGAGGCCGAACTTCAGTGTTTGATTATGCAGATATAAAAATTGTCCACAACCACAATCGTGTTTTTTGTAATAAAAAGCACATAAACTGTGGTTTTTTTGCAACAACTCTTACGAAAGACTCACATACTGGATTGCCGCAGCCTTGCAGGCTTCGCAATAACGGGTGCATGGATTGCCTCCCCAATGGATTATCCGGGTTTTAAGTATCTTGGGTGATAGATATCCTTGTCGCTTTCGTTTTGTTTGATGCATGAACACGTTGCACAGAACACGTTGAACGCACTTGCATCCATTATTCGCTTCGGGCATGATGCTGCACATCATGAGCACAATCACTTTCGATACTCTAAAATTTGTGGAGCGGCTTGAAAAAGCCGGGATACCGCGCGATCATGCGAAAGCAGAGGCGGAAGCGTTGGCAGATGTGCTGTCCACGGGTACACAGGAATTATCTACCAAGGGTGATATCAGCGCGTTGCGTTCGGAAATGCGTGAAATGGAACTACGTATCAATGGCGAGACGAAGCTTATTCGCTGGATGGTCGGCCTGTCGCTGGCCTTGTCGTCAGGCATACTCGCGCTGCTCGTCAAACTCTTCTTCAGTCTGCCTCACTGACCGCCAAGGTGTAGAGATTGTGTTCGCGGCTTGCCGCAAAAGCGAGGCAGGCACGAATGTCTGCGGTTTCAAGCTCAGGAAAGTCTTCGATGATTTCTGACTCGCTCATGCCTTCCGCCATCATGTCCAAGACGTCATAAACGCTGATCCGCAGATTGCGAATACAAGGGCGACCGCCACGTTTGTTGGTGTCCAGGGTAATACGCGCATCAGTCATGGTATTTTCCTTAAAGATTTTGTCCAGCGTAACGAAATTTGCGTTAACTATATACGCTATGCTGTTTTTGTCCAAACACCCTGGCCAGCTCCGCACCCGGATCATCGGCGCGCATGAATGCCTCACCGACCAGAAAGGCATTTACCTGATTACCGCGCATCAGCTTGACATCTGCCGCGTTCAGAATCCCGCTTTCGGTGACGACAATGCGCCCCTCCTCCCCCCTACCCTCTCCCGCAAGCGGGCGAGGGAATTGCGTAGGGTGGGCACTACGTGCCCACGCGTGCATATTAACGATACGCGGCAGCAGGTCCAGCGTGGTTTGCAGGCTCACTTCGAAGGTGCGCAGGTTGCGGTTGTTCACACCGATCAGCGGTGTCGCCAGTTGCAGCGCGGCGTCAAGTTCTTCTCCGTTATGCACTTCGACCAGCACCGCCATCCCCAAGCTATTTGCCAATGCTTCGAATGCCTGCATCTGCGCCACATCGAGTGCGGCAGCGATCAGCAGGATCGCATCCGCACCCATCGCGCGCGCATGATAGATTTGATATTCATCCACCATAAAATCCTTGCGCAGCACCGGCAGTTCACAGGCCGCACGCGCCTGTTGCAGATAGGCGACACTTCCCTGAAAAAACTGCGCGTCAGTCAACACGGACAGACAGGCCGCGCCATGCTTTTCATAACTGGCGGCGATCTCGGCAGGACGAAAATCGGTGCGCAACACGCCCTTGCTCGGGCTGGCTTTCTTGATTTCAGCGATCACCGCAGACTGACCCGCAGCGATCTTCGCCCGTATCGCGCCGACAAAGTCGCGCGCAGGCGCCGCCTGCTCCGCTTCGGCCCGCATGACACCGAGCGGCTTGAGCGCCTGTGCGGCAGCCACTTCCTGAACCTTGACCGCAAGAATTTTATTTAAGATGTCTGACATTTATTTTATAAAGTAAGCTGGATCCCCGCCTGATGAAACAACTAAGTATTGGCTAAGCAATCAATAAACGATTGCAAAGTCACTCCTTATGCGCGGGGATGACGAAACCCAAGTCGCGCATTTTACCACCAACCCCGTCATATCTGGAGTGCAGCGACAGGTCGCTGCGATGCGCAGACGCGTCTGCGCACTCCATATGGTGCTAAAATGCGCGGCCATTCCATACAAGCCTTCCCTCCCCTTCAAGGGGGAGGAGAATTTTCGGTTATTGGGCAATATGGGATTAACCAACTGGGTTTCCGCCTGCGCGGGAATGACGAAATGAACGATATTAAGACATATATGAAGGGTATCGGACAAGCGGCCCGCGCGGCATCAGGCGTGATGGCGCAAGCCGATACCGCCGCCAAAAATCGCGCGCTGACCGAGATCGCCGCCGCCTTGCAAAGCCATTCTGCCCAGCTACTGGCTGCCAATGCCAAAGATGTGGCTGCGGCGCGCGCCGGCGGGCTGGACGACGCGTCGGTGGACAGGTTGACGCTGACCGACAAGACCATAGACTCGATGGCGCAAGGCTTGCTGCAGATCGCACAACTGCCCGACCTGATCGGCGCGATCAGCGACCTGAATTATCGCCCGTCCGGCATTCAAGTGGGCAAGATGCGCGTACCGCTGGGTGTGATCGGCATCATTTACGAATCGCGTCCCAATGTCACCGCCGATGCCGCAGGGCTATGCCTCAAATCCGGCAATGCCGCCATATTGCGCGGCGGCTCGGAAGCGATTCATTCCAATCAGGCCATTGCCGCCTGCGTGCATGCCGGACTGAAAGCAGCCGGCTTGCCGGAAACGGCGGTACAGGTGGTCGCCACTACCGATCGTGCGGCGGTGGGCGAGCTGATCACCATGAAGGAATACGTGGATGTGATCGTGCCGCGCGGCGGCAAGAGCCTGATCGCGCGCATCTCTGCGGATGCCAAAGTGCCGGTCATCAAGCATCTGGATGGCATTTGTCATGTCTATATCGACGATGAAGCCGATCTGGACAAGGCGATTCGCATCGCCGACAACGCCAAGACGCATCGTTACGGCGTGTGCAATGCAATGGAAACATTGCTGGTCGCGCAAAGCGTAGCCGCACAAATATTGCCGCCGCTGTGCCGTATCTATCTGGACAAGGGCGTAGAATTACGCGGTGATGCCGCCGCCCGTGAACTGGTGCCGGAAATGAGTGCCGCCACGGAAGAAGACTGGCAAACCGAATATCTTGCAGCTATCCTGAGCATAAAGGTCGTCGCAGGCATGGATGAAGCCATCGCACACATCAGCCGCTATAGTTCGCAGCACACCGAAAGCATCGTCACGGAAAATTACAGCCGTGCAATGCATTTCCTGCGGGTAGTGGATTCCAGTTCGGTGATGGTGAACGCCTCGACGCGCTTGGCCGACGGTTTTGAATACGGACTGGGCGCCGAAATCGGCATTTCCACCGACAAGATACACGCGCGCGGTCCGGTAGGACTGGAAGGACTGACGTCGCAAAAATACATCGTATTGGGCAGCGGCCAAATAAGAACATAGACCGTCATTGGTATAACAACTAGCGGTTTTATTCTAAGGAGATGCTGATTTATTCGATAGGGGTAGAGAAAGGCGCTAGCCCTCCCCTCCCTCCGAACCGCACGTGCGGTTCTCCCGCATACGGCTCTCCAGTCAGTAGTTTCCTCATCGGGATTGGCTCGCTGACATTCGGGCTTCTGTCATGG
>JAUSAO010000098.1 GCA_030652475.1 Gallionella sp. | reverse complement strand
CCTTAAAACCTCATTTCATCCACGAAAGGCACGAAATTCACGAAAGAAAACAATCGACTACATAAATTGAGCAACGCACCCAACGGGTGATGCAACAAATCGGGATATGCATTTGAATTTGTTCGTGTTTTTTGCGAGCATCCGCTTTGCGGATTGCCTGCTAAAACCGTTTCGTGGGTTTCGTGGACAACTGCTTTTTATAGGTTTATCTATCTTTTCGTATCCTCTACCATGCACCTACGCTGCTTGCCAACAGGAGATCGCCATGAACAGCATCACTGAAATTACACCGCACCTGTCCCGTGTCGTCGAACGACAAATCGCAGGGGTCGACACTTCGGATGGCGCGGGGGTGAAGCTGACCCGCGTGCTCACCGGAAAACTACAGCAGCGTCTCGACCCGTTCCTTATGCTGGACGCCTTCGGCAGCGACAACCCGGACGACTATATTGCGGGCTTTCCCGACCATCCGCATCGCGGTTTTGAGACGGTGACCTATATGCTGTCCGGACGCATGCGTCATCGCGACAGCGCGGGACATGAAGGACTGCTGGAAACCGGCGGCGTACAGTGGATGACCGCCGGGCGCGGCGTGATCCACTCCGAACTGCCCGAACAGATCGAGGGCGTGATGGAAGGCTTTCAGCTCTGGCTGAACCTGCCCGCAGAACGCAAGATGTGCGATCCGTGGTATCGTGACTTTCCCGGCACGGCCATACCTGAATATGTCACGGCCAGCGGTGTCACCGTGCGGGTCATTGCCGGGAGCAGCAACGGCGTTGCAGGCGCGGTCCGCCGCGAACACACCGAGCCGCTCTATCTGGATGTCCATTTGCCTGCGGGCGCCACGTTCTCGACTGCCCTGGCGGACACGCATAACGCGTTCATCTACGTCTATCGCGGCGCGGTGCAAATCGGCGAGACACGGGTAGAAGCACGACGTATGGGAATATTGAACAACACCGGCGATGGCGTGACAGTAAACACGTCAGAAGCTTCGCGCCTGATCCTGATCGCGGGTAAACCGCTGAACCAGCCCATCGTGCAGTACGGGCCGTTCGTGATGAATACCCAGCAGGAAATACATCAGGCACTGGATGATTTTAACAACGGGCGCTTTGCCTGAACCACATAACCACAGGAGCAACACATGACCACGACTCTGTTTACCCCGGCCCGGTTGGGCGAACTGCAACTAAAAAATCGCATCGTTATGGCGCCGCTGACGCGCTGCCGTGCCACCGGCAATGTGCCCAATCAACTGATGGCTGAATATTACCGGCTGCGCGCCGGCGCGGGGCTGCTCATCGCAGAGGGGACCTCACCTTCCGCGAATGGCCTGGGTTATGCGCGCCAGCCTGGCCTGTTCAGCGATGAGCAGGTACAGGGCTGGCGCCTGGTGACCGATGACGTGCATCAGGCGGGCGGCAGGATATTCGTCCAGCTGATGCACACCGGGCGCGTCAGCCATGCGGCGAACATGCAGGCCGACGCACGCATACTCGCCCCTACAGCCCTCGCCGCACCCGGTGAGATGTGGACAGACAGCAGCGGACTACAGCCTTATCCGGTTCCCGCCGAGATGAATGAAACCGACATCGCCCGGACGATTGCCGAGTATGCCGCTGCCGCAAAACGCGCCATGGAGGCCGGGTTCGACGGTATCGAGCTGCATGCGGCAAACGGCTACCTGATCGACCAGTTCCTCAATACTGCCACCAATCAACGCACGGATCGCTGGGGCGGAAGCGTGGAGAACCGCATCCGCTTCGCGGTGGAAGTCGCCAGAGCGTCGGCCGCCGCGATTGGCGCCGGACACATAGGCATGCGCATTTCACCTTACGGCGTGTTCAACGGTACGGTAGCCGATGCCGAAATGGATGCGCTGTATGCGGCGCTGATTACCGAATTAAACACGATCGGCCTGGTGTACATCCATATCGTCGATCACAGTGCGATGGGCGCACCGGAAGTCAGCCCCGCATTGAAAGCCAGTCTGCGTGCCGCATTCAACGGTCAGTACATCCTTTCGGGCGGCTATGATCTGGCGCGTGCCAATGCCGATCTGGATGCACAGCGCGGCGACCTGGTGGCATTCGGTCGTCCATTCATCTCCAATCCTGATCTGGTGGAAAAATTACGCAATGGCAGCGCCTGGACTGAACCCGATTTCAATACCTTCTACACCCCGGGTGAAAAGGGCTACACCGACTATTGATATTGCAGATCACCCGCAACCCGCCCTGCGGGGTGATTCCACCCGCAGGATTCCTTCATCGCATGTTGAAAAACATGAACAGCCCTTATAATGCGGGCTTCACTTCGATCAGAATAAAACCGTGAACGACACAGCTCCAGCCCCTTCCCATCCAGACAAAGCGGTTCTGTTTGCCGACATAAGCGGCAGCACGCGCCTGTATGAGACGCTGGGCGATGCACGCGCATTCACCACCATCAACAGCTGTCTCGACATTTTGCAGCGCCTGACGACAGCGCATACCGGCCAGACAGTCAAAACCATAGGTGACGAGATCATGGCCGTGTTCCCGAACGCGGTTTCTGCGGTACAAGCCGCCTGTGAAATGCAGCTGGTGATAAGCCACGCCAAGATTGACGGCACACAGGTATCGGTACGCATCGGTTTGCATTGCGGGCCGGTGATAACAAGCGCCAGCGATGGCGATGTGTTCGGCGACACGGTCAATATTGCCGCACGCATGACGGGAATAGCCAAGGCACAGCAAATCATCACCACCGGCGCGACAGTAGCCATGCTGCCGCCCATCATGCGTACCAGCACACGCAGTTTCGACAATCTGCCCATCAAGGGAAAATCAGATGATATCGAGGTGCACGAGGTCATCTGGCAGGAAAGCGAGGAAATGACCATGATGGTCGGCCGCACCCACTCGCCCGCCAATGCTGAACCCACCCTGCAGTTAATTTATCGCGGCAATAAATTTTCCATGGATGCCGCACACCCTAGCATCACTATCGGACGAGGCGAGCAGGCGGACATCATGATTCAGGATCGCAGAGCGTCACGCATGCATGCCAGAATTGAACGGCGACGCGATAAATTCGTGTTTATTGATCTCAGTTCCAATGGCAGTTACGTGACTTTCAGTAACGAAAACGAAGTCCAGCTACGGCGCGAAGAACTGGTATTGCGAGAGAGCGGCACCATCAGTCTGGGACACACCTACAAAAAAGATCCCGCTGAAGGCATCGCATTTGTATATAAAAGCTGACCCGCTGGCGTCATTTCACGCCCCGGAAGCCGAACCATCCACGGTCGATGTCATTTCCGCGTCCTGATCACGATTTTTCACTCGTTTATTGATTTCCCGGACTATCCCTGTCTGTTTCACCAGCCAAAAATCTCGAATATCGGGTGGATAATTCGGCATAGTGTGCTATTTTGCCACATAAATATCCGGGGTTTTTACAGATGAATCGTTTTACCTTATTGCTAACACTGCTGTTCACCCCTTTATTGGCTCATGCCTCCGAAACCGCTTCGCGCCTCGACCTGACCGGAAACTGGGTCGGCATTACGGCGATCACCCTGTTTTTCATCGCCTATCTGGCAGTCATGGCGGAAGAATTCTCCCATCTGCGCAAATCCAAGCCAGTCATGCTGGTGGCCGGCATCATCTGGGCGCTGATTGCCTGGTACTACCAGTCACATGACATTCCCCATGTGGTCGAAACCGCGTTGCGCCATAACCTGGAGGAATACGCCGAACTGATGCTGTTCCTGATCGTGGCGATGACCTATATCAACGCAATGGATGAGCGCAATGTGTTCGAAGCCCTGCGTTCCTGGCTGATCCGCAAGGAATTCGGCTACCGCGCACTGTTCTGGGTGACCGGCATCCTGGCTTTCTTCATCTCATCCATCGCCGACAATCTGACCACGGCACTGCTGATGGGCGCGGTGGTCGTGGCAGTGGGCCACGGCAACCCGCGCTTCGTCGTGCTGGGTTGCATCAACGTGGTCGTCGCAGCCAATGCCGGCGGTGCGTTCTCGCCCTTCGGCGACATCACCACGCTGATGGTCTGGCAAAAGAACATCATGGCCAGCAACGGACCTATCGGTTTCTGGACATTCTTCTACCTGTTCATCCCCTCACTGGTGAATTACCTGGTGCCTGCCGCCATCATGCATTTCTTCGTTCCGGACGAAAAGCCCGAGGCTGGCGGCAAGCTCGTCATGATGAAACGCGGTGCACGCCGCATCATCCTATTGTTCCTGTGCACCATCGCACTGGCGGTGAGTTTCCATAGCATGCTGTCATTGCCGCCCGTCATGGGCATGCTGACTGGTTTGGGGTTGTTAAAATTCTTCGCCTATTATCTGAGAATAACCACCAGCGGACGTGCGCAGGCGACTGTTTCCGAAATCGGCAGCCCGGAGGCGTTTGACATCTACCGCGAAGTGGCTCGCAGCGAATGGGACACGCTGTTCTTTTTCTACGGCGTGGTGATGTGCGTGGGGGGGCTGGGTTTCATCGGCTATCTGTCCATGGCCTCCCAGGTCATGTACGGCGAATGGGGTGCGACCAACGCCAACATCGCCGTCGGTTTGATTTCCGCCGTGGTGGACAACATCCCGGTCATGTTCGCCGTGCTCAGCATGCAGCCCGACATGTCCATAGGCCAGTGGTTGCTGGTCACCCTGACCGCCGGCGTGGGCGGCTCTCTGTTGTCCGTGGGTTCTGCGGCGGGCGTCGCGCTGATGGGGCAGGCACGCGGTACCTACACCTTTTTCGCCCATCTCAAGTGGACGCCGGTGATCGCGCTGGGCTACGCCGCCAGCATCGCCACACACCTGTTGCTCAACCAGAGTTTATTCTGAAAAACAGTGTTGGTTGATTACCAGGACTACCACTAGGAGAAATGACATGAGCAAAATGCACAACCCACCGCACCCCGGCGCAACCTTGAGAGAGGACGTATTGCCCGCGCTGGGACTGACTGTTACCGAGGCTGCAAAACAGTTGGGTGTAACCCGCGCTGCATTGTCCCGCGTACTGAATGAACACGCTGCAATATCCCCTTCAATGGCGCTGCGTCTTGAAGGGTGGTTAGGTCTGGAGAATGGCGGTCATGCGGATGCGTGGATAACACAACAAGCAGAGTATGATTTGTGGCAGGTGCGCAAGGCAGGTATGCCACAAGTGCAACGCGCCCAACTGATAGCGGCATAGTTTATTATCAGTCGCTCAAAGCGGCTTAACCGTTTTACTCGCTGCATACTTGCCCGCCAAACCAGGTTATGAAGCCGCTTGCACTGCTGACAGTCAGGCGGCTTTTTATGCCCGTTTCAAATGAAATGCTTACTTTTTGCTTACTTTTATTTTTTTGGTGCCCAGGACCGGAATCGAACCGGTACGGAGATCGCTCCCCGACGGATTTTAAGTCCGTTGTGTCTACCAATTTCACCACCCGGGCGGGTCTATTTTTGGAGGTGCGTCCCAGAGTCGAACTGGGCTAACCGGATTTGCAATCCGGGGCATAACCGATTTGCTAACGCACCGTGCTTCAAAACACGCTTTGAAATAAATAAGGGAAAGCCTGATGCTTTCCCTTGAATGTGGAGCGGGAGAAGAGGCTCGAACTCTCGACCTATACCTTGGCAAGGTATCGCTCTACCAACTGAGCTACTCCCGCATTGGAGCATCGCAAAACGTGAAACTAAACTCCAGTAAAACTGGAGCGGGAGAAGAGGCTCGAACTCTCGACCTATACCTTGGCAAGGTATCGCTCTACCAACTGAGCTACTCCCGCATTGCGAGGCGCGAATTATAGGGGGTTCAGGATTTCTGTCAAGATTTTTTGCGCGCTACACGCCAAATAAGCGCGCAAAGTTCTCACTGGTGCGCAAACCCACTTCCTCCGCGCTGATGCCGCGCAACAAGGCAATTTCTTCGGCCACATGTTTCACATAGGCCGGTTGATTGAGCTTACCGCGATAAGGCACAGGTGCGAGGTAAGGTGCGTCTGTCTCGATCAGCATGCGTTCCAGTGGTACGCGCCGCGCGACATCCTTGATCTGCAGGGCGTTCTTAAAGGTAACAATGCCGGAAAACGAGATATAAAACCCCATAGCCAGCGCGGCTTCCGCCACTTCCCAACTCTCGGTGAAGCAATGCATCACACCGCCCGCCTCCGACGCTCCTTCCTCCGCCATGATGCGCAGCGTATCCTCGGCAGCGCTGCGCGTATGAATAATCAGCGGTTTGCCGCATATGCGCGCAGCGCGGATGTGATTGCGAAAGCGTTCGCGCTGCCAATCCAGATCACCGCTCAGACGGTAATAATCCAGCCCCGTCTCGCCTATCGCGATAATTTTCGGATGCCCGGCCAATGCGACCAGATGTTCGACAGTCGGCTCTTCGACATCCTCGTAATCCGGATGTACGCCCACCGATGCATAAATATTCGGATAATCTTCAGCGAGTTTGAGCACTTGCGGGAAACCGGCCAGATTGACCGAAACGCATAACGCACTCAGCACATCGTTCTGCTGCATTCTGGCCAGCACGTCGCCGATATTTTCTGACAACTCGTGGAAATTGATATGGCAATGAGAATCTATAAAAGGCATGGCTATACGTGCATCAATTGACAATAGGTAAATAAAAGCGACTCGATAAAAAGCTTGGGATTCAGTGTGTGTTGCGATTCGCGTTTCGCCGTTTGCAGATATTTTTGCAGGCGCACCAGATTCAGCGGGTCAAGCGGCGCAACCAGTTTCCGAATAAGCTCCTCATCTGCCGGATGATAACGCAAGCGCCCCGTAAGCTTCATCGAAGTCAGGTCATGACTCCATTGCTGCAACCACTGCACCACCTGCACCTGCTCGGTCTTCTGCAAGGCATCGGTCAGCGCGAACACATCCAGCACTGCGGGTTGTTTTATGCCGCGCAACAACTTATCGCGCGCTTCAATACCGTTCTGTGCCGCGCCCAGCAGCGCCTGCAAGGGCGAAAATCCGGCAACCGCCAGCGCATCGGCGGGATGCTTCACTCCCTGCCCCGCCAGCCAGCGCGTAGCCGCGGGTGCGTCCGGCGCAGCCAGACCAAAGGCCAGACAGCGGCTTAGCAGGGTAGGCAGCAACTGCTGCGGCTTGTGCGTCACCAGAATGAACAACAGACCGGCGGGAGGCTCTTCCAGACTCTTCAGCAACGCGTTGGCCGCGTTGGCATTCATGGCTTCCGCCGGGTGAATGATAACCACCCGCCGACCGCCCTGATGCGCGCTCATGCCCAGAAAATCGGCCAGCCCACGAATCTGATCCACGGAAATCTGACGACTGGGCTTTTTGCCTGCTTCGACTTCCTCGGTTTCGGATTCGGGCTGCAAAAAACGAAAATCCGGATGCGTGTCCTGAAGAAACCAGTGACACGAGGGGCACACGCCACAGGCAAAGCCATTATCCAGCGGTTGTCGGCACAGCAAGGCACGGGCGAAGTTCAGCGCCAGACTGAGCTTGCCCACGCCCTTCTGCCCCTGAAACAACAATCCCTGCGAGGCGCGTGCGCGCAAGGCTTGCAATCGCACCCAGTCATCTTGCTGCCAGGGATAAAGTTCACTCATATTCAAATCGACTCAATGATTGCGACTAACTGCTGCTGTACCGCCGCTAGCGTCTGCGCCGCATCGATCACCGCATAGCGTTGCGGATTTTCTGCCACACGCCGGTGATACCCGGCGCGCACACGCTCGAAGAACGCGTCCTGCTCCTGCTCAAAGCGATCCAGCGACACGTTGTTCGCCAGACGCAGCCTGGCCACTTCCACCGGCACATCGAAAAACAGCGTCAGATCCGGCTGCAAATCAGCATGCACCCACTGCTCAAGCTGGCGCAATTTTTCCCAGTCCATGCCGCGACCGCCGCCCTGATAGGCAAAGCTGGCATCGGAAAAACGATCGGAAATCACCCACTTGCCGGCAGCCAATGCAGGCTTGATGACCTGCTCGACATGTTCAAGACGCGCTGCAAACATCAACAGCGCTTCCGTACCGATACTCATGGGCTGGTTCAGCAGCATTTCGCGCAGTTGCTCGCCCAACGGCGTCCCGCCCGGTTCGCGGGTCACGATCACCTCCCCGCCACGCTGCCGCAGGGCATCGGCAAACCACGCCAGATGCGTGCTCTTGCCCGCCCCGTCCACACCTTCAAAAGTAATAAATTTGTTCATGTAAATTCAGTCGCAACTTGATAGAAGGATAGTTAAAGTATATTACGCATCTCTCGTTGAGTATCGAATTACCCAAATGTTAAACGGCAGCTTTCGAGACACAGCAGTCGTTCACGAAGTGTAACCAAAAACGGCAATTACGGAACAAGTGGCGGGATATTTTTAAGATCGTGGTTGAGTTTATGAGTGTGCAGTACCTGCCCATATCGAAAAAAACAAAATCGCCCCATGCGGCTAGAATTTTTCTATTCGGGTGGGAAAAGGAGTTTTTCAAAACAATAAACCCAAAGCTGCCTGTCATACCCATTGTAGTCAATGATAGGTTTCTTTCAAAATCTAAAATCCATTTCTTGCCATAATTAATCACTGGTGTCCGGTTAATTGACGACCCGAAACGCTGCAAGCCATTATTGACGCGGGATTGCGAGCGATAAAGGGTGGTGTCGATTTGAATTCAAGCCGACCGCGATTCGGGCAAAATTTCGGGATTTTTCCCGGAGGATGCCATGAATACTGGCAAGACGCTTTTCGCCCAAATAATGGATTTCCTGCCGTGGGCAACTTTCGATCGATATGTCGAGCGGTATTCAGAACGGCAGTTGCAGATGTGGTGCGGCCTTTGTGAATATGCGGCGGAAGTCGTTCTGTATGCGTTGCAGCGCGGCTTCGTTGTCGGCTTCGAAACGCAGCATGATCACCGGCGTGGTGTTGGAGGGGCGGGCCAGACCGAATCCGTCGGCATATTCCACGCGCAGTCCGTCGAGAGTGATGATCTCAAGCGCATCGGTGAAGTCCGCCGTTTCCCTGAGTTGTGCCAGCAGACTGTGATTCTCGCCTTCGCGGGTATGCGCGTGCAGCTCGGGCGTGCAGCAGGCATCCGGCAACGCCTTGAGCACCGCGCCCGGATCGTCTGTCCGGCTTAAAATCTCCAGCAGGCGCGCGCCGCCATACAGCCCGTCGTCGAAGCCATACCAGCGTTCCACGAAGAACAGGTGACCCGTCATCTCGCCCGCCAGCAAGGCGCCGGTCTCTTTCATCTTGGCCTTGATCAGCGAATGCCCGGTCTTCCAGATAGTCGGCTTGCCGCCATGCTTGCGTATCCAGCCGAACAGGTTGCGCGTGGACTTGATGTCGAAGATAATTTCCGCACCCGGCTTGCGGCTCAACAGATCCGCGGCGAACAGCATTAGCTGACGATCCGGGTAGATGATGGTTCCGTCCTTGGTGACTACCCCCAGACGGTCACCGTCGCCGTCAAAGGCAAAGCCCAATTCGCTGTCGTTGTCGCGCAATGCCGCGATCAGGTCCTGCAGATTGCGCGGGTCGGACGGATCGGGATGATGGTTGGGGAAGCGTCCGTCCACTTCGCAGTACAGCTCTTCAACGGTACAGCCCAACTGCCGGTACAGCTCGGCGACATACGCGCCGGCCACGCCGTTGCCGCAATCGACGGTGATCTTCATCGGGCGCGCCAGTTTAATGTCGGATGCAATGCGTGCGATGTAGGCCGCGCCGATCTCCTGTTGCCTGTAACTGCCGGCACCGTGACTGAAGTTGTCCTGCTCGATGCGCACGCGCAGTGCCTGTATCGCCTCGCCCGACAGCGCCTCCTTGTTCAGCACGATCTTGATGCCGTTGTAGTCGGGCGGATTGTGGCTGCCGGTGAGCATCACCGCGCAGTCGGTGCTCAGATGAAAGGCGGCGAAATAGGCCATCGGCGTTGCGACACAGCCGACATCAATCACGTTGATACCGCTTTTCTGTATGCCGCGCGCCAGTGCTGCGAGCAGTTCCGGTCCGGACAGGCGGCCGTCGCGGCCGATGGCGATAGTGTGCTGTCCGCGTGCGGCGGCTTCCGAGCCGATCGCATGGCCGATAGCTTCGACAATTTCCGGGGTCAGCGTCTTTCCCACTATGCCGCGTATGTCGTAAGCCTTGAAGATTTCCTGGGGGGGCATCATTGCTAAAATCGCTTTCAGTGCTAATTGACGGGAATGACCTTTTGAATCTTTTCCCAGACCCGGTCGGGCGTGAGCTGATTCATGCAGTTGAAATGCCCTAGGGGACATTCGCGTTTGAAGCAGGGGCTGCACTTTATGTCGAGTTTGACGACCTGTGCGGCGGCGGACAGCGGCGGGGTGAATTGCGGGCTGCTGGAACCGAACAGCGCGAGCATCGGACGGTCGAGGGCGGCAGCCAGATGCATCAGCCCGGAGTCGTTGCTGATGACCAGTTGCGCGCAGGACAGAATCGCGATGGCATCGGTCAGGTCGGTGCTGCCGCACAGATTGCGCGCGCTCTTGTTGCCCAGAGCGAAGATTTTTTCTGCGACTTCTTTGTCTTTCGCAGAACCGATCAGCCAGACGGCGTAACCCAGGTCGTGCAGCCGCTGCGCGGTTTCGGCGTAATACGCCACCGGCCAGCGTTTGGCCGGGCCGTATTCCGCGCCCGGACAAAATACCGCGACGGGCTGATCCGTCGTCAGTCCGAGTTTATTCAGCGTGTCATCGCGCTGTTCCACTGAAACACTCAATTTCGGATTGACCAGCGGGCGTGGAATTTCTCCATCCCGCTCTTCCGCTAAATAAGCGAAGCGTTCCACCATCAGCGGCAATACTGTTTTGTCCAGCTTGCGTGCATCGTTAAGCAGGCCATAGCGCAACTCGCCGACAAAGCCGGTGCGCAACGGAATGTTGGCGAAGAACGGCAGCAGCGCCGATTTCAACGAATTGGGCAGCACGATAGCCTGATCGTAGTGTGCTGCACGCAGTTCGACACCCAGCCGGTGGCGCGCTTTAAGATTCAGCGCACCGTGCGGAAAGGGATTAATGATGGCTTGATTGACTTCCGGCATTGCGCGCAGCAGCGCTAGCGTCCAGGGCGGTGCGAGCACGTCGATCAGGCAGTCGGGATGGCGCTGTTTGAGGCGCATCAGCATCGGCTGCATCAGCATGCAGTCCCCCACCCAGCTAGGCCCGATGATCAGTATTTTTTGCATATCAAACGCATCGTCGTTGGTGAAGCAAGAGCCATTCGTTCTGGCTGGCGTATACCGTTCAGACCGCTGGATTCCCGCCTGATGAAACCACTAAGGAGATACTGATTTATTTGTCATCCCCGCGAAGGCGGGGATCCAGTGCCTTTATTTAACTGGGTTCCCGCCTTCGCGGGAACGACAAAACCGAATAAATCAGCGCTTCCCTAAGTATTGACTAAGCAATCAAGAAACGATTGCAAAGTCACTACTTATGTGCCGGAATGACGGAACTCACGAATGGGTAGGATCAGTGATGCGACTTGGGCAACTCGCCTTTAAACCTGTAACGCGTTCCGCAATACGGGCAATGCGCCTCGCCTTCGTGATTCAGCGCAAGTGCGACCTTGGGATGTGCGCTCCACAGATTCATGCCCGGCATCGGGCAGGTCAGCGGCAAATCATGCGCGGTTATTTCAACGTAACGCTGGGTGATAGTGCTCACGGCGATCTCCTTAAAACGGGCAAGGTAGCTGCCCTTGATTGTATATTCCGTCATGCCCGTTTCCCTCACCCCGCCCTCTGATAAAACCACTAGCCATTCGACTAAGCTATCAAAAAACGATAGCCAAGTCGCTGGTTATCCCGCGAAGCAGGCGAGGGTGACAAGGATACGCTGCGCGAGTTTGTCGTTAGATGTAGCTCAACCAGTCGGTGTGCAGCGGATGTTTACCTGCAACGCAATCGAAGAAAGCCTGTTGCAACACGGTTGTGATCGGCCCGCGTGAACCTGAACCTATGGTGCGCTGGTCGAGTTCGCGGATCGGCGTAACTTCTGCGGCCGTGCCGGTAAAGAACGCTTCTTCGGCGCAATAGATTTCGTCGCGCGTGATGCGCTTCTCGATCACCTCTATGCCCATCTCTTTGGCCAGCGTAATCACGGACTCGCGCGTGATGCCTTCCAGACAGGAAGTCAGATCCGGTGTGTACAGCTTGCCCTTCTTGACGATGAAGATGTTCTCGCCCGCGCCTTCGGCCACATAGCCATCGACGTCCAGCAGCAGCGCTTCGTCGTAGTTGTCATTGGCGACTTCCTGATGCGCCAAAATCGAATTCGCGTAAGTCGTCACCGACTTGGCGCGGCACATGTTCACGTTCACATGGTGACGGGTAAAACTGGAGGTCTTGACGCGGATACCTTTCTGCATACCCTCGTCGCCCAGATACGCGCCCCACGGCCAGGCGGCAATCGCCACATGAGTGGACAGCGTGGTCGCAGCAATGCCCATCGCCTCGGAGCCGTAGAAGCAGATCGGACGGATGTAGCAGGATTCCAGATTGTTGGCGCGTACCACCTCACGATGCGCCTCGTTGATGGTTTCCTTGTCCCAGGGCATCTTCATCTGGAAGATATGTGCGGAATTGAACAGGCGGTTGGTATGGTCTTCCAGACGGAAAATCGCAGTTCCTTCGGCTGCCTTATAGGCGCGCACCCCTTCAAATACACCCATACCATAGTGCAAAGTGTGCGTCAGCACATGGGTAGTAGCATCGCGCCAGGGCACCAGTTTGCCGTCATACCAGATAAAACCGTCGCGGTCGGACATGGACATATTCGAATTCCTTTGAGGGGGTCAGTTGCAAAGCACGGATTCTAGCAGCCTGCCGGACTTTTTGCATGAGTGAGACAGGCTGCGTGTTGATAGGCGGGTTTATGAAGCACAAGCGCGGTAAATTTGTGAGCGCATCACTCATGCAACTGAAAAAGCAATCTTTCCGCGCTGTACAATCCGGTTCTACACCCGCAACGCAGCGTCAACCCACCGCACAGGAAAGCATCGAAATGTTTGAAGTAATCGTTTTAGCCATCGCGCTGAGCATGGACGCATTCGCCGTTTCCATCGGACTGGGTTCAAAAGGAAACACCCGCGGGCTGGGATTGAAGGCAGGTCTTTTCTTTGGTGTTTTTCAGGCATTGATGCCCTTTCTGGGCTATCTGGGCGGCAAAGGCGTACTGGGCTGGGTCGATACCTATGCCCACTGGATAGCTTTCGGGCTGCTGTTACTGATAGGCGCCAAAATGATTTATGAAGGTCTGCAAGAAGGCATAGAAGAAGCTATCACCGCCATCACCAACAAGATGATGCTGATACTGGCCATCGCGACCAGCATAGATGCAATGGCCGCAGGTTTCAGCCTGACCCTGCTGGAAGTCAATGCCTGGCTGGCCTGCCTGATCATAGGCGTAACAACCTTCGCTTTCAGTTGGGCCGGCGTCCGGATAGGCGAAAATAGTGGCACCTGGCTGGAGAGCCGTGCAGAAATCTTCGGCGGGACGGTGCTGATCCTGATCGGGATCAAGATACTGGTGTTTTAACAAGAGCAAGCCTGCCTGTCGGCAGACACGTGAATGACCCCCTAAAGCCAGCCCGAACGTCTGAACCGGTAGTACAACCCCCCGCAAGTCACCGCAATCACCAGCAACGCCAGCGGATAACCGTATTTCCACCCCAGCTCCGGCATGTACTGAAAATTCATGCCCCAAATACCGACAAAAGCGGTAGCGACGGCGAAGATACCAGCCCAGGCAGCCAGCCGTTTATTAACTTCATTCTGTTCCATGGACACGGCAGACTGGCAAACCATGATGGCCGTGGTTATGGTTTCACGCATACCGTCTATCGTGGCGTTGATGCGCGTCAGGTGATCATAGACATCACGGAAATATTCCTGAGTGGTGGCACAGACCGGCGGGACGCGTCCGCCGTGCAGCTTTCCGGTCGCTTCCATCAGCGGCATGGCCGCATGCTTAAGCACGGCGAGTTTGCGCTTGAGTCCGTAGAGTTGCGCGATATTGTCCAGCGTAGCGCCCTTGTCGAAGAGGCGCTCCTCAATGGATTCCAGTTGCGACTCCAGATCGTCGATCACCGGGAAATAGCGATCTACCACAGCGTCCATCAGCGCATAAAGTACGAACCCCGAGCCCAGCCGCAGCAACTGCGGTTCGCGTTCACAGCGTTCGCGCACCCCGATAAAAGTCCGCTTATTGCGATTGCGAATAGAAAGCAGGAAATTGACTCCGACGAAGACATTGACCTCGCCCACCTCTGCTTCGGCGTCATCCAACAGATGCATCGCGACAAACAAGGTATCGCCGTATTCCTCGACCTTGGGGCGCTGATGACCGTGACGCGCATCCTCAATCGCCAGATCATGCAGGCCGAATTCCTCCTGCATCTTTTCGAGTTCATCTTCAGTCGTGTCGCTGAGTGCCACCCAGACGAAACAATCCTTGCGTTCAAGATAATCGCTGATCGCCTCGACAGAAATGTCAGCCAGCTTGATCCCGTCCTGATAGGCGGCACAATTAATTAGCATACAAATTCACTGGAGCGCCAAGGTTCAGCATAATATATTTATATATCAATAACTTACTATAAATATTGCAGTTATTTCAGTTCCAGCACATCCTGCATATCGTACATCCCCGCAGGATGAGCTTTCAGGAAACGGGCGGCGCGCAGCGCGCCCAGCGCGAAGGTGGCGCGACTGCTGGCTTTGTGGGTGATTTCGATGCGTTCGCCTATACCCGCGTACAGCACGGTATGGTCGCCGACGATGTCGCCGCCGCGCACAGTGGCGAAGCCGATGGTGGACGGATCGCGTTCACCCGTCACCCCTTCACGGCCATACACGGCGCATGCCGCCAGATCGCGTCCCAGCGTACGTGCGACCACTTCACCCAAGCCCAGCGCCGTACCGGAAGGCGCATCCACCTTATGACGATGATGGGCTTCGATGATCTCGATATCGTAACCTTCGGACAACACGCGCGAGGCAGTTTCCAGCAACTTGAACACCAGATTCACCCCTACGCTCATGTTGGGGGCGAACACGACACCGATATCCTGCGCCGCGCCACCTAGCTGCGCCTTTTGCTGCGCGTTGAATCCTGTCGTGCCGATCACCATATTTACGCCCAGCTTGCGGCAAATATCCAGATGATGCAGCGTCCCTTCAGGCCGGGTGAAATCGATCAGTACATCTGCGCCCTGCAAGGCGGCTTCCACATCGGCACTGATCTTCACGCCGCAGGGCGCGCCGGACAATTCACCCGCATCGCGTCCCAGCATCGCGCTGCCGCCGTGTTCCAGCGCGGCATGCAGCTCCAGATCATCGGCCTGCGCGACGCATTCCAACAACACTTTGCCCATGCGTCCGCTGCTGCCAGCGATAGCGATTTTAATTTTGCTCATATATTTATTCCTTCAGGAGAATAGCTATTTGATCCGCATTATTTATCGGCTTCAGGCGCCACGGGTGCAGCCTTGACAGTGAGTCCGCTGTCGTCTATGCGCGCCAGATTGTCGCCGTCGAAATACAACGTCAGGCGTTGCTGCTCGACCAGCTTGCCACGCTGCTCCAAACGGTAGACATAATCCCAACGATTAGCGTGAAACGCATCGCTGATCATCGGCATACCCAGCACATAGCGCACTTGAGCGCGTGACATGCCAATTTTCAGCTTGTCGCGCATTTCCGCAGTCACAAAATTCCCCTGACGGACATCCATTTTGTACGGCGAGGGCAAGGACACAGAAAAGTTGCCGCATGAGGCCAGCATCAGGGAAAGTAAAATTATTTTAAAGCGCATGGTCTATAGTCTCGTAATTTCCAAAAGCCGCTGCATAATACCTCAAGCCGCCACGCCCAGCATCTCCGCCGCATGTTTGCGTGTGGTTTCGGTGATCTTTACCCCCCCCAGCATGCGTGCAATTTCTTCGATGCGCTGCTCGTCGCCCAGCACCTCGATACGGCTCAGGGTAACGCCGTCTTCCACCGCCTTGCTGACCTGCCACTGCCCATCCGCCATCGCCGCCACTTGCGGCAGATGAGTGACACATAGCACCTGATAATCCCGGCCCAGTTGTTTGAGCAGCAGGCCGACGATCTCGGCCACACGTCCGCCAATCCCGCTGTCCACCTCATCAAAAATCAGCGTCGGCACGCTGGCAAGCTGACTGGTGGCGACCTGTATCGCCAGGCTGATGCGCGACAGTTCGCCACCCGATGCGACACGCGCCATGCTGCGCGGCGGCACGCCCGGGTTGGCGGCAACCTGAAATTCTATCGTCTCCAGGCCATAGCCATTGCCTTCGGTCAGCGGCAGCAATGCCACGGCAAAGCTGCCGCCCTGCATCGCCAGTTTCTGCATCGCGGCGGTAATTTCCCGCGATAAATTTGTAGCGGCCAGTTGGCGCGCGTGACTCAACAGCTGGGCGCTATCCAGGTAGCATTGTCGCGCGGCATTTTCCTGTTGCGCCACGGCCGCAATATCGGCTTCGTCACCCAACTCCGTCAGGCGCATGACGACCTGCTGCAACACTTCGTCCAGGCGTTCCGGCATAACACGATACTTGCGTGCCATATCCATAACGTATTGAATACGTTGTTCTTTTTCTTTTATTTGCTGCGGATCGGTATCCAGATGCTGCTGATAATGACGCAGGGCATACACCGCCTCCTGCAATTCCACCTGAGCGCTTTCCAGCAGGCGCAGCGTTTCAGCCAGAGCGGCATCATGTTCCATGCTGCCACGCAAACGCGCCATCAGCGCGTTCAGTTGCGCAAGGCAGGCGGTATCCGCCTCGCTCAATGTCTCGATGCCAAACGCGGCAGTCTCCAGCAGACTCGCCGCGTGCGTCAGACGCGCATAGTCGGTCTGCAACTCCTCCCATTCCGCTACGTTGAAGGCCAGGCCTTCCAGTTCATTACGCTGAAATAGCAGCAACTCGCGTTCAGCAGCCATGGCCTGCGAATTTTCGCTCAAGGCGATTCGACGGTTTTGCAAGGTCTGCCAGTCGCGATAACCCAGCGCCACCTCTACGGCACGCGCCTGCAAACCGGCATAACCATCCAGCAGGGTGCGTTGCGCTTCCGGTCGCAACAGCGATTGATGCGCATGCTGACCGTGAATATTCAGCAGCAACTCACCCGCTTCGCGCATCTGCTGCAAGGTCGCACTGCGTCCGTTAATAAAGCCGCGCGAACGTCCGCCCGCATCCAGCAAGCGCCGCATCAGACATATCCCTTCATCTCCTTCCAACTCCTGTTCCTTCAGCCAGACTCGCGCCTCGGGCAATGCGCGCACGTCAAATTCTGCGGTGATTTCGGCGCGCTCACAACCATTGCGCACCATGGTCGCATCGCCGCGCTCGCCCAAAGCCAGAGACAAGGCATCTATCAGTATGGATTTTCCCGCACCCGTCTCACCGGTCAGCGCAGTAAAACCGGCACTGAATTCCAGCTCCAGCGCCGATACGATGACAAAGTCACGCAGACTTAAAAACTTCAGCATTGATATGATTCAGACATTAGAGCGCCTGGTTCCAGAGCAGTTTTTCGCGCAGCGTAGTGTAGTAACTATGCCCCATCGGATGCAGCAGACAGGCGTGGTCGGGGTGACGGGTCACGACAATCTTGTCATGTAACTGCATATCGAAGCTGCTATGACTGTCCAGACGTACGCGAATATCGTCGGTGCGATGCATCAAAATTTCCAGCACTGACAGGCTATTCACCACAATCGGGCGATTGCTCAGGGTATGCGGACAGATGGGCACCAGCTCCAGCACTTCGAGCCCGGGATGCAAAATCGGACCGCCAGCCGACATTGCGTAAGCGGTTGAACCCGTCGGTGTGGCGACAATCAGCCCATCGGCACGCTGGTTGTACAGATACTGGCCGTCGATGCGCACTTCGAATTCCACCATGCTGCTGATATTGCTGCGATGCACCACCACTTCGTTGAAGGCCAGACCGCTGAATACTTCGACCTCGCCGCGCAACACGCGTGCCGACAACAATAACCGCTGTTCGGTGACAAACCGTCCGTCCAGCATGGCCTCTATGCTGTCCAGCATATTTTCCGGAGTAAGGTCCGTCAGAAAACCCAGCCTTCCCTGATTTACGCCGATCAACGGCACATGATGCGGCGAAAAGGTGCGCGCAATATTCAACATCGTGCCGTCCCCCCCCATCACGATCGCCAGATCCGTCACAGCGGCCATGTCCGCCAGCGCCATTGCCGGATAGGGATTATCCGTGAGCAGCTCGGCGGTCAGTTCATCCACCACCACACCCAAGCCCCTGGCAGACAAAAAATCCGCCAAACGCAGCAAGTGCACAGCGACTTCGGGCGACTTATGCTTACCGATCAGCGCAACGTTTTCAAAGGGAAATTTCATGGGCGCGATTAAACCACATTGCACAGACAATGACAAAGCTGATGGCGGCGCAAACGCACCTTATGCTTCCAGCGCCAGTTCCAGCTCCAGCCAGCCTTCTTCGAGTTCATCGACTCTGGCCTGCACGATTTCGCGCCGTGTATTCAGGCTGGCGATAAAATCGTTGCTGCAATTGGCATAGGTATCCGGATCGCCCAACTGCCTGTTGATTTCGGTCAGTTCGCCCTGCGCCTTGTTGAGCTCAAGCTCCAGCTTGGTGCGCCTGCTTTGCAGCGCCTTCTTATTCGGCCTGGCCGCCGCGACCTGGGCTGGCTTGACCGGTTTGGCCTGAACCGCCTCGCGCGGACGGCGCGCCTCTATCCAGCTCTTGTAATCGTCCAGATCACCGTCAAACAAGCTGGCCTCGCCATCGGCCACCAGCCACAACTCATCGGCCACCGCGCGAATCAGACTGCGGTCGTGCGAGACAATCACCACCGCGCCCGCGTATTCTTCCAGCGCAATAGTAAGCGCATCGCGCATATCCAGATCGAGGTGATTGGTCGGCTCATCGAGCAGCAGCAGATGGGGCTTTTGCCAGGCCAGCAGCGCAAGCGCCAGACGGCTTTTTTCACCACCGGAAAAACTCGCTACCGGCCTGTCCTCGGCGTTGCCGGCCAGACCGAAGCGACCGAGAAAGGTGCGCAGCGCCAGCGTGGTTTCCTTGGGTGCAATGCGCTCCATGTGTTGTAACGGCGTGGCCGCACTATCGAGATTTTCCAGTTGATGCTGGGCAAAATAGCCGATGCGAATGTCGGGCGTGATATCCAGCCTGCCCGAAGTAGGTTGCAACTCCCCCACCAGCAACTTGATCAGCGTGGATTTACCGGCTCCATTCGGGCCCAGCAGGGCGATGCGCGCACCGGCACGCAGCACCATGTTCATGTTTTTAAACAAACTTTTTTCGCCATAGGCAAAACCCATGTTGTCCAGACGCATCAGCAAATCGGGACTGCGCTCAGGCGCTTCAATCTCCAGCTCGAAATGTCCGTCGGTAATGTGGGCGGGCGCAATGCGCGTGAGCCGTTCCAGCGCCTTGACGCGGCTTTGCGCCTGCTTAGCCTTGGTTGCCTGAGCACGAAAGCGCCGCACGAAGTCTTCCAGATGCGCGATTTTCAGCTGCTGCGTCTGGAACGCCTGGTTCTGTTGGGCAATTTTTTCGGCACGGGCGCGTTCGAAGTCATCGTAGTCCCCTGCATAGCAGTCGATCACGCCATCATGTACGTGGGCAATGCGATTGACGGTGGCATTGAGGAATTCCCTGTCATGCGACACCAGCAGTATGCTGCCCGGATAGCGTGACAGATACTGCTCCAGCCAAAGGATGGCTTCCAGATCGAGGTGATTGGTCGGCTCGTCCAGCAGCAGCAAATCCGCCCTGTGCATCAGCGCACGCGCCAGATTCAGGCGCATGCGCCAGCCGCCAGAAAAACTGCTCACCGGGCGCACCAGGCTGTCCGTAGCAAAGCCCAGGCCGTTGAGCAACTGCGCGGCACGCGCCGGCGCGCCGTAACCGTCGATCGCCTCGAAGTGCTGCTGTGCTTCAAACCACGCCGTGTCGTGCTGTTCCTTGATGAGAATCTTTTCCAGCTGGCGCAATTGCACATCACCGTCGAGTACGAATTCAAGTGCAGCCTGATCGGAATTTTCTATTTCCTGTTCGACATAGGCCAGCGTCTTACCGCTTTGCAGTGAAACTTCGCCGCTTTCCGGATTGATTTCACCGCGTATCAGGCGAAACAGGGTGGACTTTCCGCAACCGTTCTTCCCGACCAGCCCGATGCTCTGGTTGGCGTACACCTGCAAATTCGCCTGCTGGAGCAGGGGGACGCCACCCTGCAGATAAGTCATGTTTAGTATATTGAGCATGGCAATATGATAGCAGAGGGATGCGGCCCGACTGGCCCGAATTGATGCGCAACACGAACAGGCAACAAGCTGACGCGTGTTTTTATTTCCGGCGCGAGCTGCGCCACAGACGTTGCTGGTCTTCGTTCTGGAAAGTCCAGGCCACGATACGGCTTTTTTTCTGTCCTTGCGCCATAGCTATCGTCCTGCTGTCCGTCGCCCCCGCCTGCTTCAACGCACGATAAACAGCGGGCAAGGTCGCGGATTTCGAAATCAGCGTGGTGAACCAGAGGCAGCGCTCGGCAAACAGTGCGCTCTCTTCTATCATGCTGCGCACGAAGGCCTCCTCGCCCCCCTCACACCACAGCTCCGCGCCCTGCCCGCCGAAATTCAGCAGTGGTTTTCCGGCGTTCTGTTTGCCGAGATTTTTCCATTTGCGCTGCGAACCCGCATTGGCTTCGGCAAGCGAGGCATGAAAAGGCGGATTGCACAGGGTAAGATCAAAGCGCTCATCCGGCTGAACGATGCCTCTGAAAATTGCGCCGGGCGACGCCTGCAAACGCAATTCGATGCCCTCGTTCAAACTGCTGTTTGCATCCAGGATGCGTTGCGCATTGTCTAGTGCGACCGGATCAATGTCGGCACCGACAAACTGCCAGCCGTAAGCGCCGTGACCGATCAGCGGATAGATAACGTTCGCACCCGTGCCGATGTCGAGCACCCGTATGGCATCACCGCGCGGAATGACGCCGCCGTCAGCCAGCAGATCGGCAAGGTAATGCAGATAATCCGCCCTGCCCGGTATCGGCGGACACAGGTACTGCGCCGGGATATCCCATCCCGCAATACCATACTCCTGCTTCAGCAACGCGCGATTGAGCGCTTTCACCGCAAGCGGATCGGCGAAATCTATCGACTCGTCGCCATGCGCATTGGGCGACACGAATGCCGCCAGTTCCGGACTGGCGGCAATGAGCTGCTGGAAGTCATAACGCCCCCGATGTGGATTGCGCGGATGCAAACCTGCTTTCACGGCTGGGGCTGCCTGCCTGTTTTTCACTCTTCCCTGACCCTGAACCACGCCGCATACAGCGCGGGCAGGAACAAGCAGGTAAGCAGGGTGGCGACCACCAGTCCGCCCATGATGGTGACCGCCATCGGGCCCCAGAACACCTGACGGGTAAGCGGAATCATCGCCAGAATGGCGGCGGCGGCGGTCAAGGTGATCGGGCGGAAGCGGCGCACGGTGGAACTGACGATAGCTTCCCAGCGGGATTTACCCTCTTCCTCATCCTGGCGGATTTGATCCACCAGGATGACCGAATTGCGCATGATCATTCCCGCCAGCGCGATGAAGCCGAGATTGGCGACGAAGCCGAACGGCACCTGAAACAGCAATAACGACGCGGTCACGCCGATCAGGCCCAGTGGCGCGGTGAGCAGCACGATGAGGGTGCGACTGATGCTTTGCAGTTGTATCATCAGCAAGGTAATCACGCCCACCAGCATCATCGGCACCACCGCCTTGATCGCCGTCTCGCCCTTGGCAGACTCCTCGACACTGCCACCCATTTCGATGCGATAGCCTGCAGGCAGACTGGCGCGCAGCGTTTCCAGCTGTGCGTTCAGTTGTGCAGAGACCGTTGCGGGCTGGGTCTTGTCACTCATGTCGGCCAGCACTGTCATGGTCGGCGTGCGGTGACGCCGCCAGATGATACCCTCTTCCAGCACGGGCACCAGACGGGCGAGTTGCGCCAGCGGCACATGAGCGCCATTTGCCAGCGGAATATCCAGATCGGGCAAACGATCCAGCGTACGCTGCACCTCGCCCGATGTTCGCTCGCCTCTGAACACCACGTCGATCAACTGGTCGCCCTCGCGGTACTGGGTAAGCGCAATGCCATTCATCCAGCCTTGCAAGGCACGCGCAATGTCGTTACTGGAGGTGCCGAGGATGCGCGCCTTGTCCTGATCCACGACGATGCGCACGCTTTTCACCTTTTCATTCCAGTCGAAGCTGACATCCTGCAAATGCGGGTTGGCACGCATCAATATGGACACCTGATCTGCAATGCTGCGCACCTGTTCGACATCGTTACCGCTGACGCGGAACTGCACCGGATAGCCGACCGGCGGGCCATTTTCCAGCCTCACCACATGAGGATGGATATGGGTAAACCCTCCCTCGGCAGAAGTAAATATTTGTTCCAGCCTGTGCTTGAGCGTCTCGCGTGCTGTGATGTCTTTGGTCAGAATCACGCACTGTGCATAGTTATCACTGAACAATTTGACGTCCAGCGACAGAAAGAAGCGCGGCGCACTGTTGCCGATGTAGCACGAGAAAGTATTCACGGCAGGATCGCCTTTGAGCAAGCGTTCGATGCGCTCGACTTCATGCCGGGTCGCCCTGAGCGATGCGCCTTGCGGCAGCCACACATCCACCATCAGCTCCAGGCGACTGGAAGACGGGAAAAACTGCTTTTGCACACCCTTGCCAAAAGCCACGATGGACAAGACAAACAACAGCAGCGTCGCCGCTATCACCTTCCAGCGATTGCGCAGACACCATTCCACCAGCGCGCGAAAACGACGATAGAAGGGCGTGTCGTAAATATCTTCGCCATGTCTTTGGGCTTTTGCAATGAGTTTTTTCGGGTCCAGCAACTTATAGCCGAGATAGGGCGTGAACAGCACCGCAACCAGCCAGGACACCAGCAATGCGATGGTCACCACGGCAAAAATCGAGAAGGTGTATTCGCTGGCGGCCGACTTGGAAAAGCCCACAGGCGTGAAGGCGGCAGCGGTAATCAGGGTGCCGGTCAGCATGGGGAAAGCCGTCGAGGTATAGGCAAACGTGGCCGCCTTGACACGATCCCAGCCCTGCTCCATTTTCACCACCATCATTTCCACGGCGATGATGGCATCGTCCACCAGCAAACCGAGTGCGATCACCAGCGCACCCAGCGAGATGCGCTGCAAATCAATGCCGAACAGCTTCATCATGAAGAACGTGATCGCCAGCACCAGCGGTATGGACAGCGCCACCACCGTACCGGTACGCCAGCCCAGACTGATAAAGGAGACCGCCAGCACGATCAGAATCGCTTCCGCCAGCGAAGTCTGGAACAGGGAAATTGATTCCTTAACGACTTCGGGCTGATTGGCCACCACATGCACATCCACACCCGCAGGCAGATGCGCCGAGATGGTTTTCATCGCGACATCCAGATTTTCACCCAGCTTGACGACATTGCCCCCCTTATCCATGACAACGCCCATACCGATGGCGGGTTGCCCGCCGACCCGCATCGCCGGACGTGGCGGATCGCTCAGACCACGCGATACCTTGACGATATCGCCCAGACGCAAGTGCTGCCCGTTCACCAGCAAATCGGTATTGCGTATCCGCTCCACACTGTCGTAACTACCTGTCACGCGCAGCCAGATGCGATCACTGTCCGTATCGACAAAACCGCCGGGCGATACCGCGTTCTGCTGTTGCAATGCCGCGCCTATCTGCGCGGGCGTGATACCGAAACTCGCCAACCGGGCAGGAGACGCGTCCAGATATATCTTTTCATCCTGCACGCCGATCAATTCGACACGTCTGACATCCGGAACAAGCGCCAATTCCAGGGCTACCTGATCCGCATAACGGCGCAAGGCGGCCAGATCAAAACCATCACCGGTCAACGCAAAAATATTGATTTGCACATCCCCGAATTCTTCATTGGGAAACGGCCCCTGCACGCCGGACGGCAGGGTATGACGAATATCATCCAGTTTCTTGCGTACCTGCCGCCATGCTTCCGGCACTTCCTTTTTCGGGGTGTAATCCTTCAGCATCACGAACACCATGGACTCACCCGGCTTGGAGGCGGAGCGCAGCACATCCACCCACGGCGTTTCCTGCAACTTCTTTTCTACCCGCTCCGTCAGTTCGCGTTCCACCTCCAGCGCTGTCGCGCCCGGCCACAGCGTGCGCACCGCCATCACCTTGAAAGTAAAATCCGGGTCTTCGGCACGACCCAGATTAAAATAGGAAATCATCCCCGCCGCTGTGAGCACAATGATCAGATACAGCATCATTTGCTGGTGATTCAGCGCCCAGGCAGAAAGGTTGGGCCCTTTCATGGCGCGCTGCCGGCGTCGATCAGGCGTATTTTTTCACCGGCAGTCAACCTGTGCACACCCGCACTGACAATGCGTTCACCCGCCACCAGTCCGCCGACAATTACGGCGCCCTCATCACGGTAAGCTGCGATTTTCACCTGCCGCAAACTGACGCTGCGATCCTGCGCCACGACCCATACCGCAGTCTGATTGCCCTGCTGATAGATGGCTGAGTGTGGAATCAGCCAGTCGCTCGTCGTCTGTTTCGGAGCGGCGAAACGCACCCGTGCGGTCATGCCCAGCGCCACCTGTCCGGGCGCAACACCGAACGACACGCGCGCCGGATAGGTTCGGCTGGCAGGGTCGGCAACTGCCGACAGTTCCCGCAAACGTCCTGTCCTTGGCACACCGTCACCGCTCAGCAAAACGACTTCAGCCGCTTCCCCCACTTTGCGCCCGACGAACTGCGCTTCCGGTATCGCAATCGCCACTTCGCGCTCGCCGTCCTGCGCCAGCCGCAGCACCGGCTGTCCGGCACTGACCACCTGACCTGCTTCCGCCCAGGTTGCGGCAATCACGCCGGCATGCTCAGCACGCAAGGTGGTATAGGCAGATTGATTGCGCGCCAGCCCGGCCTGGGCGGCAGTAGCCTGGAGCGCAGCTTCCTTGACGTCCAGCGCGGACTGACTGACAAAACCCTTGCTGCGCAATTCGCGGTAGCGCACGACCTCGGACTCGGCCAGCTGGTATTGTGCCTGCGACGCACTCGACTGCAATCCTGCGTCAGTCGGGTCCAGACGCGCCAGTACCTGCCCGGCCTGCACCGAGCTGCCCGCCTCCACCCTGCGCTCGATGATCTTGCCGCTCAAACGGAAGCCCAGGGTGACTTCATGGCGCGCACGTATCTCACCGCTGTACCAATTACCCCCCTCCCCCGCCAGCGCGCCCACCACCTGGGTCAGCGCGGGCCGTTCGATCTTGGCGGTCGGCACGACTTCCTTGCTGCAAGCGGTCAGGGTAGCGGCGAGTGCAATCAACAAGAATATGGATTTCATCATGTATCAGGTTTTGCTTAATAAGTTGTGCAATGTAGTTTTCAAACGACTGTTTGTCAAAACTAATTCAGGTTGAACTTTTTTGCTTGCGCGCACCCTGAGAGCAACCGTCTCGCATGCAAACAGTGTAATCACGGGGTAGAATCGGCTGTGCTTGCGCATTTCCAACCCGTAACGGACAACGTCACATTTCATCCATGATCCTTAAAATATTACCGATCCAGGCATCCGCATGAATAATCACGCGATTACCGTACACTTTTCCGGGCAGGATGCAGAAGACAGAGCCGAAATAGAACAATTCATCGGTGATATTTTTCATCAGGCTTACCACGCAAAAATTAAACATTTCATGCCTGATCTGATGAGCCTGCGCGATCCGAACGGCAAATTGATTGCAGCTTGCGGGCTGCGTAGCGCGGCTGCCGAGCGCCTGTTTCTGGAGGCGTATATGGATCGACCCGTTGAACAGTTGCTCTCCGAGCGGACGGGCTCGCCCGTTCAGCGCAACGATATTGTTGAAATAGGCAATTTTTCCGTCGCCGAAATGGGCATGGCCCGCCTGCTGATTACCGCTATCTTTGACCAGTTGCATGCCACTTCCAAGCAATGGGCGGTGTTCACCATCGTGCAATTGCTGCACAACTCGCTCATCAAACAAAATATCTTCCCTAAAATATTGTGCAACGCAGAGGTCAAACATCTGGCCCCTGCCGACCAATCCGAATGGGGCAGTTATTATCAGCAAAATCCGCAAGTCATGGCAGTACGGCGCATGGAACGGCGCCGGGAAAACGAAACCGAAACCTAAGGAGAACAACGTGCAGCCATCCCTTATCACGGCCCTCATGCGGCAGTGTGAAAAACAGCCCGACGCGCCTGCCCTGATTGGCGAACAGCATATTCTCAGCTATCAGGACCTGGGCGACGCAATCGAACAAATCGGCGCGCTGCTGCGCACCATCCCGGCCAGAACATTAGGGTTGGCGGTCGATAATTCGCCGTTATGGGCGGTGCTCGATCTGGCCGGACTGGCCAACGGCAAAGTCATCATTCCCCTGCCGTTCTTTTTCTCGGCAGAACAAATCGTCCACAGCGTTCGTGACGCGGGCATCACCTGCATCCTCACCGATCAGCCCGATCAGTACCAGAAAATCATGGCCGACTGCGGCATTGAAGCGGATACTTCGTTCACGCACATCATCAGCGGCCAGGAACTCACCGAGATTCGTCTGGGCAACATCCCTGTGAAGGCATTGCCTGCCGGCACGGTAAAAGTCACCTATACCTCCGGCACCACCGGACATCCCAAAGGCGTCTGCCTCTCCGCAGCAGCCCTGTATCAAGTCGCAACCTCCCTGCTGAACGCCACACGGGGCAAACCGGCAGACAGTCATGTGAGCGTATTGCCGCTATCCACGTTACTGGAAAATCTGGCCGGCGTGTATGTGCCACTGCTGGCGGGCGCAAGCTGTCATTTGCTGCCGCTGACAACCGTGGGATTGAGCGGCTCCAGCGGACTGAATGTACAGAAGATGCTGGATACCCTGATCAAACATCGGGCCACAACCACGATTCTGACCCCGCAATTACTGCACGCACTCATCGCAGCGGTTGAGGCAGGCCATGCCCAACCTGCGCAGTTACGCTTTGTTGCGATTGGCGGCGCGAGCGTTTCGGAGCGTCTGCTGCAACGCGCACAGGCGCTTGGCATCCCGGTATTTGAAGGCTATGGCCTGTCCGAATGCGCGTCGGTGGTCTCGCTCAATACAGAATCTGCTCGACTGATCGGCAGTGTGGGGAAACCCCTGCCACACGTCAGACTAAAAATTGCCGGTGATGGCGAAGTTCTCGTTTCGGGTGCAACGCTGCTGAGCTATGTCGGTAACGAACCCGTTCCGGAGGATGGCTATTGGCCGACTGGCGACATCGGCCATCTGGATCACGACGGATTTCTGCACCTTACCGGGCGTAAGAAAAACATTTTCATCACGTCATACGGACGCAACGTGTCGCCGGAATGGGTGGAACGCGAACTGACCCTGCACCCGGCCATTGCCCAGGCAGCGGTTTTCGGCGAAGCCCGCCCGTGGAATGTGGCCGTGATCGTGCCGCGCGGCAACTCACCCGAGATGGTGGCAGCCATTAATCAAGCCATAGCAGACGCCAACCATGTGCTGCCAGACTATGCTCAGGTAAAATGCTGGCTGCCCGCCCTTACGCCCTTTCTGCCGCAGAACGGCCAGCTGACCGCCAATGGCCGGTTAAAGCGCGAAGCGATCCGGGCACAATATCAAACGGCTATCGAACAGCTTTATCCTGACAATTCAAACGATTAACAGCGAGGTTAACCATTCATGACACCCTATCAGCAATTGCTGGCAGCAACCGAAGCCGAACGCAATGAATTGCAGAGTTTGCCCATCATCCAGGCCGCCGCGATGGGCGAAGTCAGCCTGGCAGCCTATATCGCCTTTTTGACCGAGGCTTATCATCACGTCAGGCACACCACCCCGCTGCTGATGTCATGCGGCGGACGGCTGCCCGCCAGATACGAATGGCTGAGAACAGCCGTCGCCGAATATATTGAGGAAGAAGTCGGTCATCAGGAATGGATACTGGGCGACATCAAGGCCTGTGGCGGCGATGCCGAAGCCGTGCGTTGCGGCACACCACGCCCCGCCACCGAATTGATGGTGGCCTACGCTTACGACACCATTGCCCGCGTCAACCCGGTCGGCTTCTTTGGCATGGTGCTGGTACTGGAAGGCACCAGCGTCGCGCTGGCGACCCACGCAGGACAGGCGATACAGCAGAGTCTGGGCCTGGGACCGGATGCCTTTTCCTATCTGACTTCCCACGGTTCGCTGGATGTGGGTCATGTGGACTTCTACGAGTCGCTGATCAACCAGATTACCGACCCCGCCGATCAGGACTGCCTGATCCATTGCGCCCGCATGTTCTACCAGCTGTATGGCGACATTTTCCGCGATCTGGGCCAGCGGTTCCCTCACCCCCACCCTCTCCCGCAAGCGGGCGAAGGGGTAATTAAGGAAGCAACATGAACCTGTCCGGAAAACGCATCATTCTGACCGGGGCGGCCGGGGGGATCGGCTATCATTTGGCCGTATTACTCGCTGCCCGCGGCGCGCATCTGACACTGGTGGAACGCAACGCGCCCCGCCTGGCGGAAATTTGCGCCGAGATCAGGCAAAACGGCGGAACGGCGACAGCCATCGCGCTGGATCTGACCTCCGAGGGTGCGGCAGCACAGGTAATCGAAGCGGCATCACAGGCTATGGGTGGATTCGACATCGTCATCAATAACGCAGGTCTGCTGGACTTCACGCTGTATGAGAACCAGCCTCCCGAACGCATCGCCCAAATCATCAATGTCAATGTGCTGGCACCCATGCTGCTGGTGCGCGCCGCCCTGCCGAACTTGTTGGCGCAGAACAGCGGGCGTATCGTCAATATCGGTTCGACATTCGGCTCTATCGGCTTCCCCCATTTTGCCAGCTATTGCGCCAGCAAATTCGCCATACGTGGCTTTTCCGAGGCATTAGGACGCGAACTGGTGGATAGCCAGGTGGGCGTAACCTACGTCTCGCCGCGCGCTACCAAGACGCCACTGAACAACGATCTGACCAGCCAGATGCATCTCGAAACCAGGACCCATCTGGATGAGCCTGACTATGTCGCCGCACAGATCGTGCAGGCCATAGAACAGGAAGCCAAAGAATATTTCATCGGCCAGCCCGAATCGTTCTTTGCCCGGCTGAACGGCATATTCCCGCGTCTGGTTGACGGCGGATTGCTGAAAAACACGCGCATCGCCAGAAAATACGCGCAGATTAAAAAATAGCCCCCACTCAACAACGCTCACATAAGGAACTTAGTCAATGAAAAAATACGTCTGGTTATTCGCACTGGTTTTCAGCATCAGCACGGCTTACGCCGCCACGCCGCTGGAGACCTCCATCGCCCAGTTGCAGCACGAATGGGCGGCTGCCAACTACCAGTTGCCTGAAAAAAGCCGGGAAGACGCACTGGAAAAGCTGGCCAAACAGGCACATCAGGTGAGCGCCAACAATCCGGGACGCGCCGAACCGCTAATCTGGGAAGGCATCATCACCAGCACGCTAGCCAAGTATCAAAGCTTTTTATCCGCTGGCGGCACGGCCAAAGCCGCGCGCGACCTGCTGCTGGCTGCGGAAAAAATAGACCCGAATGCGCTGGAGGGTTCCGCGCTGACCTCGCTCGGCAGCCTGTACTACAAAGTACCGCGTTTCGGTTCTTTCGGTGATTTTGACAAGGCGCGCGAGTATCTCGAACGTGCGCTCAAAGTCAGCCCGAACGGCATAGACCAGAACTATTTTTATGCGGACTTTCTGCTGGAGCGCGGCGAATACGCGAAATCGCTCGACTATTTCAAGAAAGCATTGAACGCACCCGCCCGCCCGGGTCGTGAAGATGCGGATGCCGGCCGCCGTGCGGACATTCACGAAGGCATCAAAAAAGCCGAGAAGAAGCTCTAGCCGTTAATTCCTTCCATCGAATAAGCGCTCTGAAACAGCCGTTATTTCCCGCTCTATGATATAGATTAGGCCACTCAACAGATTAAAGAGGCTACGTCATTGATAAGACAACTAGCCATTCGACTAAGCCAGCACACCCTAAAGGGTACAAGAGCTGGCAAGTCGCTGGTTATCCCGCGCAGGCGGGAATCCAGATAATTTAAAGATACCCGCGAAGCGGAACAAAGCTTGGGTTTTGAACCGCTGCGCGGATTTTTTCCGCTGGATTCCCGCCTGCGCGGGAATGACAAATTAACTATTTAATTGCCGACGCAATAGTATCCGCCTGACATCCAACACACCCGCTTCGGCGGGTGTGTTGTTACAAACCGCAAAAGCTGCCATACAATGCATCCTTTCCGCGCAACCTGCCAGAAACAGAACACTATGTCCTATCAGACCGAACCCGCTTACACCCACGGCACTCCGCAAAAAACCGGCATTCTGCTAGTCAATCTGGGCACACCGGACGCACCCACCGCACAGGCCGTGCGCCCTTATCTCAAGCAGTTTCTGGGTGATCCGCGCGTAGTGGAAATTCCCAGGGCGATCTGGTGGCTGATACTCAACGGCCTCATCCTCAATATCCGCCCGAAGAAATCCGCAGAAAAATATGCCAGCATCTGGTTGCCGGAAGGCTCTCCGCTGCGCGTCTACACCGAGAAACAGGCGATCCTGCTCAAAGGTTATCTGGGCGTACGCACGAAAGCGCCGCTGGTGGTGGATTTTGCGATGACTTACGGCAGCCCGTCCATTTCTGACGCGTTACGCCGACTCAAGGAACAGAATTGCCAGCGCATCCTGATTGTGCCGCTGTTTCCGCAATACGCCGCCAGCTCTACCGCACCGGTGTTTGATCAGGTGTTCAACGCCATGCAACAGATGCGCAACCAGCCCGCCATTCGCACCATTAAGCATTTCCACGATCACCCGGCATATATCCAGGCACTCGCAGCCAACATCAACGATTACTGGGTGCGGCATGGCCGCCCTGAAAAACTGCTGATGAGTTTTCACGGCGTCCCGCAATACACGCTGGACAAGGGCGATCCCTACCACTGTGAATGCCACAAGACGGGCAGATTGCTGGCCGAGGCGCTGGGCTTGCAGCAGGAACAATACCTTGTCAGTTTCCAGTCCCGTTTCGGCAAGGCGGAATGGATCAAACCCTACACCACCGCCACACTCAAGGAGCTGGGATTACAAAAAATCCCCCGCGTGGATGTCGTCTGCCCCGGGTTCGTCGCGGACTGTCTGGAAACGCTGGAAGAAATCGCCATGGAAGGGAAAGAGGATTTCCAGCATGCAGGCGGCGGCGAATACCACTACATCCCCTGCCTCAACGACCGCAACGACTGGATACACGCGCTGACCGATCTGGTATTGGACAATCTGCAAGGCTGGCTGAGCGTGCCGGATGCCGCCGAACTGGAACAAAGTCGGCTGCGCGCACTGGCGATGGGCGCAAAGCAGTAATCCCGCTATGCCACGCGGCTTCGGAAGTCATTATCCCGACCTGCATGCTTGGCGCATTACGTATTTTTATGAAAAAATCGTTCGTGGAATTGCGATAAAAACGCTCCCACCTACCGCGCCCAAAATTTTTCGGATGACGCTTGTCATGGAACCAGATAAAGCGTTTAATTCAGCCCACGTAAGTTTTCTCGGTTCGCAAACTATAGTGTTTCACCCGCAACTTATCGCGAACTTGATCGAGCAACTTGGGAGAGTTTGGCATGACGTTTTTCCCAGTAAAATCAGGTTGTACTAAAATCCTACATGCAATAGAAACAAGGCATTACAGAACATATTCCAAACTGTACACCTCGAAGGTGCTTTTCATGGCATTTTTTAGGGTGTCTACTTTACGTTGAACTAAACCGCTATCGCGGTGGCTGGAGTTCAGAGTCACCGCCTTCTTCATTGGATCAGACTTGCATTTAAGGTTGTTGAGGTAAAACCTTGTCGGTGGGGAATTTCCCCTTCTTTCAAGGAGTACAGGATAAATGGGGACAGACCACGGATTAAACACTCGAAAATAATTCACCCATCACTAAAACACAACAACTGCAATTTTCTGCTGTTTGGCATTGCGTGCAAACACGTCATCCAGTGTGGCCATGCGTTTTACATTGGCTTGCAACGCGCTGGTCAGATGCAACGCATCACCCGCGCGCAAACCCGTTGCGGCATCGAGGGTTAAAAACGCGGCTTTGTGAAAGATGTCCGCATCGGGTGATAACAGCGTCAGGTCATTGGTGCATAAGCGCTGAAAATTTTGCCAAGCGATTTGCGCTTCTTCTGTGGTGATTTGTCCGGTGCGTTGTTTGATTCCCAATGCGCTGGCGAATTCGGTGACGCACCACACTGATGAAACAAGCTTGTCTTTGCTCTTGGCGTACCAGCGGGACACATCTTCGCTTTTTGGCTCGTTCACGCACAGCGCGACCAGCACGCTGGTATCAACGTAGCAAACCATTAGTAGCGCGCTCCGCTACGCAGCTCGTCCATCACGGATGTACCCATCTTCATGCTTTGCCGCGTTTGCGTTAGTTCGGCAGTGAATGCTTTGCGATCCCACGCTTCGGCGCGTATCGTCATCGCGCCGTCAGCCGTTAAACTGGCTTTAACCGTGTCGCCTTCTTTCAATCCGGTGCGGCGGATGTATTCCACCGGTATACGCACCGCCAGGCTGTTACCCCACTTGGCTATATGCAGATTCATGCTCGCTCCTTTTTGGATATACGTTGATGTGTATTCATTATAGGCATAATTTATCGGTGTGCAAGCTGACTAGCTTTTAAGCCCGCGTAGGGCGCAATCGTTATTGCACCAAAGATAGGCAATTCTCCAAGCTCTCGCGAGCTTGAGAAGTTGACACCGCCGACTAAATAACCATAGGCTAAAGCCGGTGGGTTTGAATTACGGGCTGAAAATCCGGATACGCGTCGGCTGAACGACGCGTCTTAACCAATGCGTGCGCAAGCGACATAGTCAATTCCTCAGCTCAAGCTGACCGGCTAAAGCCGGTGGTTTCAACCTTGTGATGGAAATGCATCGTTTGTGTTACAGCCGCCATTCGTCATCACGTCAGCATGGTGTCAATGCGGCTTACAAACTATTGCCCTGTTGTTCGGCGAGTTCCTTCAAAAACTGGGCAATATCCCATTCGCAGCCACCACATCCAGAGAGCGCACCCGTCCATCTGGAAATAGCGCCCATGTCTAAACCTTGCTCGAACAAGCTTTGAATATTGCTCCGCCTGGTGCCGCTGCAATGGCACATGACTTCATCTGCCGGGTCGGCATTCTTCGTGTTCATGGATGTTTTTTCTTACAGGTTTGTTGGCCGACCTTAGGGAAACGCTATTCGCTGCGCACCAGCAACACCGGGACCGATGCCCCGCGCACCACGCCTTCGGCGACGCTGCCGAACAACAGATGGTTGAATCCGGAACGACCATGCGTGCCGATCACGATCAGGTCGGCTGACCAGCCTTCCGCTTCGGTATTGATGACTTGCGCGATGCGTTCGCCGTTCGCCTCGAGCAACGCACTCTCTACCGTTATATCGGCTTGGCGGGCGATTTCTTCGGCCTTGGCCAGGGCGCGTTGACCGATCTTGCGGGTCAGTTCGCGCAGTTCCGCATAATCGACATAGCCTTCTGCATCAAGAAATTGCAAATCATCAATCACATGCACCAGCCTTAGCTGTGCGGGCTGTACGTCAATCAACCTGATGGACTCTTGCAGCGCCCTGTCGGATGTGCTGCTGCCGTCAATCGGAACCAGAATGCGTTTATACATGCTCATCTCCTCGTTCAACGTTTAATCCGAAACTGCACCCGCAAAGTACAGACCTGCTACAGCCCGCTCAGATAAAGCTTAAAGTTATTTCCGCGCCCGGAAGTTACCGCTTCACAGCTTGATGAAATGCTCGCGATAATGCTTCAACTCTTCAATGGACTCGTAAATGTCAGCCATGGCTTCATGCTTTCCGTGTTTCTTAACACCTTTCGCCATGTCCGGCTTCCAGCGTTTCGCGAGTTCCTTGAGGGTACTGACATCCAGATTGCGGTAATGGAAGTAGTCTTCGAACGCGGGCATCCAGCGCGCCATGAAACGCCTGTCCTGACAGATCGAATTGCCGCACATCGGCGAAGTGCGGGTAGGCACATATTCCTTGAGAAATTCGACCATCTGCGCTTCGACTGCCGCTTCATCCAGCGTAGATGCCTTCACTTTTTCGATCAGGCCGGACTTGCCGTGGGTGGATTTATTCCACGCATCCATGCCGTCCATGATGCTGTCAGGTTGATGCACAACCAGCACCGGGGCTTCGGCTATGGTTTCCAGATTATTATCGGTCACAACAATCGCCACTTCGATAATACGGTCGGTATCCGGGTTCAGTCCGGTCATTTCCATGTCTATCCAGACGAGGTAGTTTTGATTTTGTGCCATAATTCGCATGCTTGAGTTGAACGGTAAGGCACGTATTGTGTCACAAGCACGCTTCCTGCCACCACTGAAACATACAATCCTATGACGGCTACGCAATTTTCTCTTATTTTTATCGCGACGCTCGCCTTCACCACCCTGGCCCGGCTGTGGCTGGCGCGCCGCCATCTGGCGCATATCGCCGCACATCGCAGCGCCGTGCCCCCAGCCTTCCGTGAACAGATACTGTTGAGCAACCACCAGAAAGCGGCCGATTACACCAGCGCCAAAACGCGTTTCGCGATGCTGGGCTTTCTGTTCGATGCGACGCTGTTGCTGATTTTCACCGTTGTCGGCGGCATACAGTGGATTGCCGATATGGCGCAAGCCTGGTTCAGCTCGCCGCTCATTCAGGGCGGCGCCACGCTGGTGGCGGTGCTGATGCTTTCGTCATTGCTGGAAGCCCCCTTCAATCTGTACCGCACTTTCCGTATCGAAGCCCGCTTCGGCTTCAACAATATGACCTTCAGGCTGTATCTGGTGGACGCCCTTAAAGGTCTGCTGATCGGCACCGTGCTCGGCCTGCCGCTTTTGTTCGGCGTGTTGTGGCTGATGGAAAGCATGGGCGAATACTGGTGGTTGTATGTGTGGGGTGCGTGGGTCACATTCAATCTATTGATATTATTCATCTATCCCACTTTCATCGCACCGCTTTTCAACAAGTTCACCCCGCTGCAGGATGACGCGATGAAGGCGCGTATCGCTGCCCTGCTCTCCCGTTGCGGTTTCACCAGCAGCGGATTATTCGTCATGGACGGCAGCAAACGCAGCGCGCATGGCAACGCCTATTTCACGGGTTTCGGCAAGACGAAACGTATCGTGTTTTTCGACACCTTGCTGGCTCGCCTGAGCGGCAACGAGATCGAGGCCGTCCTGGCGCACGAACTTGGCCATTTCAAGCATCGCCATGTAATGAAACGCATCGCCATGACTTTTGCGATGAGTCTGTTGTTCTTGTGGGTGCTGGCCCTGCTGATGCAAACCACCTGGTTCTATCAGGGTCTAGGCGTCACCACCCCCAGTACCGCGCTGGCGCTGCTGCTGTTTTTCATGGTGATGCCGGTATTCAGTTTCCTGCTCAGCCCTGTCCTGTCTGCCTACTCGCGCAAACACGAGTTCGAGGCGGACGCCTACGCCGCCCGCCAAACGGCGGCAAGTGATCTGGTGAACGCGCTGGTCAAGCTGTATCAGGACAACGCGGCGACGCTCACACCCGACCCGTTGTATTCCAGATTTTACGATAGCCATCCGCCGGCAGCGGTGCGCATCGCTAACCTGCAAGCCCTTTAAGGAGAATGTAATGAAACTGTTTACCGCTTTGTTTTTACTGTTCACCGCAAGCACCGCCCTGGCCAACCCATTCCCCACCGGCAACGCACAAGCCGGCAAAGCCCTGTTTGATAAATACAATTGCAACAGTTGTCATGCAGCGATGCTGGGAGGCGATGGCAACACGATGTTCACCCGTGAAGCACGCAAGGTGCGTAGCCCCGCCGATCTGGTGGAGCAGCTCAAGCTGTGCAGCGGAAATATCGGCGCAAGCCTGACGGCGCAGGACGAGCAGCATCTCGGCGCCTATCTCAACCGCTATTACAAACTGAAATAAACAACTTATGAAATCCCTGCGCGACCCGGATAACAAGATTTCTGCCCTGTCGCCACCTGAAATCAGGCGCTTGCTGACACCGGGCTGGTTGCAACACGACCAGATCATCTGCAAGACTTACTCTTTTGAGAATTATTACCAGACGATCGCGTTCGTGAATGCCGTGGCGTGGATGACGCACCGCGAGGATCACCATCCCGATCTGACTGTCAGCTATAACAGTTGCCGCGTGAGCTACACCACCCACGCAATTAACGGCCTGTCTGTAAACGACTTCCTCTGCGCCGCGAAAGCAGACGCGCTGTTCATATCTTGAACACTACTCTGCAAGGCCGCATCGTCGCGGCATTCGGTCGCCAGTATCTGGTACGGCTTGCCGATGGCAGTCTGCTGCCCTGCCTGACACGCGGCAAAAAAAGCAATGTGGTATGCGGTGACGTTGTCGAGGTACAGCGCAGCGGCGACAACCAGGGCGTGATCGAACGCATTGCCCCGCGCACTTCCCTGCTGCACCGCTCGGATGCCTACCGCGAAAAGCTCATCGCCGCAAACGTCAGCCAGATCATCGTCGTCGTCGCCAGCGAACCCTCCTTCAGCGATGAGGTAATTACACGTTGCCTGATCGCCGCTTTTGACCAGAATCTGGACGTGCTTATCGTACTGAACAAATGCGACCTGCCTGTTCCTGCTGCGGCTGCGCGGCTGCAACTTGCCGCGTATCGCGCCATCGGCTACAAAGTACTGGAGCTCAGTGCATTACAGGACGTATCCGCCCTGCGCCCCCTGTTACAGAACCATACCAGCGTGCTGGTCGGCCAGTCCGGCATGGGCAAGTCCACGCTGATCAATGCACTGCTGCCGGACGCACAGGCGGCCACGCGCGAAATTTCTACCGTGCTGGACTCGGGAAAACACACCACCACCCACGCCAAGCTGTACAGTCTGGACGCGACCAGCAGCCTGATCGATTGCCCGGGCGTACAGGCATTCGGCCTGCACCACCTGAGTCTGGGCGAAATAGAACAGGGGTTCATCGAATTCGCCCAGTACCTCGGTCAGTGTCGCTTCCGCGACTGCCACCACCTGCACGAACCGGGCTGCGCGCTGCTCGAAGCCGTCGCAGCAGGAAAAATTAACGCCCGCAGACTGGAGTTATTCCAGCAGATCGCCGCCAACAAGGCCTAGCAGCCCATTGCAATGAGTGATCGTGCGCTTGCACGTAAGGCATTCGACGATGAGCATAAAGTATGCCAGAATCGCACAAGTCCTATTCAAGCGCCGACCGGCAAGGAGTCAACATGACAACACAAAGAATCCAGGGGCATCCCGTCCTGATTATCGGCGCAGGGCGTGGCGGTCATGCGCTGCTGGAAATGTTCATCGAAGACAACCTGGTTCAGGTGATCGCCATAAGCGATACCAATCACGACGCACCCGGCCTCGTACTGGCAAGAAAATACGGGATTCCGGCTTATACCGATACAGCGCAAGCCATACACGCCTGCAAGGATTATCCCGAGTGTATCGTGTACAACTTGTCTCACGATGATACGGTGGCTGGCGAAGTAAGCCGGGTTTTTGGCGATAACAGGGTAGCAAGCGGCCCTGAAGTGAAATTGTTCTGGCAGATGATAATGAATCTGAAGCAGACCAAAAGCGAACTCGAAAAAAGCCAGGGCCAGTTGCAAGCCGTGATCCATAACGTGATGGATGGCATCATTACCATCAACGAATCCGGTGAAATTCTGGGATTCAACCCGGCAGCAGAACAAATTTTCGGTTACTCACAGCAGGAAGTGCTGGGGGAAAATGCAAGGATACTGATACCGGAAGCGGTGCGGGACGAATACGATGCGTCAGTCAGCCGGTATCTACATACGGCTCAAGGTAAAACGATAAGCTTGCGCGGCTTTGAGATAATGGCGGTGCGCAATAATGGTGAGCTGTTCCCCGTGGAGTTGTCCGCATCAGAAATGACGTTGGGCGGATTGCGTTACTTCATCGGCATCGTCCGTGATATTACCGAGCGAAAACTGGCCGAACAGAAAATAGCGCACCTGGCCCACTATGATTACCTGACCGACCTGCCGAACCGCGCCTTGTTTCTGGATCACCTCGAACATTCCCTTCCACTGGCCAAGCGCCATAATTACAAGCTGGCCGTGATGTTTCTCGATCTGGACGGGTTCAAAAAAGTCAATGACACGCTGGGACATGATGCGGGTGATCTGCTGTTACAGGGGGTATCAAGAAGACTGAAGGAAGTCATCCGTGCCTCGGACATGGTAGCGCGCGTGGGGGGAGATGAATTCACCTTTATATTGAATGACGTCGGCTCAGATGAAAACACGGCATTGATCGCCAACAAGATCATTACCGCACTTTCACAACCATTTGATTTAAATGGCAAAACCTGCAAGATAGGCGCCAGCATCGGCATTGCAATCTACCCGGATGATGCACAAAATACGGGGGCGTTGATCAAACAAGCCGATGAAGCCATGTACCTGGCAAAAACCAGCGGGAAAAACACCTACAAATTTCATCGGGACATCTCAGGTACGCGCAGCTATAAACCCAAATAATCCATTAGCTTCGTCATTCCCGCGCAGAGGGGTAAGCAGGCAAGTCGCAAAGCGGCTGCTCGCAAAGCGGGGATGACGAATAAATCAGCATCTCCCTAATGAACTATCCGGGATAAATAAGCACTCGGCTGCCTTGCATGGCATGACGCGCACTATTCAGGCAAGCCCAACTTTGCCCAGCCCGCATGCCCCAGCCTGTTCAGCGTCTCGATATTATTGTCGGGAATCCGGTCTGCATCGGGGAAAGCATCAACCGCCCTGTCCACGCTGGCTTCGCGTAGCAGATGCAGCGTGGGATAAGGCGAGCGGTTGGTGTAATTTTCAATGTCGTCCAATGCTGTTCCGGCGAATTGATAGTGCGGATGCAGGCTGGCAACCTGAAAAGCATCGCCAAACTCCGCTTCAGCAGTGGCGATATCAACTGTATCCAGAAAATCATTATAGTCGAGGAAATCGGTCAGCACGTAGGGGTGGATCAGCAAAGTCGTATCCAGCACCTCGGGGTCCGTATCCTGCAAATGACGCAACTCGGCCAGCAACGCCTCCAGCAATGCCTCCTCTGTCGTGGCCGGACTGACCACGTAACGTACCTGTTTCTTAACGTGTACCGCCTTGGCGAACGGGCACAGGTTCAGCCCGATGACTGCTTTTTCCAGCCAGTCTTGTGTTGCGGCGATGATAGTCTCATCAGTCATAATCTTTCCTGTCATAGTATTCAACAATGTAACGGGGGTTCATCCATCAGCGCGATCTGTTCGCGCAACTCCAGTATCCGGTCCTGCCAGTAGCGCTGGGTATTAAACCAGGGAAAAGCCGCCGGAAACGCCGCATCATCCCAGCGCCGTGCAATCCACGCCGAATAATGAATCAGCCGCAAGGTGCGCAACGCTTCGAGCAAATGCAGTTCGCGCGGATGAAAATCATAAAAGTCTTCGTAGCCTGCCAGCAAGTCTCCGAATTGCCGGGTCTGCTCGGCACGTTCGCCCGACAGCAGCATCCACAAGTCCTGTATCGCCGGCCCCATGCGGCTGTCGTCGAAATCCACAAAATGCGGGCCGGCATCGGTCCACAGCACGTTGCCGACATGACAGTCGCCGTGCAAACGCAGAATTTTGACATCACCGGCACGGTCATAACAGCGTCGCACCCCGTCCAGCGCATGTGTGACTACACCGCGATAGACCTCGATCAGCTCGAAAGGGATGAAGTCGTGTGCCAGCAAATATTCGCTCGGTTCCACGCCGAAGCTCTGAATGTCCAGCGCGGGGCGATGCTGATACGACTCCAAACTGCCTAGCGCATGAATGCGCCCGATGAACCGCCCCATCCATTCCAGTGTATCGCGGCGATCCAGCTCCGGCGCGCGACCGCCATGTTTGCTGAAAACCGAGAAGCGAAAATCGTTATATTTGTGCAGCGTATCGCCGTTGATTTGCAACGCAGGCACCACCGGAATCTCGCGCTCGGTCAAGGTTGAAACAAAAGCATGCTCTTCCAGAATAGCTGCATCCGTCCAGCGTGCGGGACGGTAGAACTTCACCACCAGCGGAGGGCCGTCCTCCATACCTGCCTGATAAACGCGATTCTCATAACTGTTCAGCGCCAGCAGCCGCCCATCGCCGCGCAGGTCTATGCTGTCCAGCGCATCCAGCACGGCATCGGGGGTGAGTAAAGCAAAGGGGTGTTGAGTTTGCATGGGCGACATTGTACGGCAAGCAGGCGCGGGCAATTCATGAATCCCACTACCCCAGCAAGCTCGCCAGTGTCAGCATGAATAATATGACCAGCCAGAGTACCAGCGAGCGCCACACCAGTCCGATAGTGCTTTGCATGGAGGCGACATCGGCCTTGTTGTTGCCTACGCCTAGTTCCGGTCTGTTGAGCAACGCGCCGTCCTGCCGTACCGGCAGGCCTAAACGCACGCCCAATGCACCCGCTCCGCTGGCCAACAATATGCCTGTTTCTCCGTCAGGCCAGCTTGCTGCCTGAGAGCGCCAGCAATACGCGGTATCCTCGAAATTGCCGACAACGGCGAAAGTGGACGCCGTCAGGCGGATCGGCAACCATTCCAGCAGATAAAACATTTTTCGCGCGTAGCCATTGTATTTTCCCTCACCCAATTCCTCGTCATTGAACTCATCCGCCTTTTGCGTGCGCAATCCAAGAGCGAGTCGATAGAACAAGGCACCCGCCGCGCCCCCCAGCCCCAGCAGACTGAACAGGAAAAACCAGACAATCACGCCGAACAGATGACGGAGTGCTGCAATCAGCGCCTGCTCGGTGGTCACACGCGCAATTTCATCCGCATTCAACTCGAACATTGCCCTGCCGCGCCACTTGCTCAGCAACTCGCGGGCCTCTTTCAGCTGACTATTGCGCAATGCCTGCTGAATAGCGGTGAAGTACTGAGCATACGAGCGGAAACCCAGGCTGAGATATAGCACCAGCACGTTGAATACCCAGGAAAGAAACGGATGCAGGTGATGTAACCAGCCATATACAGCCATCACACCGATGAGCAACGGCAATACGGCCAGAAACCAGGCGATCCGGCCATGACTGTATTCACCTGCATTAAAATGATGCTGAAAAAAATTGGCGTAATTGGTCAGCCAACAGCATCCATACTTGCGTGAAGAAAGGGGGCTAAGCTGCTCCAGCAACAGCGCGACGATCAAGGCAAACAAGCTCATGGCATCAGAAAACGTCAACAGAGTAAGTGAGCGTAAAGATAGCACACGTTAGCGCACAGTGCTTGTCGCCGCCGTGCTGTAGTGGTATAAAACGACGCAGTGCGATCCTTGTTCTGAAAGCCCATGATGCGCCACCTGTTCGGGATTTTCATTCTTATAGTTTACCTGCCCGCTTACGGCGGCAGCCAGGCGGGTGGCACGCCACAGTTTCCCGCCGAGCAGATCATCCAGTTTTCCAAACAGGTAGAAAAAACATTAGCCGCAAAAGGTGCGCATGTCGCCATTCTGGCGCGTGCCGGCAGGCCGGCCTCTGAGATGCCCAAGGGTATGCATTTCACCCACGTATCGTTCGCCTTGTATTCACAAATCACCACTGTCGATGGCAGAAAAATCCCCGGCTATGCCATCTACAACCTTTACCAGAGCAACGAAAAACCTGATACCAGTTCGCTGGTACAGGATTTCCCGGTAGATTTTTTCGCAGGTGTCGCGATACTGGAAGCAGGCATCATCATACCTTCCGCAAATTTGCAAAAACGCCTGCTGGAAACCATTGCCTCGCCCACCTACCAGAAGCTGCACGACCCGCGCTATTCCGCCATCGCCAATCCCTATACGCTGGGCAGGCAAAATTGCACCGAACATACGCTGGATGTCATCAACGCTGCGATTTATCAAACTGACGATATCAAACGCATCAAAGCCGTCGAAAAGAAATATTTCGTTTCACAAACAGTCAATGTCAGCGGTCTGGAACTGGCTCTGGGTTCGCTGTTCTCAGCCGAAATCACCCTGTCTGATCAGCCCGGGACACCGGTCACCGCGACCTTCGAAACCATAGCTGATTATTTACAGAAATATGACGAAGGCTCGGAAATGTTTATCATTACACCTGAGCCATAAAATAATGGCTGATACACGCAGCGGTCATCACTCAACAACCTCAAGAGGAATCATTATGAAATCGAATAATTACTTAAAAATCGCCCTGCTGGCTTATCTGGCCTCTGCATCCGTTGCCCTGGCCGCCACACATTCAGGACAAGCCTCTGACAATGCCATTCAGTCCGGCTCGCACGCCAGCGCCAGCGCAGGGCATTCGATCGCCGCCTCCGGGCAAGTCACCTCCGCAGCCTCGGCGATTCCGCTTGCCATCGGCGGCGTAATCAGTGGCACGGCGGGTGCCGTCTCCGCTCAGGCCGCGCGTGGTTCAGCGAATGCTGCAACTGCCCCTATCGGTACGCCACTGGAGATCACTGATGAAGCCATCACCATCATGCCGCCCAACGAAGCGTTAAAGAAAGAAAGCCCGACTCAGAAAAAATCTGACAAAGCCATTTAGCCAGCCGACAAACCAAAAGGAAACCACCATGCAACGTTCTTGTAAAGCACTACTCGGCCATGCCCTGCTCGGCATTTGTCTGCTGACAACCACCCTGCCTGTCAGTGCAGGCAGTTTCAGTTCGTCATCCGCATCCGCAGAAATCCACTTCACGCCTGAAGAAATAATCAAGTTCGCCAAACAGGTTGAAAAAACATTAGCCGCAAAAGGTGCGCATGTCGCCATTCTGGCACGCATGGGTCGTCCCGCTGCTGAATTGCCGGAAGGAATGCATTTCACCCATGTCGCCTTTGCGGTGTATTCGCAAATCACCACGGCGGATGACCGCAAAATACCGGGCTATGCGATATACAACCTGTATCAACAGAATGATCGCCCGGAAATCAGCGAGTTGATACAGGATTTTCCGGTGGATTTCTTTGCGGGTGTGGCCGTGATGGAAGCAGGCGTTATTATTCCTTCCGCTGATTTGCAAAAACGCCTGCTGGAAGTGATCAATTCACCGACCTATTCTGCGTTGCACGATCCGCATTATTCTCTGATCGCCAACCCCTATACACTGGGAAAACAAAACTGCACCGAGCACACGCTGGATGTCATCAACGCAGCAATCTATCAGACCAGTGACATCAAGGTCATCAAGGCAAACGAAAAAACGTATTTCGAGGCACAACTTGTCAACGTAAGCCCGCTCAAACTTGCACTGGGCTCAATGTTCAGCGCTGAAGTATCCACATCGGATCAACACGGCAAACCGGTTACCGCGACATTTGAAACCATCGGCAAATATTTGCAGAAATACGATAGCGGATCAGAAATAATGATCATCACCCCGGTACGCTAGTTCTCAGCACATAAAAAATCCGCACGGCGTACCGTGCGGATTTTTTGAGCGGCAATGGATTTATCAGCTCAGCTTTTCTGCAATCTCAATCTCGGCGGAGGCCCAGTGTTCAGTGGTACTACCCTGAAAACCGGAGCGCTCGGCGATGTAATAAGCCGCCGTCTCTACCATACGATAGCGTTCCTGGGCAGAGGGCTGCGCCACTGCCTGTTTTTTGGCAGGCTTGGCTACAGCAACTTTCTTCACTGCCGGTTTCTTTTCAGCGGCGGGCTTGGCTGCTGCGACCTTTTTTACTGCCACTTTCTTTTCAGCCACCGGCTTGGCATCTGCAGCTTTTTTCGCAGGCGACTTTGCCGCTACCTTTGGAGCTTCGACTGCTTTCTCAACGACTGGAAAAGGCCAAACGGCAGCAGCCACTTTTTTCGCTGCGGGTGCCTTTTTTACTGCTGGCGATTTCTTCTCAGCCACTTTAGCGCTAGTTGCACTGCCGGTTGTTGCTGCAGCTACCTTTTTGCTGACAGCCGCTTTTTTGACGGCTGTCTGTTTCTTTTCTTCTACCATGATTGCGATCTCCCGGATAACAACATTAGTTCAAAAAACCCTTGTAGCGACGCATAATATTGCGCCATACCGTTGCAGTCAACAAATTGCGCTTAATTGTGATCAGTTCAATACTATTGCATGAATTTTATCTACATATAGACAATAAACAGCTGCAGCCAACACTATTCCTGACGCTGCCGCAGCGCGACACGCTTGATATATGCCTCACGGGCGATTTGCACATCTTCCAGAAAGTAGGGCAACTCATTCAGCAACAGGGCTTGCGGACCGTCCACCAGCGCCTTGGGCGGAACCGGATGAAAGTCCACCAGCACCATGTTGGCACCGGCCAGAATACCCTGCGCCGTAACATGCAACATATCCATGATACCGTCGGGCGATGCAGCGCGTGAGCCCACCGAATGCGAGGGATCGACGCACACCGGCATGCGGGTCAGACGTTTCACCACCGGCACATGGGCAAAATCGACGAAGTTGCGATGCGGGTCCGCCATATTGGTCTTCATGCCGCGCAGGCAGAACACCACATTGCGGTTGCCTTCGGAGGCCAGATATTCTGCCGCATTCAGCGATTCATCCAGCGTAATGCCGAAACCGCGCTTGAGCAGCACCGGCATCTTGGTCTGACGTCCGACGATTTTGAGCAACTCGAAATTTTGCGTGTTGCGCGTGCCAATTTGCAGCATCACGCCGGTCGGCTCCCCGGTCTGATGCAGCGCCTCGTTAATTTCATCCAGATGCGATTCGTGAGTGATTTCCATCGCCATCACCTTGATGCCGTACATGCCCGCCAGCTCAAATACATAGGGCAAACAGTTCTTGCCGTGCCCCTGAAAAGCATAGGGACTGGTGCGCGGCTTGTAAGCGCCCATGCGCGTGCACACCTGACCGTTATCGCGCAACGCGCGCAACATAATTTCGACATGCTCGCGATTGTCCACCGCACACAATCCGGCAAATACATTCAGCGTATCCTGGCCGAAACGCACGCCGTTATATTCAAAATGCGTAGGACGCTGATCGTCCTTATGCCGTCCCAGTATGCGGTATTCCTCGGATACCCGCACCGCACGCTCGACACAAGGCAAACTCTGCATATCCTCGATATCCAGCAACTTGGTGTTGCCGATCAGATACAGCTCAGTTAAATTTTGCTCGCTGCCCCGTTCAACATGCACACGCGTCTGTATGCCCTGCATCGCGGCCAGATGGGCCAGCAACTGCTGATACTCCTCAGGCTTATCACTCACATTGCTGCTCAAAATCAGAATCATTTGTCTTCCTTGAGATTATTTGATCGCGCCAGGCAGTTGCATTACATCACGAATTTTCACATCCACGCATGCCGGCTTTTTCTTTCCTGCATTCACCCATACCGTACGCATCCCCAAGCGTTTCGCTGCCTGCAGGTTTTCCAGACTGTCTTCGACCATCACACACTGCGCCGCGCTGGCACGGTGTCGACGCATCACATGTCTGAAACCGAAAAAATCGGGTTTGGGGCGGTAACGCGTTTGCTCCACGGCCACCACCTCATCAAACAAATCCGCCACCCGCAACAATTTCAGCACCGCATGCGCATAATGCTGCGGCGCGTTTGAAAACACCACCTTTCTGCCCGGCAAGGCGCGCAATACATGACGCAGACGCGGCGTGCGCAGCACCATGTGCCGCAGCTCGGGAAATTGATGCGTGTGCCACAGAAAATGTGCGGGGTCCGTGCCGTGATGGCGCATCAAACCGCTCAGGGTCGCGCCATAACGATGCCAGTAATGCGTACGTAACGCATTCGCCTCGACCTCGTCCAGTTGCAGATGTTCCTGCAAATAAGCCGTCATGCTGCGATTGATGTGCGGAAAAATATGCGGACTCGCGTCATGCAGCGTATTGTCCAGATCAAAAATCCACAGTGGAGAGGTCATTATTTACTTTTAATCAGCGTACCCACGCCCTCGTCGGTCAGAATTTCCAGCAACAAGGCATGTTGCACCCTGCCGTCTATGATATGTACCGAACGCACCCCGCCACGCGCCGCATCCAGTGCAGAGCTGATTTTCGGCAACATACCGCCGGACAACGTGCCATCTTCGACCAGATCATCGATTTGTTTGGGCGTCAGTCCGGTCAGCAGATTACCCTCCTTGTCCAGCACGCCCGGCGTATTGGTCAGCAATACCAGTTTTTCGGCATTCAACACCTCGGCCAGTTTGCCGGAAACCACATCCGCGTTAATGTTCAGCGTCTCGCCGTCCGGACCCACACCGATGGGCGCGATGACTGGAATGAAATCGCCGGAATCCAGGAAGGTGATGATGGCAGGGTCGATCTTGTCGATTTGACCGACCAGCCCGATATCGAGCATTTTGCCTGGTTCAGTGTTGCTCTCAAGCGCCAGCTTCCTGGCACGGATAAACGATCCATCCTGCCCCGTCAGACCGACCGCCTTGCCGCCATGACGATTGATCAGATTGACAATATCCTTATTGATCTTGCCCAGCACCATTTCAACCACATCCATGGTCTCTTCATCCGTGACTCGCATCCCCTGAATAAATTCACCCTGCTTGCCGACACGCTTGAGCAATTCATTGATTTGCGGGCCGCCGCCATGCACCACCACAGGATTCATGCCGACCAGCTTGAGCAGCACCACATCGCGCGCGAATCCCTCCTGCAACAAGGGGTCGGTCATCGCGTTGCCACCGTATTTGATCACGATGGTCTTATCAAAGAAACGCTGAATATAAGGCAAAGCCTCGGACAGGATGTGCGCTTTAAGGTCGGCGGAGGCGGCTGAAAACGGCATGATATTTCCTTAAATAGGGGTAAGCAGGGATGAAGTCTTGCGGACTTCAACTCGCAAAAATTTGGCGTGAATTTTACACCAGAAGAAAATGCGCTGCGCTGACTATCATACTAAGGAGATGCTGATTTATTCGTCATCCCCGCGCAGAGGGGTAAGCAGGCAAGTCGCAAAGCGGCTGCTCGCAAAGCGGGGATCCAGTGCCTTTATCTAAATGGGTTCCCGCCTGATGAAACAACTAAGTATTGACTAAGCAATCAAAAAAACGATTGCAAAGTCACTACTTACTTATACGCGGGATAACCAGCCACTTGCCACCGTTGTATGGTGGCTTAGTGGAATGGCTAGTAGTTTCATCAACGACAAAACCGAATAAATCAGCGTTTCCTTAAATAGTCAGGATGACCGCCAGAACGAGCACGCTACCCGTCAGACCAATGGTCTTGCGCATTTTGTAGCGCAGGTCCTTGTTATCGATTTTTTTCGAGGCGGCCGCCTGCGCAATACGCACCACCAGGAATATCAGCAGTGTCGCTAAAACCGCCTCCACACTTTTCATGAAAAGCGGGTGCAAAACAACATTATCGAGTAAAAAATCCATGATATTTTTACGGCACGCTAGGTTGCAAACAAGGAATCTGCCGATTTACATTCATTCTGCCCCAGACCGCTAACCCGTTTAAGCGGCAGCGCACTACAACGCGCCGCACCCTTTCCGGCACGCCTGGCCGAGGCGCGCATTATGCCACCGTTTTCTCGCGAACACGCCCATGAGAATGGGCCTGCCAAAAATGCATCGTTGAAGCACGAAACCATTTTATTATCATTGTTATTTAACAAAATTAGCATATAATTATATTCAATGTCCACTTTCGTTTCATATCCATAAGGCAGCAAGATACTTAACGCGGTCACATTTAAATTTGGAGAATTACAAAATGCTTAAGGTTATCGGTGGCTTTATCGGGGGGGTACTCGTTGTTGCGGTACTGGGCTACAACTTTATGGGGAATCTGATGTTCAGGGAAATCCGCAGCCCGTTCGGCGTGGAGGAGACCGTCGCCCGCATCCAGCAAAACATCCAGAACACCGGAAACGGCTGGGCGCTGTCCGGCCTGCGCAATCCGGGCAAGGCAGTGGAGAATGACGGCGGCAACACTTTGCCGGTGATGATGATAGAAGCCTGCAGCACCCAATATTCCGGCCCCATACTCAAAGACGACTCAGTCCGCTTCCTGTCCATCCTGATGCCCTGCAAAATATCCGTTTACAAGAAAAATGACGGAGCAACGTATATCGGCATGATGAATGCCGGGTTGATGGGCAGAATGTTCGGGCCCATGGTGGGCGAGATCATGGGGCATGTCGCAGAGGATCAGGAAAAATTCATCCAGTTCGATCCGGGCAAGCCCGCACCTGCGATGAGCAAGGCTACGCCAGGCGGCGGTGCAGGCGGTTCCGGCAGCGGCGCGGCGGGCGGTTGCTAACGCGACAGCAATACCAGCCTGCATCAAACCGAGTTAGGGAAACGCTGATTAAATCGTCTTTGCGAGGAGCGTAGCGACGTGGCAATCCAGAATTTCTTTGATAATCAACATCCTGGATTGCCACGCTACGCTCGCAATGACAGTTTGGGTGAATAAATCAGCATCTCCTTAGACAAAGGAAACATCATGTTATCAGGAAGAAAGACTTCTCTGTCGGCGCTGGCGAGTTGCGCCATGCTGGTGGCGATGACCGCATTTTCCGCGCCCGCCCCATCCCTTGCCATGTCAGCCGCCACCCCGCAGACAGTGACCGACACCAGACAAAAGAGTGCTTCCACGGCAGATCACAGCAAGTTCAAGGAACTGGACAAGCCTTTCAGGACCGGCCCGGAAGTCACTGAAGCATGCCTGATTTGCCACACTGAAGCGGCCAAACAGGTGCAGCACACCAAACACTGGACATGGGAGTCCGTTGACCCGAAGACGGGACAGAAACGTGGCAAGAAAAATATCATCAACAACTACTGTACCTCCACGGTCTCCAACGAGAAGGATTGCATGGCCTGCCATGCCGGTTACGGCTGGAAGGACAGCAGTTTCGACTTCACGATAGAGAAAAACGTGGACTGTCTGGTGTGCCACGACACAACGGCTACTTACCGTAAATTGCCGGGCGATGCCGGCCACCCGGTCTATGAGCGCCGGGAATTCCCGCCTAAATCAGGCAAATTCGTCGATCCCGCCGACCTGAAGAAAGTAGCGCAAAGCATCGGCAAACCCAGTCGCAGCAACTGCGGCTCCTGCCATTTCTTCGGCGCGGGTGCCAACGGCGCCAAGCACGGCGACCTGGACAGCAGCCTGCAACATCCCGGCAAATATCTTGACGTGCACATGGACGAGAAAGGGCTCAATTTCGCCTGCACGACCTGCCATGCCACATCGAGCCATCAGGTATCAGGCAGCCGCTACAACATGGCAGCCGCGGCCAAAGGGCCGGCACACATCCGTGGCAATCCCGACAGCTCACCGGCTGCGTGCCAGTCTTGCCACGGCAACAAACCCCACCCGCAACAAATGGCCAAACTCAATCAGCACACGGCAAAAATAGCCTGCCAGACCTGCCACATCCCGGAGTACGCACGCAATGACATCGGCACCGAGCTGAGCTGGGACTGGTCGAAAGCCACCCGCATGGGCGAGGATGGCAAGCCTTTCGTGCGCAAGGACAGTGCCGGACGGCGCGCCTTCGACTCCAAAAAAGGGGCCTGGGTATGGGACTCCTACGTCATCCCCGAATACCGCTGGTTCAATGGTGTTTCCACCTACAAGGTGATAGGCGACAAGATTGATCCTAGCAAGACCGTGCAGATCAATGAAGTGGGCGGCAGTCCGGACGATCCGGATTCACGCATCTGGCCGACCAAGGTGCATCGCGGCAAGCAGCCTTATGACACGGTCAATAACACCTTGACCGTTCAACACACCGGCGGCGAAGACGATACTGCCCTGTGGCACAACTACGACTGGCAAAAAGCGATCGGTGCCGGGATGAAAGCGGCCAATCTGCCCTACAGCGGAAAATTTGACTTCGTCAGCACCGAACTGACCTGGCCTATCACCCACATGGTCGCCCCCAAGGAAGACGCGCTAAGCTGCGCCCAGTGTCACAGCAAAGACGGCAGACTAAAAGATATCCGCGGCGTGTACATGCCGTCCCGCGATGCTAACAATCTGCTCGACAGGGCGGGTTGGGCGCTGGCTCTGCTGACCCTGATCGGCGTGCTGATCCACGGCGGCATCCGCATCCTTACCAGCAAGAAAGAAGGGTAATACCATGACAACGAATAAGATCTACGTGTTCAAACGTTTCGAACGTTTCTGGCACTGGTCCCAGGCCATGCTCATCATTTTCATGCTCATTACCGGCTTCGAGGTACATGGTTCATACCCGCTGTTCGGTTTCGCCAAGGCGGTGGATCTGCACACCCTCTCCGCATGGACGCTGATCGGCCTGTGGGTATTCGCCATCTTCTGGCACTTCACCACGGGTGAATGGAAACAGTACATCCCGACCACCGAGAAAATGATTGCCATGATCCGGTTCTATTCGGTCGGCATCTTCAAAGGCGCACCGCACCCCTTCCGTCCGACCACGCTGAAAAAACACAACCCCTTGCAGCGTCTTGCCTATCTCGGCGTATTATTGCTGATCGGCCCGCTGCTCTGGCTGAGCGGATGGTTCTACCTGTTCTATGCTGACTGGCAGGCGTGGGGCGTGGACAACGTGCTGTCACTGGAATGGGTGGCCCTCTTCCACACAGCGGGTGCCTTCATGATGCTGGCCTTCCTGATCGCCCATGTTTACCTGACCACGACCGGCCACACCCCGACCTCACACATCAGGGCGATGCTCACTGGCTGGGAAGAAGTGGATTAAGCCATTTTTTGTGGTGCCCCTGTCTGCCTGACAGTGACAGGTGCAGCAACACCTCGCTTACTTTCCCGACCGTGTACTCACGTCACGCAACAAAGGCAAGTACTGCAGCCACCCCGAAACGGCACCTACATGCGAAAACACCACGATTCCGTGCTTATCCAGAATATAGGTCGTCGGAAACGCAGCCGCTATGTCGCGATCACCTACCGTCAATCCATCAGCCAGCGGAAGCGCATCAACCGTTTTGTCATGTACGCCCGAATCGTACAGAGGAAGCTCAAGGCGTTGCTGCTGCGCCCACTGGCGAGACGCAGCAAAGTCTTCGCGCACCTGCAGCAATACCATCCTGATATCCTGTTTCGCGCCCAGTGCGCGATAAAGCTGTTGTAATTCCGGCATTTCATGCCGACAGGATTTGCACCAGGAACCCCAAAAATGCAGCACCACCACTTTGCCTCGTAAATCAGAGAGCTTCGTCGCTTTTCCTGATGAAGTCTGAAAAATCAGATTATAGAAACGTTCGCCACGCTCCTTGCCAACATGAGCCCGCCCCGCTTCAGACCGATTAAGATACGGCCCCCAAAGCCGCGCCCAGGCCAGTGCATCGAACACCACCCTGTCGTTCACCGAATACAGCACGCACGTCTGTCCCATACCCGTCTGACAAAACTGCAAGGCGGCCTCGGCGGCCAATTCGGCAGCCGCCTCACTTCCCTTCCACGCCCAGGCGCCGCCGGGTCCAATGGCAAAAGCACGCTGTTTTCCGGCAGCAAGAAATCCGCGATAGCCTTCCTTGCCCGCACTATCAAGATGCGGAACTGCTGCGACATCGTTCAAGGCAGCAGCACGCACCGGCAGGATCGGCAGAATGAAAAAAATTGCAGTCAGGATCGCTGACTGCAATAAATTCGAACTCACTCTATTTTTCACTCGCTTACATAAACCGTTTAGTGTGCGGGCTATGCGTTAATTTAATGATGCATATGTTCATCATGCTTCGGCGCTGACCGGGTTCCGGTCAGCGGGATCACCTCAGCCTTGACAGCAATCTTCAGTACCTCTTTCGCTACTTTGATGTTCAGGATCAAGGGCACGCTTTCGCCGGCCTTGAGCGGTGCCTTAAGCCCGATCAGCATCAAATGATATCCGCTTTTTCCCAAATCAATGCGCTTGCCGGCTGGCAGCGCGAGCGAGTCGACTGCACGCATTTTCATCATGCCGTTTTCATGCGTCATACTGTGCAATTCGGCCGTCTTGCAACTCGTACTGGAAACGCCGATCAGCGTTGCCTCTTTTACGCTGGTAATCGCCAAATCCACCATAGCAACATCCTGACCGGGTGCGGTGGCGCGTGACCATGCAGCCTCGACCTGAATATCGCCCGCATAAACAACGCTACTGAACAACATCCCGCCCAACAAGACACTGACAATTTTATTCATGATGAATTTTCCGTCAAATTTAAAAAAGTAAATTATACGCGTCGTCAATCTAATAGAGTATGAAAAATACCAAAAGCTGCATCGCATTCCCGGTCAAGCAATGGCCGCAAATATCACTTTGGCAGACAGTTTGTGCTACTTTCGGGAGGAGACACAATACGTGAATTCAACATCAACCGCCCCGGAAACACAGATGCAAGCATTTTGGCATGACGAATTATTGTGCAAATCAATCTGTTTGAGAATGCGGCATATTGTCGCACCCTCGCACAGCTGCGACAATATGCCGCATCTATCTGCGCCAGGCACCTATTACAATTCAGCCATGAACCTATTTTCTTCCCTGCCCGGACATATGCAGTTGCGCCGCCTGGTTAACTTGCGCAGCATGACTGTCTCGGCACAATTGTTCACACTACTCGCCGCATGGCAGATACTTGAAATGGATCTGGAGTGGCTGCCCATGCTGACCGGCATCGCAACGCTTACCCTGATCAACATTTTCACCCTGCTGCGTCTGAGCAACAGCAAGCCTGTCACCCACCTGGAACTGTTTGTTCAGCTGGGCAGCGATGTGCTGGCGCTCAGCGTCCTGCTGTATTACGCAGGGGGCTCAACCAATCCGTTTGTTTCACTGTATCTGCTACCCCTGGTGATTGCCGCTGCCACCCTGCCATCCCGTTTCACTTGGGCCATGGCCGCGCTTACCACGGCGTGCTACAGCCTGCTGATGGTTTATTACATTCCGCTGCCACACAATCATCAGGACATGGATAGCGCCTTCAATACGCATGTCATGGGCATGTGGCTGGGCTTTGTCATTAGTGCGGTGGTCGTTGCCTATTTCGTGGTGAAAATGGCTCAGGCCGTACGCAGCCGGGATGAGTTGCTGGCACAAGTGCGTGAAGAAATTTTACGCAATGAGCGTATCGTTGCCCTCGGCACGCAGGCCGCTGGCGCAGCACACGAACTGGGCACTCCGCTGTCCACGATGGCGGTGGTCATAGGCGAATTACAGCATGATGCCGATGCCAGCCCGGCCGAATTGCGCGAAAGCCTGACCCTGCTCGACGAGCAGGTGCGGAATTGCAAGCGCATTCTTGACAAAATTATGCTCAACGCCCAGGACAGCGGGACAACCACGTTACAAACGGCCGATGATTTAATGGCGGAAGTACTGGACGAATGGCAGTTGCTAAGACCCGCCGCCAATTATCAGTACAACAGCAGCCCTCAGCCTGCTCCACGCATCAGTGTGGACGTCACCTTGCGTGCCGCGCTGATGAACCTGCTCAACAATGCAGCCGATGCCAGTCCGCAAGCAATTGAAATCAACAGCCGCTGGGATAGCGCCAATTTTATACTGGAAATACATGACAACGGCGCTGGCCTGAGCAATGAAGTCGCACTCAAGGCCGGTTCGGCCTTCTTCACCACCAAGACAGAGGGGCGCGGCCTGGGACTGTTTCTCGCCAATGCCACGCTGGAACGCATGGGTGGGACAGTACGCCTGTTTAACCGTGAGCAAGGCGGAGCAACCACCGAACTGACCTTACCTGTCGCCGGAGCGACGCCATGAATCATGTCTGCGAAGAAGCCGCCTCATTGCTGCTGGCCGATGACGACGCCACTTTTTGCAGGGTATTGAGCGCCGCATTGGTGAAACGCGGTTTTTGCGTCAACGTCGCCCACAGCGTGGAGCAAGCCCTGCCTCTGGCAGAAGCCAATCCACCTGAATTCGCTGTCGTGGATTTAAAAATGGGTGGGGCGCCGGGCTTGGTGCTGGTTAAACGACTACACGAACTCGATCCGAACACACGGATTGTCGTATTGACCGGCTATGCCAGCATCAGCACGGCCGTTGAAGCCATCAAACTGGGCGCTACGCAATATCTTGCCAAGCCGGCCAACGCAGATGAAATCGTCGCGGCCTTCAGCCATACTCCGGACGGCAGCACCCCACTCAATGCACAACCAACCAAAATAGAACATCTGGAATGGGGACATATCCAGCGCGTGCTTTTTGAGCATGACAACAACATCTCGGCCACGGCCCGCGCACTCAACATGCACCGCCGCACGCTGCAACGCAAATTGAACAAGCCCCCACTCGGCAAATGAGGCAAGTTTCATTCATGCAAAATTGTGCCGGGCCGTTCTCAGCCAGCGCGCCCCATGACTAATCCTCTCGCACAATTGCTGAATCTCTCGTATATTCCAACTTCACCGCTTATTCCACCTGTACCCCAAGAGATATTGCCATGACCGCAGAACAAACTCGCATCAGGCTTACGCTTGCCCTTGCCAACATCGATTCCCTGCCTGCCATGCCTGCCATCGCCCAAAAACTGCTGGCGCTGCCCTTGGACACAGACAAGGGTGAGGCGCAATTACTGACGCTGATTGAACAAGACCCGCAAATTTCTGCCAAGCTGATCAGCCTGGCCAATTCACCCGTGATGGGCGTGTCACGCAAAGTCAGCAGCGTATCGGATGCCGCGACATTGCTCGGTCTGACGCGTGTCAAGGCGGTATCACTCGGCATTGCGGCAATGTCCAATTTTACCCGTCTGCCTGGCTCACAAAATTTCGCACCGCAGGATTTATGGTTACACAGCCTGGCCATTGCCGTCGCCATGAACACGCTTGCGCGTCACATGCCTGGACGCTTGCGCCCTCAGCAGGACCATATCTTTCTGGCCGGGTTACTGCACGACATCGGCTATATGGCCATTCACCACGTGGACAGTATTGCGAGTAACGAGTTGCACCATCAATTCCGCCTGCAACCCAAGCGCTCTGTACTGGAAATCGAAATGCAGGTATTGGGTGTCTCTCACTGTTATATCGGCGCACAACTGGCACGGCAATGGAATTTACCGGAAGAAATCATCACTGTGCTGGGCTACCATCACGCACCCTACGTTGATGAAGTGTCTGCCAGCAATCCTATGGTGCGCATGGTCAACGTAGCTGAGAAATTATTGCCCAGCTTTGGCATCAGCGAATACTGTGGCACGGATATAACTGATCATGAATGGCAGGAATTGGGCATAGACCCTGATGATGAGGAAGAACTGCGCAACAGCGTAAATGAACTTGCACTGCAAGTCGTGCAGATAGCCGATATATTCTAGCGGTCAGAAAACAGGACTCAGACCGCAATGCCGCAAGGGCATTCCCACGGAGCGACGAAGCTGAAGCTTCTGCTCCTGAATGAAGGGTCTTCCCCGCACAACTAAGCCCGCAAGGGGCTTCCCTCGGAGCTGCGGAGATGAATCTCCTGCTCCTGAATGAAGGGGGCGAAGCCCCAAGTTATTGTGAAGGACTGAGGCTTGAGGCTTGAGGCTTGAGGCTTGAGGATTGAGGATTGAGGACTGAGGACTGAGGACTGAGTACTGAGTACTGAGTACTGAGTAAAAATACTACTACGGTTTTTCCTCCATTGTTACGTCCCGCATTCATTTAGACTCCGCATCCCAACCTATTTCATGGTGACAAAAGACATAAATTAAGTGTTTTAGTGGTTTTGTTGCAATGCTTTTGGGGCTCTGCCCCAAACCCCGCATTCGCCATGTGGCAGCCGCTGTGGAAGATAAAGCCATCCCCAGCAGCAGTCAGTAGCGTGGGGTCGCTACGCGCTGTCAAGGGGCTTTCGCGGCATAAACGGGAAGACAAAATCCGTCTTTCCATTTATTCCACGGTCCCCTTGACAGCTCTCCACTTAAAAAAACGCACTTCATTCTGGAAAATGTGTCCCATGCAATTCAGGAGGAAATTTCTGAAACACCCTTAAAATCCATGGGATAAAACACCCCAGTTTCACCTTAGAAATTGACGGACGTAACACTCCATCCTCGCTCCTGATTCTCTCACTCCAGCAACAGTCTGTTAATTTGGCTCAATGACTGAAGAATGTTGTGCAGGGCATGGCTATATTCATTATCAAACAGGGCTTCTGCGCCACTGCGATCACCCGCCTTCAGCTTATCGACCACCACCAGGGCCAGCTGATGAAACTGTTCATGTGCCACACGTAACTGCTGGTATGCATCCTTTCCGTGAAATACAGCAAGCGCCGTACCATTAATCAGGCGCCCCAACTGGCAAGGGCCGTCCTGCCCGAGCAGAGCCGCGCCCAGCGGTTCGTGACTGACGCCCCGTACGTGACTTCCCAAACGGTTCTTCCACACCACATGCGCCTCTGCTGCGGCGATGATATTCAAACGGTCACGTAAACCCCGTCTGGCATAGTTGTCAAAATCAGCCGCCTCGTATTTTCTGGCGACATCCTGCGCAATGGACACTGCTTGCATCATGTTTCTCCTGGGGCATTATCTTCGATCATGCTTTATATCAGCCTCAGAAAAAAGGACAATATGCCGAAAGGCCTATGTGTGCGGGCCAGCGACGGTACGAAACCGGCATTATCAAGCACAAAAAATCCCTTGAAACGTTACGACTATCGCCGACGGCCGCTCAAAGACTATAATCGGCAATCGTTAAAACTCACTTCATTATGAAAGCCATCCTGTCACTTATCAGCTTGCTGCTATCCGCAACGAGTTACGCACTGCCCGCACAACTACCGGAAGCGCCCGTTCTGGCGGCAAAATCCTATATTTTGTACGACTTTTCCAGCAATCAGATATTGCTCAACCAAAACGGCAACACACGTCTGGAACCCGCTTCGCTGACCAAGCTGATGACAGCCTACCTTGCGTTCGCTGCCATCAAACAGGGCACGCTCACGCTGGATCAAAGCCTCACCGCGCCGACTGAAGCCACCACCAATAACAGTGGCGAATCGCGCATGCTGCTTAAACCCGGACAGACAGTGACCGTCGATGAACTGCTGCATGGCCTGATCGTGCAATCCGGCAATGATGCAGCGATCACACTCGCCACCCGCATTTCCGGCAATGAGGCCAATTTTGTCGCGCTGATGAACAAAGAGGCCCAGCGTATGGGCATGAAAAACACCCACTTCACCAATCCCGTCGGCATGCCGGACGCGCAGCATTACAGCAGCGCCTACGATATGGCAATGCTGTCAGGCGCCTTGCTGCGCGACTTTCCCGAACACTATCCCATGTTCAGTTTGCGCGACTACACCTTCAATAATGTCACGCAAGCCAATCGCAACCGTCTGCTATGGCTGGACCCTTACGCCGACGGCCTCAAGACCGGACACACCGAAAGCGCCGGATTTTGTCTGGTGGGTTCCGCCAAGCGCGACAAACGCCGCCTGATCTCGGTATTATTCGGTGCAGACTCTGATAGTCAGCGCGCCTCTGAGAGCCAAAAATTACTGAACTTCGGTTTCCAGAATTTTGATGCGGTACGACTCTATCAAAACAGCCAGCCCGTCACCAAAGTCCGTGTCTGGAAAGGCACGGATCGTCAAGTTGCGCTGGGTTTCAGGCAGGATCTGTTTTTGACCATACCCAAAGGCCAGTTTGCGCAACTCAAGGCCAGCATAGAAACCCGCCAGCCCATCCTCGCACCGATCACTTCCGGCCAGCAACTGGGCATACTCAAACTCACCCTGGCGGGCAAGCCCTATGCGGAATTCCCGTTAATCGCCCTGGATAGCGTGACACTGGCCAACGTATTTTCACGCGGCTGGGATAGCATACGGCTGCTGATACAGAAATACAGCCCCTGGTAAGCGCAATGACCATCTATCTGAACGGACAATACCTGCCGATCGAAGAAGCGAAGATTTCCGTGCTGGATCGCGGTTTCATCTTCGGTGACGGCGTGTATGAAGTCATTCCGGTGTATTCGCGCCGTGTATTTCGCCTGAGCGCCCATTTGCAGCGCCTGCAACGCAGCCTGGAGGGCATCCGGCTTGCCAATCCGCACACCATTACGGAATGGACGGCAATTTTCGATAAACTCATCGCGGATAGCGCTTCGGAAGATTCATATCTGTATCTGCACATTACACGCGGCGTAGCACCGCGCGATCAGGCCTTCCCTAACCCTCCGGTCACGCCTACCGTATTCGTAATGTGCAATCCCCTGTCACGACCACCGGCTGAATTACTGACCAGCGGCGTGTGCGCGGTCACGGCACAGGATAACCGCTGGCTGCGTTGCGATATCAAAGCCATCTCGCTGCTGCCCAACGTGCTGCTGCGCCAGATGGCGGTAGATGCGGGCTGTTCGGAAACCATCCTGATCCGCGACGACGCATTCCTCACCGAAGGCTCGGCCAGCAATATTTTTGTAGTAAAAAACGGCACGCTGCTGGCGCCGCCGAAAGACAAGCTGATGCTGCCCGGCATTACCTATGACGTCATACTGGAAATCGCCGCCGCCAATGCCATTCCGCATGAAGTGCGCAAGATTGCCAAAGCGGAAGTGTTCGATGCCGATGAATTGCTGCTCACCTCTTCGCCCAGGGAAGTGCTGGCAATCACCCGGCTCGACAGCAAACCTGTCGGTAGCGCCCAGCCAGGCCCGATGTTCAAACAGCTTTACACCCTGTATCAAGAATTCAAACGTGATGTGATGCGTGCCCCATGAAAAAACCACCCGAAAAATTCAGTCCGGAAATGCCGGTCATTCCGCATGACGAGAGCCTGATCGAATATCCCTGCGACTTCCCGCTCAAAATATTCGGGGCACAACACCCCGATCTGGCCCAGTCCGTGCTGGATGTCGTCACCCGTCACGCCCCGGATTTTGACGCTGTCGGCATGGAAATGCGCGCCAGCAAGACCGCGAAATATATCAGCCTGACCTGCACCATACGCGCCACCTCGCGCACGCAGCTGGATACGGTGTATCAGGAATTATGCGACCACCCGCTGGTAAAGATGGTGTTATGAATGAGAAGGGGAAAGGGTTTAAGGGAGAAGTGAAAAACCTTTCCGTTACCAATAGCGAAACTGCGCGAAGCTGCGCGCCTCACCCTTCCCGCTTCCCACTTCCCGCTTCCCCACTTTTACACACCCTGGGCCTGGTTGACTATCAGCCGACCTGGGAGGCGATGAAAAAATATACGGCCGAGCGTACCCCCGATACGCGCGACGAAATCTGGCTGGTGCAGCATCCGCCCACCTACACGCAGGGACTGGCCGGTTTGCCCGAACACCTGCTCAATCCGACCGAAATACCAGTCATCAAGATTGATCGCGGCGGGCAGATCACCTATCACGGCCCCGGCCAGATCGTCGCCTATCTGCTGCTCGACCTGCGCCGCTGGAAGCTCAACGTGCGCGAACTGGTCAATCTGATGGAACAGGCGGTGGTCGATGTGCTGGGCGAATATGGCGTGGCGGCTCAGGGTCGCGTGGATGCGCCCGGCGTATATGTAGACGATGCAAAAATCGCCTCGCTGGGCCTGAAAATCAGGCACGGCTGCTGCTATCACGGACTCGCGCTCAACGTGGACATGAGCCTGACGCCGTTCAGCCACATCAACCCCTGCGGTTATACCGGGCTGCGCGTCACCCAATGCGTCGCACTCGGCATCACCGTCGGCATCAGCGAACTACAGGCGCAACTGGCGCAGAATTTGATCCACGGATTACAGCAACACGTCGAATCCAAACAGCCTCCCCAAGATTAAGGATAGCCATGCCGTTAAGCTGGAATGAGATTCGTAGTCGGGCAGTGGAGTTTTCCAAGCGCTGGGAAAATGAAACCTCGGAGGATGCCGAAGCCAAGGCGTTCTGGACGGAGTTTCTTAACGTCTTCGGCATAGACCGCAAGCGCGTCGCCAGCTTTGAAGAACCGGTGAAAAAGCTCGGCAATAAACAGGGCTACATCGATCTGTTCTGGAAAGGCGAGCTGCTGGTCGAGCACAAATCGCGCGGTAAGGATTTGGACAAAGCCTATATTCAGGCGCTCGATTACTTCCCCGGCATCAAGGAACGCGAGCTGCCGAAATACGTGCTGGTGTCCGATTTCGCCCGTTTTCGTTTGTATGATCTTGAAGACGGTGAACAGCACGAATTTGCATTGCGCGACCTGCACAAAAACATCAAATGCTTCGGTTTCATCGCCGGTTACCAGACCCGCCCGATTCAGCCGGAAGATCCGGTCAACATCAAGGCTGCTGAACTGATGGGAAAATTGCACGATGCCCTCAAGGACATTGGCTATGAAGGTCATGCGCTCGAACACTACCTCGTCCGCCTGTTGTTCTGCCTGTTTGCCGAGGACACGGGCATTTTTGAACGCCAACAGTTTCAGGAATTCATCAGCAACAAGACTGCCGGGGATGGCGGCGATTTGGCGGCGCATCTGGCGCAACTGTTCGAGGTACTCAATACGCCGCAAGCTCGCCGCCTGAAGAATCTCGACGAACAGCTGGCCGACTTTGCCTACGTCAACGGCAAGTTGTTTGCCGAACATCTGCCCAGCGCCAGCTTCGATACCAGGATGCGCAACCAGTTGCTCGATTGCTGTGCGCTGGACTGGAGTCGTGTCTCACCGGCCATTTTTGGTTCACTATTTCAGTCGGTGATGGATGACAAGCTGCGCCGTAACTTGGGTGCGCACTACACCTCGGAAGCCAATATTCTTAAATTAATCAAGCCTTTATTTCTTGATGAATTGCGCAGCGAGTTTGAAGCCTGCCGTGGTAACGCGAAGAAATTGACCGAATTTCACGAGAAACTCAGCAAACTCAAATTTTTCGATCCGGCCTGCGGTTGCGGTAATTTCCTTATCATCGCTTACCGCGAACTGCGTTTGCTGGAACTGGATTTGTTACGCGAGCTCTACAAAAAGCGCGAAACCGGTTTTCTCGATATATCGGAAATCGTCTGGCTGGATGTGGATCAGTTCTACGGTATCGAGATCGAAGAGTTTCCCGCGCAAATTGCCCAGGTCGCGATGTGGCTCACCGACCACCAGATGAACCAGTTGATTTCGGAAGAATTCGGCAACTACTTCGCCCGCCTGCCACTCAAAAAATCCGCCACCATCGCCTGTGGTAACGCGCTATCGCTGGATTGGCGCGACGTCGCACCAGACGTGAATTACATCCTCGGCAACCCGCCGTTCATTGGTTCCAAGATGCTGGACGATGGTCAGCGCCGCGAAATGGAACAGATTTTCCACGGTGTAAAAGGCGCCGGGGTGCTGGATTATGTCGCCGCGTGGTATCTCAAAGCGGCGCAGTACATGGCTAGCGAAAGCTCCTCCCCCTTCAAGGGGGAGGCTGGGAGGGGGATGGGTGAAAATTGCACGCCAACATTACCCCATCCCCGCCCTAACCCTCCCCTTGAAGGTGAGGGAACAAAAATTCGCACCGCCTTTGTTTCCACCAACTCCATCACGCAAGGCGAACAGGTCGGCATTCTGTGGGGCGAGTTGCTGAACAAGTATCACATCAAGCTTCACTTCGCCCACCGCACCTTTAAATGGAGCAATGCCGCACGCGGCAAGGCGGCGGTGCATTGCGTCATCATCGGCTTCGCGCCTTTCGATGTGAGCGATAAGTGCATCTGGGACTATGAAAAACCGGATTCGGATGCGCAGGAAATCAAAGTTGGTAACATCAATCCTTACCTGATTGATGCGCTGGATGTTTTGCTGGAAAAACGTGGCAAGCCGATATGCATTATTGTTGAAATGTCAAAAGGTAGCCAACCTACAGACGGCGGCTACTTGCTACTGAATTCAGAGCAGAAGCAACAGTTATTAGCCGTTGAGCCTAAAGCGGCAGTCTGGATTCGGCCTTTCATGGGAGCAGATGAATTTATCAATGGCATTGAACGTTGGTGCTTGTGGCTTAAGGATTGCCCGCCGAATGAATTACGCTCCATGCCAGAAGTTGTTCAGCGTGTAGAAGGTGTAAAGAAAATGCGCCTTGCCAGTAAGAAAGCGGCTACGCGTGAATGGTCTAGCAGACCTACATTATTCACTGAGGATCGTCAGCCAGAGGCAGATTATTTGATTGTTCCAAGCGTTTCATCCGAACGACGCAATTTCATTCCAATTGGTTTCATGCCACCAGAAGTTGTTGCCAGCAATCTGTGCCTGACTATTCCTAACGCCACCCTTTACCACTTCGGCATCCTGACTTCCACCATGCACATGGCATGGGTGCGCTACACCTGCGGACGTTTGAAAAGCGATTACCGCTATTCGGCGGGCATCGTCTATAACAACTTCCCGTGGCCTGAAACCCCCTCCATGCCCCCTCGCAAGCTCTCCCCCTTGTCAGGGGGAGAGCAGAGCAGCGGCTCCTCCCCTGACAAGGGGAGGCCGGGAGGGGTTAAGGTTGCAGCCATTGAAGCCGCCGCCCAAGCCGTACTGGATGCCCGTGCGCAATTTATGCTCCCCTCGCCCTCTGGGAGAGGGGCTGGGGGTGAGGGGGAGCATGTGAGTACAGCGAACTCAGCATCCCTTGCCGACCTCTACGACCCGCTCACCATGCCGCCCGCGCTGGTCAAAGCCCACCAAGCCCTCGACCGCGCCGTGGATGCCTGCTACCGCAAAGCCGCCTTCACCAGTGATGCACAAAGAGTTGAATTCCTGTTCGAGCGCTACCAGCAGCTTACCAGCCTGCTGCCGGTACTCGCCACAAAAGCAAAACGCATCCAGAAAGTTACAAAGTGATGAACGACTTACTCCGTTCAGCTACAAATGACGCTGCCAATTTTCATCTGTATGATGCATCCCTGTAAACAGTTGAGGCCTATAACATGATGACCGTTGCCATCCCGGCTTGGAACGCGCAGTGCCTGATTCCTCCCGTCAATGAACTTAATCCATCAGCGGCAGAACGATCCCCGTACAGCGTATCTTTAGTGGATTTTGTTTTGCGATTTGGCACAAGTAAAGAGCGAATTATCATACTTGACGGCTTGCTGCGCTACCGCGCCGCCTTGCATGATGCAGGCTTAACACGAGGATTTCAATGGCTGGACGGCAGCTTCCTTGAAAACGTCGAAGTACTGAAATCGAGAGCGCCCAAGGATATTGATCTGGTCACGTTTTACCGGCTACCCGACAATAAATCACAAAGAGATTTATTGTCGCAATTTCCTCAGCTATTCGATGCATCCGCCCATCAAAAATTAAAGAATGATTACCAGGTGGATTCCTACCTTGTGCATCTTGGAATGACTGCGGAGCGATTGATCACACAAGCAACCTATTGGTATAGCATGTGGTCACATCGCCGCAATCAAAGTTGGAAAGGGTATGTGCAAGTTGATCTTGCCCATGCTGAAGATGCTGATGCAAAAGAAGCATTGAACAATCTCCGCAACCAAGGGATACAGCCATGAACAAACAAAATCACTTACAGCTTCTAGCCGAAAAGAGTTCGCTGGAACGCATGCTTAGCGCGACACCGGAAGAGGATGTTCTTGACCGTGGCAGCCTGTTGGCTCGTCTCGAAGAGGTTGCCCATAAAATTGAAGCGACCATGCAGGATAAATATCAGCCAGCACGTGCCAAATTAACCTTTAATGGTCGCCCGGTCATCGGCACACATGGCATCTTTGCTGACTTCGGCATGAAGGCGGTGAATAGTTTTACCGAAGCGGTTGCGGCTGTAGCTGCCTCGCTTACCGCTCCCTTGGCATCCATGGGGCCGATTCCCAATCGCAATCAAAATCAAATGCTGATTACGAATACGGCGTTGGGTTCATTTGGATTTGAGCTAGAGGAGTATGTGGAAGGACGATTGCAACTTGATGAACAAACCGCCGTTGCCCTCGCACTAGAAAAAACACTGAATCTGCTACAAGGCTCAGTTGAACAAGACGACGAATTACTTGCCGATTCTGCTGCGGAGCTCGGCCCTAGAGTGTTGGATAAAGTACGTGCATTTGTAAAAACGCTCGCAGAAAACGAGGCCATCTGCGCTTTGCAAATTCAAGCTAAGGCATTTCGCTTCAATGATATTGGACAGGTACGCCGCAGCTTGGAAAGAATTAGTCAAGACAATCTCCGAGAAGAAGATAAAATTTTGATCGGCAATTTTGAGGGCGCACTTCCGACCAGAAGAACCTTTGAATTTAAGTTGAGAGACTCCGGTGAAGTCATTACCGGAAAAATCAGCTCGGCTGTATCCAACCCTGAAAAAATCAATGCGCACTTGTATCAACAATTGAATATTCAAGTTATGGAAACCCGCGTTGGTCATAATGGGCGACCACGATATTTACTGCTTGAAACACCGCAATGGTCGCCAGCAAATGAGTCGCATAGCTGAAATGACACCAATCAACATTGCGACTGCGGAACAGGTTGGCGATTACGCCTTGCGCCTGTGTTTCGACGATGGTGCGGTGCAGATGGTGGACTTCAAACCGTTCTTGTCACTTTCGCGCCATCCCGGCATTCGCGCCTATCTTGAGCCTGAAATGTTCTCGGCATACCGCATCGAATATGGCGAATTAGTGTGGGGGTGACTATGATTTATGCTTCCCGATTGCCGATTTGTATCACAATCATTCGTTGCACAATGTCGCGCTTGCAGAAGCCGCTTAATCTCACGAAAAAGGCTAAATCATGTTGCAAACCATAGAAGCAATCATCGAACCTTCCGGCACAATCCGTCTGCTAGAGGAGTTTCACGTCAATACTCCGATGCGCGCTATTGTCACGGTGCTGGATTTTTCTGTACCCATAAAAACGACGCTTGAGCGTGGCAGTGCAGCGGCAATTTTACAATTAGCAAAGGATAATCCTTTGCCCGTTCAAGGCCGACGTTCCGCTGCCGAAATTGATGCTGGTATCGAAGCCGAGCGACTATCATGGGAATGAATGAACCTTTGGTGTACCTCGACACTTGCTCTGTAATTTATTTTGTTGAGGAACATCCTGTATTTGGCCCGGCTGTTATTCAGGCTCTCACCTCCCGCCCCACTCCGAAAATAGGCATTTCACCATTAGTTGAAATGGAATGTTTGGTTGCGCCACTGCGACTGCAAAATACCGCATTGCTCGACCGCTATAAAAAGTTCTTCGAGCAATGCCTTTGTTTTGAGATGCCACCCGTGGTGTATCAACGCGCCGCAGAACTCCGCGCCTTTCATAGTCTTAAAACCCCCGATGCACTGCATCTGGCGACAGCCCAATATCACGGCTGCACCGCTATTTGGACGAACGATAATCGGCTCAACAATTCGGCATCCAACCTTGCCATCAACATACTTACACCCCTGAAGAAAATATCGCATGACTGAAATAACCAACAAGCAAACCGGCGCGGCCAAAACGGCGCGCAATCCGATCAAGATCGTGCCTTTGCAGCAACGCCTGCGCAAGCCTGAGTGGATACGCGTCAAGACCGGCAGCGGCACGGGCTACAACGATGTCAAGAAACTGCTGCGCGAACACAGCCTGGTGACGGTGTGCGAGGAGGCGTCCTGCCCGAACATCGGCGAATGCTTCAGCAAGGGCACGGCCACCTTCATGATACTGGGCGACGTATGCACCCGGCGCTGCCCGTTCTGCGACGTGGCGCACGGCAAACCGCTGCCGCCGGATATGGAAGAACCCGCCAATCTGGCCCGCTCCATCGGTTTGCTCAAGCTCAAGTATGTGGTTATCACCAGTGTGGACCGAGACGACCTGCGTGACGGAGGGGCTGCGCATTTTTCCGATTGCCTGAGTGCGATCCGCAGCAGCTCTCCGTCCACCCTGCTGGAAATTCTGGTCCCGGATTTCCGCGGTCGGCTAAATGAGGCACTGGATGCGCTTGCGATCAGTCTGCCCGACGTGCTCAACCACAATCTGGAAACCGTGCCGCGCCTGTACAAGCTGGCGCGCCCCGGTGCCGACTACGCGCACTCGCTGCAATTGCTCAAGGATTTTAAGGCGCGCTTCCCCGCCATACCGACCAAATCCGGCCTGATGCTGGGTCTGGGCGAAACCGACGAAGAAGTGCTGGACGTAATGCGCGACCTGCGCGCACACGATGTCAACATGCTGACCATAGGCCAGTATTTGCAACCCTCGGATGGGCATTTGCCGGTACTGCGCTACGTCCCGCCGGAAACTTTTGCGATGTTCGAACGCGAAGCCCGTGCGATGGGCTTCAGTCATGCAGCCTGCGGCCCTATGGTCAGATCAAGCTACTACGCCGACGAACAGGCGCATCAAGCTGGCGTCAGTGCGGGCTGACCTCATGCAAAATGACGGGAACATGATGGATGACCTCGCTGCAAAAACTTTTCATGCTCGCCTGAAAGGAACGTTCTACGGCATCCTGCAATGGCAACAACTTGATGTGCTGTGGGAGCACGTCAAAGGAAATCCGTGGTTCTTCTATCAGGTGGGAGAAACCCTGCCAGTCACACCGCTGAGCGGCGATGACCTCGCCGTCCGCATTGCTGCACTGAACACGCTGTTACGGCATGAACATGACTACCACTACTGCGGCATCGTCTATGTTGACCATGTCGAACGCCCCACTTTGATCAAAGTCTATGATCCGGGCACGTTGGGTTCTTCATGCAGTCACAACGCCACACCCACTCCGCCGCGCTGGATACTCAGTATCGCGCAGCCTTCGCCCATCGAAATTCACGCACCAGTACCCAACAACCGCAGGCGCTGGTGGCAACTCTTTTCGGATTAGCGCAGCGTTGTTACGCCCTGAAGTTGCGGCGTCATTCACGGAACCATGCACAGGATGAAGGGTCTATGTCTGCGTCTGTGTGGCGCACCGCTTTATTAAGAGTTTGTTAAGTGTACAATTCGCACATTGTTTTTTATCCAAGGAGACCGTTATGAAACTTCGTTATGTCATCGCTGTAACCGCTGCCCTGTCCGTATCTGCTAGCGCATTCGCTTCAGAGGATGGGGAAACACTATTCAAGAAAAGCAATTGCGCTGCCTGCCACGCCGTAGCCAGCAAATCTGTCGGCCCGTCCATGAAAGACGTTGCCGCCAAGTACAAGGACGACAAGGACGCGCAGACCAAAATTGAGGCCAAGGTGCGCAATGGTGGAAAGGGCTCTTTCGGCGGCATGCCTATGCCTCCCACACCCCAGTCAGTCAGCGACGAGAGCATCAAGACACTCGTGAAATGGGCCCTGAGCCAGAAGTAAAACTGTTCCAGCTCCGCAACAAGCCGACGCGAGTCGGCTTTTTTGTTGTCTGCCGCGAACCGCTTGATGATGGCCGAACTGTTATAATCCATGCCAATTTTTTTCGCACGCATCCATGAATATCCTTTACGAAGAAGACGGCAGCTTTAAGGTCGGCAGCATCATGGCCGACAATACCACCTCGCTACAGATCGAAAGTCTGTCCGGCAAACGCAGCAAGATCAAGGCGACCAACGTCATGCTGCACTTCACTCAGCCGGACATGGTCGACTTTATACCTCAGGCCGAGACCCTGGCGGCTGACATCGATGTGGAATTCCTGTGGGAATGCTGCCCGCCGGAAGAATTTGGCTTTGAGCAAATTGCCACGGAATATTACGGACACAAGCCGAGTTCGCTGGAAGCGGCTGCCGCACTGATACGCCTGCATGGCGCGCCGGTCTATTTCCACAAGAAAGGCAAAGGCCGCTATCGCGCCGCGCCGCCGGAAATACTGAAAGCGGCCCTCGCGGGCGCAGAAAAAAAACGTCTGGCGCTGGAACTGCAAACACGTTATACGGAACAGCTCATCAACTTCGAATTGCCCGTCGAGTTCGCCGCTCACATCAACCATCTGCTCTACAACCCGGATCGCAACATCCTCGAAGTCAAGGCGCTGGAAGCCGCCTGCGCCGCCACGCATATTTCCGCCGCGCATCTGTTACACCGCTGCGGCGCGCTGCCTTCCACGCAGGATTACCATCTGCAAAAATTTCTGTTTGAGAATTTCCCCAAAGGCACCGGCTTTCCACCTATCGCACTGAGCGCCTGGGATGAATTGCCCATGGGAGCGAGTAATGCCTTCAGCATAGACGATGCGGCCACGACGGAAATCGACGATGCCTTCTCGGTGGAAAAACTGACTAACGGCAACTGGCGTATCGGCGTACATATCGCCGCGCCCGCACTGGGCATGCCACGCGATTCGGAGGGCGACAAACTCGCCGCCTCGCGGCTTTCCACGGTGTATATGCCGGGTGGAAAAATCACCATGCTGCCGGACAGCGTGGTAGCGGCTTTCACGCTGACAGCAGACCGCGTCTGCCCCGCTCTGTCGATGTATATCGAAGTCGAGGCAGACACGCTGGCCATACTCAACTATGAGAGCCGCGTCGAACGCGTGCATATTGCGGCCAATCTGCGCCATGACACGCTGGAACCGCTGTTCAACGAAGCAACGCTGGCCGAAGGAAAACTCGACTACCCTTATGCAAATGAGTTGACGCTGCTCTGGCATCTGGTTCAGAAGATGGAAGCCGGTCGGGGCAAGTCCGACAACAACATGCAGCAGCTGGACTACAACTTTCATATCGAATCCGTAGAGCCTGTGATGGAACCACCAACCGTTCCATCAGGCGAGCAAACCACGCCCGCCAAGTCGCCGGTTATGGCCGGAAACCCGAATGAGCGTGTGAGCATCACTACCCGCCGTCGCGGCTCGCCGATAGACAAGGTGGTTTCCGAGCTGATGATCCTGGTCAATTGCGAATGGGGAAAACATCTTGCCGAGCACGGTTTTCCCGGCATCTACCGCACCCAGCAGGGCGGCAAGGTCAGGATGAGTACCGTTGCAGCGCCCCATCAGGGGCTGGGCGTGGCGCAATATATGTGGTCCAGTTCGCCGCTGCGCCGCTATGTGGACATGGTGAATCAGCGCCAGATCATCGCCATGCTGCATGACCAGGAAGCGCCGTATCCGAAAAACGACACCGGGCTGTATGCCATCCTGCGCGACTTCGACACCATGTACGGCATCTATAACGATTTCCAGCGTAACATGGAGCGTTACTGGTGTTTGCGCTGGCTGCAACAGGAACAAAACAGCGATGAAGCCCTCACCCCAACCCTCTCCCGCACAGCGGGCGAGGGGGTAAACAAATCGCCGCGCGAACTTGTCATTACCGCCACCGTGTTAAAAGAAAATCTGGTGAAAATGACCGAGATTCCGCTGGTATTCCGTGCGCCGTCCCTGCCTGAACTGCTGCCTGCACAAACTAAAGTCCAACTCGCCGTGACTGGAATCGACTTGCTTGATTTGTCCGTACTGACACGCTATGTCGCCACGCTGGGTACAGCGACTGAAGCAGGTTCAGACGAAGAAGCGAGCGATGAGCCAAGCGAAGAAATGGCCGAGGCCATCACTGAAAAAACGGCAGAAACGGCCAGCGGGGGCGAGGAAGCGATTTGCTAACCTGGCTGAAATCGGGCATTTCGCTGGCGATGGTTTTTTCCATCGCACTGCACGCGTTCGCCCTGTTCGGCATCACGCTGGTCTTGCCCGACCCGCGCAGTACGGCGGACATGATGCAACCGCTGCATGTGGTGCTGGTCAACAGCAAGTCGAAATCCCGGCCTCTCCAGGCCGATGCATTGGCTCAGGCCAATCTGGACGGCGGCGGCAACACCGAACAAGACCGTCAGGCCAAGACCATGCTGCCGAATATCGGCGATGAGCAGCAAATCTCACCCGAGCAAACATCAAGGAAAGTTGCGCATCTGGAAGAAGAATCCAAACGCGTGCTGACCGCGCTGCATAGCAGTTACCAGCTGGATCAGCCACAACCCAAAAAATATCAAAACGGCGACACCGCCGACGATCTGGTGCAACGCAGCCTGGAAATCGCCCGGCTGGAAGCGCAGATCAATAAAAACAATGATTTCTATCAAAAACTTCCGAGACGGAAATTTATCGGCGCACGCACCCAGGAATACCGCTTCGCGCAATACATCGAAGACTGGCGCGTCAAGGTAGAACGCATCGGCAACCTGAACTACCCGGAACAGGCACGACGTGAACAGCTCTATGGCAAATTGCAACTCAGCGTCTCGATCAGAGCGGACGGCAGCATCGAAAATATCGAAGTCAGCCGCTCCTCCGGGCATCGCATTCTGGATGCGGCGGCGATGCGCATCGTCAAACTCGCCGGACCTTTTTCGCCGCTTCCCCCCAGCATCACCAAAGACGTGGACATACTGACCATCACCCGCACCTGGTCATTCACGCCATCCGATAAACTGGAAAGCGAATAAAACCCTTGTCCCGTTCGTGCTTGTTGGTTAAAGTGCGCGCCATGCGTCATTCCCTGTTTGCCCGGTTTCTGCTGATTTTCGCCCTGCTGTTCGCGCAGCTAGGCGGTTTGACGCATGGCATATCGCATACACTGGCCGATCAAGCACAGGATCAATCCCTGCCGCATGACAAGCACTGCGACCTGTGCGCAGCGTACGCGCAACTAGGCAGCGCAATCGCTAGTAACACCCTCCACTTTTCGCCAGGCGTTAATCAGGAAACGCTGCTGCACCCGCTTTTCAGCGCGAACATTTCTGTCACCTTTTGCGCCTTCTCGGCACGCGCCCCGCCCTGCTCCGCATAAATTATCTCTTTCCAACTCGCTACGAGCTACCGGCTACGAGCTGAGATTTTTCATTGCGGGGAAAAAATGTTCAAGAAAACCTGTTTGAGCGTGGCGATTGCCGCGCTGTTAAGCCTTTCGTTCGCCGCATCCGCTGCGAACGACCCGGATCTGCAAGCCATCCGCGAGCAAATCCAGCAATTAAAACAAAGCTATGAGCAACGCATCACCCAGCTCGAACAGCGTTTAGCGCAGGCTGAAGCCAATAGCCACGAAAGCGTGCCCGCTCGGGAACAGCCCGCCGTACAAGCCGCAAGCAGCAGCGAAAGTGCGTTCAACCCGGCCATCTTACTGGTACTGGGCGGCACATACGGGCAACTCAAACAAGACCCCGCCGTCCCGACAACCGGCTTCGCCATGAGTGCTCATCCCGGCCATCAGCAGGGATTCAATCTCGGCGAATCCGAACTGGGTATCTCTGCCAATATCGACCCCGATTTTCGCGGTGTCGCCACGCTGGCGCTGGCATCGGCAGGCGGTGTGACGGTGGAAAATGCCTTCGTGCAGACTTCCGCACTGGGTAATGGCCTCAATCTCAAGTTTGGTCGCTATTTCTCCGGCTTGGGCTACCTCAACGAGCAACATGCCCATACCTGGGATTTTGTCGATCAACCGCTGGTGTATGCCTCGCTATGGAACAATCAATTGGGCGAAGACGGCGTACAAGTCAAATGGCTGGCGCCGACCGACACTTTCATCGAACTGGGCGCTGAGCTCGGACGCGGGCGCGGCTTTCCCGGTACGGACCGCGTGAAGAATGGCATCGGTTCCGGCGTACTGTTCGCCCATATCGGTGATGACATCGGTATCGAACACAGCTGGCGCACAGGCATATCGCTGCACCAGACCCGGCGCACAGATGCGGTCAGCACGGCTGTAGCGGATTTACCTGGAACACCCGGCGGCGTGAACAACAGTTTCAGTGGCGACAGCCGGACAGCCGGCATGGATTTTGTCTGGAAATACTCGCCCGATGGCAACAGCCGCTACCTTAAAGTTCAGGGCGAATATTTCCAGCGCCGTGAAAGCGGCCTGCTGACTTACGACACCGCGCTTGCAAACATAAGCGACCGCTACGCCGCCACCCAATCCGGATGGTATCTGCAAAGCGTGTACCGGTTCATGCCGCATTGGCGCAGCGGTTTGCGCTATGACCGTCTGGATCCGGGTACGGCCAGCGTGGGCGCGCTGAATGCGGGCAATATCATCAGCCACTACGGCTTTCAGCCCACCCGCACCAGCCTGATGCTGGACTACAGCCCCAGCGAGTTTTCGCGTCTGCGCCTGCAACTGGCACGGGACAACTCACGACAGGGTCTGCCTGACAATCAGTTATTCGTGCAATACATCATGAGTCTGGGCGCGCACGGCGCGCACCAGTACTGAGGAAAACATCATGAATAAATTTCTGTTCCTGACACTCTTGTTCATCAGCACCGCCAGCCACGCCGCCCTCAATGTGTTCGCCTGCGAGCCGGAGTGGGCGGCGCTCACCCAGCTACTCGCGGGCGACAAGGCCAGTCTGTACACCGCCACCGGCGCGCTGCAAGACCCGCACCGCGTGGAAGCCCGCCCCAGCCTGATCGCCCGCGCCCGGCGCGCCAACCTGCTGGTCTGCACCGGCGCGGGTCTGGAAACCGCCTGGCTGCCGGTGATCGTGCGCGAATCCGGCAACGCCGCGATACGCCCGGGCAACAGCGGTTATTTTGAAGCCGCCCGTTTTGTGCAGATGCTGGAAATTCCCGCCCGGCTGGATCGCAGCGACGGTGATGTGCATGCCGCAGGCAATCCGCATATCCAGACCGATGCGCGCAACTTTTTACCCGTCGCCGATGCACTGAGCAAACGTCTGATTCTGCTCGATCCTGCCAACACCGGCTATTACCAGCAACAACTGACGACATTCAATCAGCAATGGCGCACAGCCATCGCCCGCTGGGAAAAACAGGCCGCACCACTCAAGGGCGTCTCCATCATCGCGCAGCACCGTGGCTTTCCCTATCTGAACAACTGGTTGGGGCTGAAACAAGTCGCAGAACTCGAAGCCAAGCCCGGCATGGAACCCAGTGTCGCACATCTGAGCCAGGTGCTGAATGAACTGCAACAGACCAGGATGGTGTTGCGCGCTGCGTATCAGGATGAACGTCCTTCGGCATGGATTGCGGAACGCGCGCACATCAGCGCCGTGGTATTGCCCTACACGGTCGGCGGCACAGCGCAGGCAAGCGACCTGTATGCGCTGTTCGACGACACGATCAACCGCCTGCTGGCAGGACTGAAATAAGCACCGTCATTCCCGCAAAAGCGGGAATGACTTAATTTAAGTTTTAAGGAATCCCAATGGACACAATCGAACTCGGCATCCTCCTGCCCGCTTTCCTTGCCGGGCTGCTGGTATTGGCCACCCATATTCCGCTGGGCATGAAAATCATGGCACGCGGCGTGATTTTTGCCGATCTGGCCGTAGCGCAGATGGCAGGCCTGGGCATCGTACTAACCGGACTGCTGGAACTGACCGACCAGCCGCTGCTGGTGCAAGGCATCGCCGTGCTGAGCGCCTTGTGCGGCGCGGCCCTGCTGACCTGGATAGAACAACATCTGCCCGAGGTCAAGGAAGCCTGTATCGGACTGACCTTCGTACTGGCCGCCAGCGGCAGCATCCTGCTGATGAGCCGCGATATGCATGCCGGAGAACACCTCAAGGACCTGCTGGCAGGTCAGATACTCTGGGTCAATCCGACACAACTCCTCGTCGCCGCACTGCTGAGTGCCGCGCTGCTGGCCGTCTGGCGATGGAAACAGCTCAGCCACTCTGGCTTCTACGCCCTGTTCGCACTGGCAGTCACCGCTTCGGTGCAACTGGTCGGCGTGTATCTGGTGTTCGCCAGCCTGATCGTCCCGGCACTCGCCACCTATAGAATGCAGACAGGGCGCATGAGCTATGCGTTTGCCATCGGCATTACCGGTTATGCGATCGGTCTGCTGCTATCCGCCCGCTTCGACCTGCCCGGCGGTGCGGCTATCGTCTGGGCGATGGCCTTGGTCGGCGGAATCACAGCGTTGCTGTTAAACGCACATCGCAAACTTAACTGAAAACCTGAACCCGCGTAAGGCGCAATCGCCACTTCGCTAAATCAAAACATTTGGTGCAATGCGCTTTGCTAAGCTGTAGGTTGGTGGCAAAGCCACCGGACACCCCTGGCCCCTTGCGGGGCTATTGATACCTTACATTTAACTTACGCGAGTTGAACTCACGTAGGGCGCAATAACCAACGGGCATTGCGCCGAATGGTTTCCTCCGCGATACTCTCGCCATGCCTGATTACCGTCGCGCCTGGCATCCGGGCGGAACTTGCTTCTTCACCGTCAATCTGCTGCAACGGCAAAGAAATGATTTACTGACGCGCCATATCGCTCTGTTGCGCGCAGTGGTCAAGTCTGTGCGGAAACGTCACCCATTTAAAATTCATGGCTGGGTGGTATTGCCCGAACACCTGCATTGCGTCATCGAATTGCCACCGGGTGACGCGGATTATGCAACGCGCTGGAGGCTGATCAAAATGGAATTCTCCAAGGCATTGCCTCTCACCGAAAGATTATCGGTGGTGCGCATCCGGCGCGGGGAGCGGGGCATATGGCAGCGGCGATATTGGGAACATTTGATTCGGGATGAACGCGATTATCGGGCGCATATGGATTATGTGCATATCAATCCGCTGAAACATGGCTTGGTCAAGTGTGTTGCAGATTGGCCTTATTCAACGTTTCATCGCTTGGTTGCGGAAGGCATTTATCCAGAAAATTGGGCAGGCGGGGATGAGACGGAATTAGAGTATGGCGATTAAACATGAACATGCGGATTAAACATAAACATGCGGCGCAATGCCCGTTGGTTATTGCGCCCTACGGCGACTGTTGGACTGCGCTTAACGTCAGTTACAATGCGCGCCTTGATTATTTGCACGCACCGAACCATGACTGACCGCTACGCCGTGATCGGCAACCCCATTTCGCACAGTAAATCGCCGCTGATCCATGCGCTGTTCGCGACACAGACCGGACAGGACATCAGCTACGAAGCGATAGCAGCACCGCTGGACGGCTTTGCCGCGACAATCGAACAGCTGCGCAACGAAGGCTACAGAGGTTGCAACGTCACCGTGCCGTTCAAGTTTGAAGCGTTTAATTGCGCGACTGAACTTACCGAACGGGCGCGGGCGACACAGGCGGTGAACACGCTCAGTTTTGAAGGCGATAAAATCATCGGCGACAACACCGACGGCGCAGGTTTGGTGCGCGACATCGAACATAATCTCGGCGTTAAGCTGCAAGGCAAGCGCGTACTGCTGATGGGTGCAGGCGGCGCGTCTTACGGCGTGGTGTTACCACTGCTCGACGCTGGCGGCACGATCACCGTCGCCAACCGTACCGCCAGCAAAGCCGTCGAAATGGCAATGAAATTTGCCGATTCGGCCATCCGCGGCGGCAGTTATGAAGATTTGGCAGAACAACAGTTCGATATCATCATCAACGCCACTTCCGCCGGACTGACAGACAGTGAAATCCCGCTACCTTCCTCCCCCCTTTCAGCAAAGGGGGGCAAGGGGGGGATTTTCGCGCCCGGCGCACTGGCTTACGACATGATGTACGGCCGCGAGACACCGTTTATGGCGTTTGCCCGCAAACAGGGCGCGACGGTTGCAGACGGGCTGGGGATGCTGGTCGAACAGGCTGCCGAGGCGTTCTATATCTGGCGCGGCGTGCGACCCGACACCAGCCCCGTGATGGAGAGACTACGTGAAGTGGCATAAACCATATCGTTATTCCGGCGCGGGCCGGAATCCGGGACGTAGCCCGGATGGAATGCAATGTAATCCGGGGAAACATTGTGCGCGCCGGCCAATCCCCGGATTACGCTACGCTGCATCCGGGCTACAGCTTTCTCCGCCATGAAAAAATTACGCTACTGGAGCTGGCGCATCCTGCTGGCATTGTTCGCGCTGGTGGTGCTATACCAGCTGTGGATTTTTTCGCATGTGCTGTGGTGGATCAAATTCAATCCGTCCACCAGCGCCTTTATGGAAAACCGTCTGGAGCTTATGCAGGACAAGAATCCCGATGCCGAACTCAAGCACCGCTGGGTGCCCTACGCAAAAATATCCAACAACCTCAAGCGCGCCCTGATCGCCTCGGAGGACGCCAAGTTTGTCGATCATGAAGGCTTCGACTGGGAAGGCATACAAAAAGCCTACGAGAAGAATCTCAAGAAGGGAAAAATCGTCGCGGGCGGCTCCACCATCAGCCAGCAACTCGCCAAAAATCTGTTTCTCTCGGGCCGACGTTCGCCGTTCCGCAAGATTGAGGAGGCCGCAATTACCGTGATGATGGAAGCGGTGATGGACAAGCGGCGCATCTTCGAGATTTATCTCAACGTGATCGAATGGGGCGACGGCGTATTCGGCGCGGAAGCCGCCGCACGCCATTACTACCGCAGCAGCGCGGCACAGCTCTCACCCAGTCAGGCCGCGAAACTCGCGGCGATGGTGCCCAATCCGCGCTATTACGACAAACACCGTCAGGCGCGAGGATTGATACGCAAGACCGGCATCATCATGGCGAGAATGAACAGCGCCGAAATTCCCTGAGCGTCAAACGGGTGTTTTCTTTACAATAGCGCGCTAACCCAAGAATGCGTGCCATGACTGATCACTCCTCAGAAAATCACCACACCGATAATGTGCAGCACCACCTCAAGCAGGTTGAGTTGCTGCTGCACAAACACGCGCTGCTGGAAGAGATGGCGCGCAGGCAGGAGATACCGCGCAAAGAGCGTCATGCACTGGTTGACAGTCTGCTGCACAAGCAACACCTCGCTGAATTACGCCGCAAGCTGGAGAGCATCCACCCGGCTGATATCGCCTATATTCTGGAAGCCTTGCCCATCGAGCAACGCCTGCTGGTATGGGATCTGGTCAAGGCGGAACGTGACGGCGAGATTCTGATCGAGGTTTCCGATTCGGTGCGTGAGTCGCTAATTGCGACCATGAACCGTGAAGAGTTGCATGCGGCAGCCAAGCAGCTCGACACCGACGAAATCGCCGACCTGGCACACGATCTGCCGCAAAACGTGATGCGCGACGTGTTCAACTCGCTGCCCATCGAGGAACGCGAGCAGTTGCGTTCCGCAATGTCGTATTCGGAGGATTCCGTCGGCGCGCTGATGGATTTTGGCATGATTCAGGTTCGCGAAGATGTCACGCTGGAAGTGGTATCGCGCTATTTGCGGCGCTTCGACGAACTGCCCGACCACACCGACCAGGTATTCGTGGTGGACAGGCATGATAAATTCAAGGGTGTGCTGCCCATTAACCTGATCGTGGTCAATGAACCGGAACTGAGTGTCGGCAGCCTGATGCTGACTGACGTTATCCAGTTGCACCCCGAAGAAAAAGCCGATCAGGCCGCCCAGTCTTTCGAGCGCTACGATCTGGTTTCCGCTCCGGTAGTGGATGAAAACGGCACGCTGGTAGGGCGGGTGACGATTAACGTGGTGCTGGATCATATCCGCGCCGAATCGGAAAACGATCTGTTGAACCAGGCCGGTCTGCGCGAAGAGGAGGACATTTTCGCGTCGGTATGGAAGAGCGCGCAGAACCGCTGGGCCTGGCTGGCACTGAATCTTTGCACCGCATTCTTCGCCTCATGGGTGATCGGCGGCTTCGAGGACACCATAGAGAAGCTGGTCGCGCTGGCTGCCCTGATGCCCATCGTGGCCGGTATTGCCGGCAATTCAGCCAACCAGACCACCGCCATCATCATCCGCTCGCTGGCACTGGGGCAGGTCAACCCCGGCAATGCGCGCCGTCTGCTGATCAAGGAGATGGCGATAGGAGGATTGAACGGGCTGGTATGGGGGGGAGTGACTGGACTGTTCGCCTATTTCCTGTATCACAGCGTGCAACTGGGTATCGTGATGACTGGTGCGATGATATTAAATCTGCTGGTCGGTGCGATTGTCGGCGTGCTTATCCCGCTCATCCGGCAAAGAATGGGGCGCGATCCGGCTCTCGGCTCCAGCGTAATGATCACCGCCATCACCGACAGCGGCGGGTTTTTCATCTTCCTGGGGCTGGCGACAATTTTCTTGATATAGATGTGGATGTACCGACATGCATCCAGCCACTGATTTACCGGCTTTCCTCCCCATTCATCACGCCAGGGTCGCTGCGCGGCAGCGGGAAACCGGCGGGGATGCCCCTTGCGGGCAAGGGGGAGACTAGGCGAGTGATGGGTTATCCACCCCGTTTACCCCATCCTCTCCCCAACCCTCTCCTTGAAGGAGAGGGGGTCTGCTATTTTTCAGGCTCTGCAATGACTCTTTCCCCGGCAATCAGCTGCTGCACGGTTTCGCGTTCACGCACCAGATACACGGCTTTGCCGTCCACCATCACTTCAGCGGCACGCGGGCGGGTATTGTAATTGGAGCTCATGCTCATGCCGTAAGCCCCGGCGGACATCACCGCCAGCAGGGAGTTCGGCGCAATCGCCAGTTCGCGCGCGTGACCGATAAAGTCACCAGTTTCGCAGATCGGCCCGACTATCTCATAGCGCTGCACGTCATGGTTTTCGCACACCACAGGTTTTATGCCGTGATAGGCATCGTACAAGGCCGGACGCATCAGGTCATTCATTGCCGCATCCACGATGGCAAAATTCTTTTCCTCACCCGGCTTGATATATTCCACGCGCGTCAGCAACACCCCGGCATTGCCGACCAGCACCCTGCCCGGTTCGAGTATCAATTTTTGCGTGCGTCCCTGCAACGCGCCCAGCAAGGCTGCGATGTAATCGGCAATCGCAGGCGGCGTTTCATCCTGGTAACAAATCCCCAGCCCGCCGCCCAGATCGAGATGTTCCAGTGCGATTCCCTCGGACGCCAGCGTATCCACCAGTGCCAGCACCTTTTCCACGGCGGCAATGAATGGACTGGTCTCGGTAAGTTGCGAGCCGATGTGGCAATCCATGCCGGTGATGCGCAGATTGGGCATGGCATGCGCCTTGCGATACAGTGCAACGGCCTCGGTGTACGCCACGCCGAATTTATTCTGCTTCAGGCCCGTGGAAATGTAGGGATGTGTTTTTGCGTCCACATCGGGATTCACGCGCAAGCTGATCGCCGCGACTTTACCCATGCTGCCCGCGACTTCGTTGAGGCGATCCAGCTCGGCTGCCGATTCCACATTGAAGCACAGTATGTCAGCCTCCAGCGCCATGCGCATCTCGGCGACCGTCTTGCCCACGCCCGAAAACACCACCTTGCGCGCATCGCCGCCCGCCGCCAGCACGCGCTGCAGCTCGCCGCCGGAAACGATATCAAAACCGGCGCCCATACGGGCAAACACGTTGAGAATCGCAAGGTTGGAATTGGCTTTCACCGCATAGCAGATCAGATGTTCGCGACCCTGCAGCGCATCGGAAAATTGACGGAAGCCGCTGGTCAGCGCGGCGCGCGAATACACATAACAGGGCGTACCATACCGCGCCGCAATATCCGCCAGCGGAACCTGCTCTGCATGCAGTTGCTTATTTTGATAATTGAAGTGATCATCCATGCTCATTTGCCTTGCGTAGTCATGTGGGTTGCAGTTTTATGGGCATCAGGGACGGGCAAGTTCAGCGGGCCTTTGCGTCCGCAGCCTTGCAGCAACAGGACAAAAACCAGGATAATACCCAAAGAAGTTTTAAGCCGCATTTTTGCACTTCCCTAATAGTAAAGTGCGCGATTATAAAGGTTTCCGAGGACGACTATGAACGAAAGCGAATTCAACCAACTGGCCGACACCGCCCTGACTAAAATCGAAACAGCCAGCGATGATTGCGGGGTCGATTGCAATCGCAGCGGCAACCTGCTGGAAATCGAATTTGATAATGGATCAAAAATCATCATCAACCGGCACGACATCAATCAGGAGATATGGCTCGCCGCCAAGTCCGGCGGCTACCATTACGCCTGGCAGCAGGACGCATGGCGCAGCCAGCGCGACGACAGCGAACTCTACGCCAGATTAACGGAACTGTTCGACGCGCAGGGTGAGGAAATAAGCTGGTAGCAGCCGAAAAGGCAGCTATACTTCCTCATCCACACGCCAATACGCTACCACCCGGGCAGCCAATGCTGCCTGATTTTCTTACCCACGCAACACTTCCGGTTCGAATCCAGCTCCGCCATGAATATTGAAGAGATTGCCGAGCAACTGGAGCACACGGGCTACATCGTCCTGGATCAGCCTTTCCCTGATTTATTGTTGACTCAGTTGCTTACGCGTTGCCAGGATGACAACCCTGCGCGGTTTCACGCCGCACATATCGGCAGGGGCGCGGACAAAATACAAAACCATTCGATACGTGGCGATGTCATCAGCTGGCTGGATGGCACTAACAGCATTGATCAGTCCTATCTGAACCAGATGGAAACGCTGCGCATGGGTCTGAATCGAGCCTTGTATCTGGGATTGTTTGATTACGAATGCCACTATGCCGTTTATGCTGCGGGCACGGGTTATGCAAAACATTCAGATGTACTGGTCGGCAAAAAAAACCGCATATTGACCACCGTGCTGTATTTGAATAAAGACTGGCAGGCAGATGATGGAGGCGAACTGGTGCTTTTTGAGCCGGCGGGTACCGCGCTGATCGCTACGCTAGCGCCAAAGTTTGGTACGATGATCATCTTTTTAAGCGAGTCATTTCCGCACGAAGTTCTCATTTCCCACCACACCCGGCGCAGCCTTACCGGATGGTTTCGTGTCAGCGGCAGTTAAACAAGAGCAACCATGAATACACTACCCGATACCGCCATCGCACTAGCCGAGAAAAATGTACGCGACATTCTGACGCTGGCCATTGAACACACCCAATCCGCAGTCGTGGTCTGGGACGGGCAATGCGATCTGGCGTTTGCGCTGACCTGCGCCTACCGGCGCTGCCTCCCCGATGCGACCTTCATCGATTTCGACAGCGTGGCACCGGAAGCCGTGCGCGCCGAATTTGAACGACTCGCCCCCGGCGATCTGGTGGTGCTGATTCAATCCACCAGCTTTCGTCTGGACGCGTTCCGCATCCGTGTGGAACTTTTCAAGCGCGCGCTCAAGGTTATCGAGCATCCGCATCTGGCGCGCATGCCGGGCGAGGAAGCACTGCTCTACATCGAATCTCTGGCCTATGATCCGGCCTATGTGCGCGGCACAGGGCGCGCGCTCAAGGAAAAATTCGACGCCGCGCAAGTGGGCATCATCAACAGCTTTGGCGAACAGCTTATTTTTTCAGCCGGTTTTGAACCCGCCAAGCTCAATGTCGGCGATTACAGCAATATGGCCAATGTCGGCGGACAGTACCCTATCGGCGAAGTATTCACGGAATCCAAGGATCTTGAAGCATTGAATGGCCGTGTGCGCCTGTCCGTCTTCGGCGACACCAGCTTTACCGTCAACAAACCCGAAAAACCTATCACGCTGATCGTGGACAAGGGTCGCGTCACCGGCACGGTTGATTCCACACCCGAATTTGACTTGGTGCTTGAAAAAATCCGCGCCGACGAAGGGGAAATCTGGGTGCGCGAACTGGGACTGGGGCTAAACCGCACCTTTACTCAAGACAGACTCGTCAGCGATATCGGCACGTATGAACGCATGTGCGGTGTACACCTGTCACTGGGCGCCAAACACGGTAGCTACAACAAGCCGCAAATCAGCAAGAGCGCGGCGAGATACCATGTTGATGTTTTTGCCCTCACGGAAACGGTTACTCTGGACGATAAGGTGATCTACCGTGACGAGGCCTGGCAGGTCTAACAGACTGCTAAAGTCACATAAATAATGAGGCTGGCAGATGACTTACGCACCAAACGGCCCGGCGTTACGGCTCATCCCGCTTCAGGGCGGGTCTATCCTGACGGAGGACGATAGCAGTTGAATTTTTTCTTGCATTGATTATTGCTGACACATAGACTGGCGCGCGTTTCCCCTTTAATAAGAACACAGGACGATCTACCCGTTTAAACACATGCGCGCTTTTTTCGAATTCCACCAAATTGAAGTCCTGCTGCTCTACGGGCTTTCCTTCATCGTTCTGGGTGCGGTCCTGTTTGTGCTTCCCAAGCAACATGAACGATTGCCTTTCGTCCGGCATTTGCCGCTGCTCGCCGCCTTCGGGCTGATCCATGGCACACTGGAATTCGTCATCCTGTGGAAAGTCCTGCATCAGATAGAGAGTCTCGTACTGGAAGGATTGATTGCCTCGTTGCTGTTTCTCTCTTTTCTGCCACTGCTTGAATTCGGTCGGCGCACACTCTGGAACGACGGTTCTACTCAATTCAAAGAACGCAGCGGGCTGTTCACACCCTGGCTCTACGCCGCGCTGTTGCTGGCGATTATTTCCACGATGCACCTTGCCAGCGACACCCTGGCCGGATTAGTAGCCGGAACACGTTATTTCCTGGGTTTTCCCGCTGCACTGCTGGCCGGTCTGGCACTGTGCAATCAGGCGAAAAACAACCAGGCACTATTACTGAATGGAACACTGCAAGGCTTGCTATACAGCGCGTCTGCGGGCTTTCTGTTTTATGCCCTGTTCACCATCGTACTGCCCAGCCATGACCCCGCGCTCCCCGCGCTGTTTCTGAGCCAACAACAGTTTCTGGATTTTTCCGGGATTCCGGTACAGGCTGCGCGCGCGCTTTGTGCACTGATCGTGACGGTAGCGCTGGTCAGAGTAGTGCGTTCTGTCAATCACGACAGTCGCAGGCGCGAAATCGAACAGATACACCAGACAGAATATGCCAACGACCTGTTAAACAGCGAGATCGAACAACGCGCCAAAATCGAGGAAGAGCTCCAGTTGCTGGCGCTTACCTTTGAAACACAGGAAGCCGTGATCATTACCGATGCACACGCACGTATCCTGCGCGTCAATGCAGCCTTCCAGACCATCACCGGCTACAGCCTGGATGAGGTGCGCGGGCAGAATCCACGTATCCTGAGCTCCGGCCAGCACGATATCCGATTCTACAGCGCCATGTGGGCCGAATTACAAGCGCAGGGCAAGTGGTCGGGAGAGATATGGAACCGGCGCAAGAACGGTGAAATTTACCCCGAATGGCTGACCATCACCCCGGTCAGAAATAAGGCTGGCGAGATATGCAATTATGTCGGCACGTTTACCGACATCGGCATGCGCAAACACGCAGAGGAAGAAATACGCCAACTCGCCCTGTACGACCATCTGACCAAGCTGCCCAACCGCCGTCTGTTGCAGGACAGGCTGCTGCTTGCCTTCAACGCCAGCAACCGCAATAACAACTTCGGTGCGGTGATGTTCATCGACCTCGACAACTTCAAGAACATCAATGATACCAAGGGACATGATACCGGAGACCTGTTGCTGATCGAAGTAGCCAGCCGCCTGCTGCACTGTGTACGTGAAAGCGATACGGTAGCGCGCATAGGCGGAGACGAGTTTGTCCTGCTTCTGACCAACCTGGGTCAGGAAACTAATGATGCCATCACCCAAATAGAGAAGATTGCCGAGAAAATTCTCGCCACACTGAGACAGCCCTATTTGCTAATCGATTATGAATATTATTGCTCCGCCAGCATGGGCGTCAGCTTGTTCAAGGACCATCAGACCAGCGTAGATGAGCTGTTCAGACGCGCTGATACCGCGATGTACCGTGCCAAGGCCTCCGGAAAAAATACCTGGTATTTCTTCGACCCGGCCATGCAGGCGACCCTCGAAGCACGCCTCGCGATGGAGAGCGCGCTGCACAATGCGATCACCCATAACGAATTTCGCCTGTATTTCCAGGCACAGTACGACACCGAGCGACGCATCACCGGCGCCGAGACATTGCTGCGCTGGCAGCATCCGCAGCGCGGGTTGGTAGGACCCGGGGAATTTATCACGCTCGCCGAAGAAAACGGCCTGATTCTGCCCATCGGGCAATGGGTGCTGGAACAGGCCTGCGCGCAACTGAAGGCATGGGAATCCAACCCGCGCACCCATCTATTGAAGCTCGCCGTCAACGTCAGTGCCGTGCAATTCCGTCAGACTGACTTTGTCGAAATAGTCGAACGCGCACTTAAACAGAGCGGTGCGGAGGCGACGCGGCTCGAACTCGAACTGACTGAAAGTCTGGTGCTCGACGACATCGAAGGTTGCATCGCAAAAATGCGTGAACTCAAACTGCTGGGCATCAGCTTTTCGATGGATGATTTCGGCACCGGTTATTCCTCGCTCTCCTCGCTGAAGCGCCTGCCGATAGACCAGCTCAAGATCGACCAATCGTTCGTGCGCGACATCGCCAGCGACCCGGACGACGAGGCGATCGTGCGCACGATTATTGCGATGGCGAAAAATCTGCGTATGGAAGTGATTGCCGAGGGAGTAGAAACCGAGGGGCAATTTGCCTTCCTGAAGCGTAATGGCTGCACGGCTTTCCAGGGTTATCTGCTGGGCAGACCGGTTCCCGTTGCGGATTTCGAGCGGCAGCTGCCGGATGCTTCTGAACCGGCAGCTATCTGCTAGCTCAGCGACACCGCCTTGAGTTCCCGCCGCCGCTTCACATAATCCGGGCAGACACCGGCCACGACCTTCCAAAAGTCCGCCGAGTGGTTCATCTCGCGCAGATGCGCCAGCTCATGCACCACCACATAGTCGATCAGGTGTAGCGGAAATTTGATGAGCTGCAAATTCAGGCGCACCGTGCCACGCGCATTACAACTACCCCATTGTGTCTTGGCGGTAGAAAGTTTTATTGTGCGCGGTGCAACGTTCAGCAGCACTGCGTAATGCGCCACGCGCGCCGCGAACAACAGCCCGGCCTGTTGCCGATACCATTCCGATACGCGCTGTTCGATATTCTTCGCGTCCCCTTCATCCTGCACCGACACCCGCAACGTATCGCCGTACTGACACGCCGGGGCGGCGAACACACTGCGCTGCACGCGCAAGGTCAATTGCTCGCCCAGATACGGAATGAACTCACCGTCGCACATACTCAGGACTTGCGCCTTGCGCGTCTGCCAGCCCTCCAGTTTCTCAAGCACCCAGTTCGCCTTGTCCTGCAACACGCTGTTCAGCCAGCGCTCCGATGCACGCAACGGCATGCTCACAGTCAAGCCCTTGTCGTTGATGCGCAGTCCGATACTGCGTCGCCTAGCGCTGCGTTTTAAGGTGTAGGTGATGTGTTGCCCCGCCAGGACGGCGGCGCGTTGCTCGGCTACCGGAGGTTTGGCGGCGTGAGGTGAAATCAGATTGTGCAGCCGTTTCAGCATTTTAAACCCGGATTATTCATTGGCTGAATTAACCCATCCCCACCCCAACCCTCCCCTTGAAAGGGAGGGGGAAAGGCAGGCACAGTAGCATACTCTCACCCCTTCAAGGGGGGAGTTGGAGGGGATGGGAACGCGCATTACCCGTTGTGATCTGCATACTCTCCCCCCTTCAAGGGGGGAGTTGGAGGGGGATGGGGGAAGAATTTCCCAATGGATAATTTGGGTGAGAATCAAAAAATAGCTTTTGGGTTTATCAATGCGCCAGTTGCCGAATCTCGTTCTCTATCCACGCCTCGGTACGCGCGTTGATCTCGTCGGCCTTCAGACCTTGCGTGGCTATCGGCGCCCCTATACTCATCGTGACCATGCCCGGGTGTTTGATGAATGAATTACGCCCCCACAGGCGTCCGGCATTGTGTGCCACCGGCACCACCGGCACGCTGGCAGAGGCTGCCAGCAGTGCGCCGCCAATCTTGTATTTGCCACGCTCGCCAAACGGAATGCGTGTTCCCTCAGGGAAAATCACCACAAAGAAACCTTGCGCCAGCCTGTGCCTGCCCTGTTTCAACAGCTGTTTCACCGCGCCCTTGCCATCGCTGCGGTTAATCGCAATCGGACTGGTCATCGCCAACCCCCAGCCGAAGAAGGGCAGCCACAGTAATTCGCGTTTAAGCACCCATGCCTGCGGCGGAAAAATCACCTGCAAGGCCAGCGTCTCCCACGCCGACTGATGTTTGCACAACACGACGCAGGGCGCCGACGGGATATTTTCCATACCCGACACCTGATGACGGATGCCGCAAACCACCCTCAGCAGCCAGAGCATCGTCCGCGCATAGCTGGAAATCAGGCGGTAACGTGTCAGTGGCGAAAAAGGAAAGGTGAAGATCGCCAGTGTGGAAAAAACGGGCGTGAGCAACAGTTGTAACAGGAGGAAAATCAACGAGCGTATGACTAGCATCTCAATCCAGTTTTAGTGATCCGATCAAGGCAACACGGCGGCTACTGCCGCGAGGTTGGCGAAAACCAGCGTCCCCTCCGGCAAACCACCTTTCGCCTGAGTCTTGACTCCTTTTCCGGTCAGTACCAGATAAGGGATTGCACCCACTACCGCAGCAGACTGCAGATCGCGCAGCGAATCACCCACGACCGGCACACCGGCCAGATCAGTATTATAGCGTGCGGCTATTTCTTCCAGCATGCCCGGATTCGGCTTGCGGCAATCACAACGGCTTTCCGCCGTATGCGGGCAAAAAAATACCGCGTCGATACGCGCACCGACCAGCGCGCACGCTTTGTGCATCTTGTCGTGGATCGCATTCAATGTCGGCATGTCGAACAAACCGCGCTCGATACCGGACTGATTGGTCGCCACCACCACGCGGTAATCGGCCTGATTCAACCTTGCAATCGCTTCCAGGCTACCCGGTATGGGCTGCCATTCTGCCGGATTCTTGATGAACTGGTCGGAATCCAGATTGATTACGCCGTCGCGGTCGAGGATGATAAGTTTCATGTTTTACCCGGTAGGGTGTGCAGGCTTAACTGCACACGCGGTTTGATAAACGGTGGGCACCACAACGTGCCCACCCTACGTATTAATTTGCCAGCCTCGATAAATCGGCCACGCGGTTCATCGCCTGGTGCAGTTGCGCCAGCAAGGCCAGACGGTTGGCGCGCAACGCCGGTTCTTCGGCATTCACCATCACGCTGTCGAAGAACGCATCCACCGGCTCGCGCAACGCAGCCAGCGCTTGCAGCGAAGCGGTGTAATCACCTGCCGCGAAAGCCGCATCGGCACGCGGCGCAATCAGGCTCAACGCCTGATACAGCGCCTGCTCGGCTGCCTCTGTCAACAGCGCCGCATCGACCACAATCCGTTCGCCCTGAGCTTGTCGAAGGGCGTCTTCGACCTTTTTCAGTATATTGCCGACACGCTTGTTGGCGGCTGCCAGCGCAGAGGCTGCCGGCAAGGCAGCAAAGGCACGTACCGCTTCCAGTTGTTTAGGCACTAAATAAAGCTGAACCGGGCGCATACATAAAACAGCCTCAACTTCGTTCGTAGAATACCCCTGTTCGCGCATCATCCCGCCCAGACGCTCGAAGATGAATGTCTCAACATCAGTGTGCGCATCGCTCAGCAAACCGGACGAAAAACCTGCAAATGCACTATCTATCAGGGTACTCAGACTAAGCGGCAATTCTTTTTCGATCAGCATACGGATCACGCCCAGCGCATGACGGCGCAGCGCGAACGGGTCGCGGTCGCCGGTGGGTATCTGGCCGATGCCGAACAGGCCGACCAGCGTCTCCAGCTTATCCGCCAGTGCGACACAGATACCGACTGAATTGCGCGGCAGCTCGTCGCCCGCAAAGCGCGGCTTGTAATGGTCTTCGATAGCATAGGCAATATCATCCGACAGGCCGTCGTGCTGCGCGTAATAACGCCCCATGATGCCTTGCAGCTCCGGGAATTCGCCGACCATGTCGGTCAGCAAATCGGCCTTGGCCAGCAGTGCGGCCTGATCGGCCTGCATCGCCAGCGCGTCGCCGCCCAGTTGCTGGCCGATGGCGCGGGCGATAGCTTGCACCCGTTCCACGCGTTCGCCCTGCGTGCCCAATTTGTTGTGATAGACCACGCGGGACAGGCCGAGTACGCGTGCATCCAGCGGCTTCTTCCGGTCCTGATCGAAGAAAAATTTCGCATCCGCCAGACGCGGGCGCACCACGCGCTCGTTCCCGGCTATCACCAGACTGGCGTCTTTCGGTCTGATATTGGAAACAATCAAAAACTGGTTGGTCAATTTGCCCTGTGCGTCCAGCAGCGGAAAATATTTCTGGTTCGCCTTCATCGTCAGGATCAGGCATTCCTGCGGCACTTCAAGGAATTCTTTTTCAAACTGACCCAGCAGCACATTGGGGCGCTCGACCAGCGCCGTCACCTCATCGAGCAGCGCATCATCCTCAATCGGTCTGAGTCCTTCCTTACCCGCTGCAGCGGCAAGCTGACGTGCGATTTCGGCACGGCGCTGTTCGAAACTGGCAATCACCGCGCCTTCGGTTTCCAGCTGCCGTGCATAGCTGTCAGCCTCTTCCAGAACGATAGTTTCAACCCCGGCCTCGAAGCGATGACCTTTCGTCGTGTTGCCCGCCGTCAGGCCCAGCACGCTGACCGGAATGATTTTTCTGCCATGCAGTGCGACCAGACTGTGCGCGGGGCGCACAAAATTAACGGTTGCCCAGCCGTCGCCCGTGGGATCGGGATAGGTCATTACCTTGGCAATCGGCAGCCTGGCGATGGTTTCAAGCAGAGCCAGCTGCAAGCCTTCCGGCAGTTTCACGCCCGCCACGATACTGTCAAAATAAAGCGCCTCGGCCTTGCCGTCCGTCTCGCGTCTCAAACCCGGCACAACCGACGCGTCCGCGCCCATACTGGTCAATTTTTTCAACAGCGCAGGCGTGGCATTGCCTTCTGCATCCAGCCCGACCTTGACCGGCATCAGCTTCTGCGACACGGACCTGTCCGCAGCCTGCAGCGACACACTTTCGATATGCACGGCCAGGCGACGCGGCGAGGCAAATGCCGTCACACGCGTTTCTTTCAGTGCCAATCCTTGCGCGATCAGACTGTCGTACAAAACCTCAGAAAAACTTTCCCCCAATTTTTTCAATGACTTGGGCGGCAGCTCTTCGACAAACAATTCAACCAGTAAATTTTTGGTACTCATGCTAAAACCTCGTCATTCCCGCGCAGGCGGGAATCCAGATGATTAAATGAATTCCCGCGTAGCGGGTCGACGATGGTTTTTGTCCGCTTCGCGGTGCTTTGCATTGCTGGATTCCCGCCTGCGCGGGAATGACGGCATAGGGTATTTTCATGTTAAGAAACCTTCTTTCGGGTGCCCGGACAAGAGTCTTTCGTCTCGATCTGCGCCAGCACTTCGTCCGCCCAACCCTTGGGCGCCATCGGAAAGCCCAGACGCGCACGACTGTCCAGATAGGCGGCGGCGACACTACGGGCCAGATTGCGTATCCGGCCTATGTAAGCCGCACGTTCCGTCACCGAGATCGCGCCTCTGGCATCCAGCAGGTTAAAACTGTGCGCGGCTTTGAGCACCTGTTCATAGGCGGGCAGCGCCAGCTGGTTATCCATCAGATGTTTGGCCTGCTTCTCGTGACTGGCAAATGCGCCCAGCAGAAACTCCACATCACTGTGTTCGAAGTTGTAGGTGGATTGCTCCACTTCGTTCTGGTGATACACGTCGCGATAGGTCACGCCCGGCGTCCAGGTCAGGTCATAGACACTTTCCACGCCTTGTAAATACATCGCCAGCCGCTCCAGCCCGTAAGTAATCTCGCCGGTAATCGGCTTGCAGTCGATGCCGCCGACCTGCTGGAAATAAGTAAACTGGGTGACTTCCATGCCGTTTAGCCATACCTCCCAGCCCAGCCCCCACGCGCCCAGCGTCGGGTTCTCCCAGTCGTCCTCGACGAAACGGATGTCGTTCTGCTTGAGATCGAAACCCAACGCCTCCAGCGAACCTAAATACAGCTCCAGAATGTTGGCAGGCGCAGGTTTGAGCACAACCTGAAACTGGTAGTAATGCTGTAAACGGTTCGGGTTTTCACCGTAGCGACCATCCTTGGGACGGCGCGAAGGCTGAACATAAGCCGCACGCCAGGGCTCGGGACCGAGTGCGCGCAGAAAAGTGGCGGTATGCGACGTGCCCGCACCGACTTCCATGTCATAAGGCTGCAGCAGCGCGCAGCCCTGTTTGTCCCAATAATTCTGTAACGTCAGGATGATTTGCTGAAAGGTAAGCATGAACAAAAACCGCAGGATTTACTAAAGGTCGCATTTTACGGGTTTTAGCCCGTCTGCGTCAGCCCCAGTTTTAGCCACGGGAAAATTCTCTGGTTTATTTTTCATCCGACACCGGGATGTTGTTTATTGATTCTCGCATCGCCTTACTATAAAGTAAGGAAAGTTCAACAAGGAGTTAATTATGCCAACGGCAACCCTAAGCAGCAAAGGCCAAATCACCATTCCAGCCATCGTGCGAGCCGCGCTGGGCGTCGCGACAGGAGACAGACTGGATTTTATCCAGACAGAACCCGGACATTTTGAGTTGGTAGCCGCTACTCATTCCGTGAAAGCACTAAAAGGAATGGTAAGAAAACCTGCTTCACCCGTCACGATTGAACAGATGAACGAGGCAATCGCAACTCAAGGCGCTCAAGCCTGTCCTGAGCAGAGTCGAAGGACAAAATGATCGGCCTCGACACCAACGTACTCGTACGCTATATCTCACAAGACGACGCCAAACAATCGCCCAAGGCAAGCACGTTAATCGAGTCATTAACAGTGGAATCGCCCGGCTACATCAGTGTGGTTTCAGTGGTGGAATTAGTGTGGGTGCTGTCGGGTTGCTACGGATCAAGCAAAGGCGAGATATGCGAAGTGCTGGAAACGCTGCTGCGCACCAAAGAAATCATCGTAGCTAATGCCGACACCGTATGGAAAGCGGTGCGGGTATTCAAGGAGGGCAAAGCCGATTTTGCCGACTGCCTGATAGAACGATCGGCGAATGATGTCGGTTGCAGCTATACGGCAACCTTTGATCGCGGCGCCGCCCAACATTGCGGCATGCGGTTAATCGACTAAGCAATATCTGACGGCGCAGCGTCTGATATCGAAATCGTTGATTACCATTAAAGGAAAAAGAACATGATTACCAACGGACTGCCTCCCCTCCATCCCGGTGAATTCCTGCGCGAGACGCTGGATGAACTGGGCTTGACGCAAGCGGCTTTTGCCAAGGCACTGGGCGTTTCTCCCATGCGCATCTCTCTGGTGCTGAGTGGTTCGCGCCCGGTTACGGCTGAACTGGCTCTGCGCCTCGGACGCGCGCTGGGTCAATCGCCCCAGTATTGGCTTAACCTGCAAACCACCTACGATCTCAAAACGGCGAATACCGCGCTGGGCGATGCGCTGGCAGCGGTGAGGGAAGTGGCTCACGCATGAATTACTCAAATAGAGAGGAATAAACATGGAAAAGAACTTGAACATTGGTGGCAAGAGCGATTCGGTCACGCCTTCGACGCGCTTACTGAATCAGAAGCTCGGTATCTTGTCCGCACCACGGATGCTGCAACCATCAGAGATCGCATTATTAAGGCAGAGCAAACAGGAAATTGCCCGCAGGATAGCGCATAAATAACATCCTGATTGCCTGTCACTGCGGCAACTCCACAGCCTGCATCACTTCGGACTCAAAGCCGAACACATCTACCGCCCTGACGCAAACGCGGCGCGTGCCAGCCACGGCAGGCACGTTAAGCGTGGCGCGAGTCACACAACGCAAGGCATCCTCGTCATTCGCGGTATTGCCGCGATAGTCCTGCCACAGCGAGCGGAAGGTTACCCCGTCGAAATCGGGATCAACCGCCCAATACTCGATCAATGCCAGCGGCTCGTTATTGATAACCTGTTGTAATTTAACGCGATTCGCCTCATCCAGATTGATGGCATCGGGCGATAGCAACACATAATTGCCCAGCTCCACCGTCAGCGTTTCCTCCGCTTCGTCATTCCGGCGGCTCTCACCTTCGTCATTCCCGCGCAGGCGGGAATCCAGCGATTTCATCGAAAGGGCATTTTGGTTTTGTTCCCCGCTGTGCGGGGAGTTCATTTGATTATCTGGATTCCGGCCTGCGCCGGAATGACGGGTACGTGTCACGGATTTCACCGTCAGATATTGCAGTGTGGAAAAGCGGATTTCCTTGCGCAGTTTTTCCAGCGCGCCTTTTTTCTTCAGGCGATCCAGCAAGTCAGGCGGGATAACCAGCACTTCCAGTTGCTTATCGTTCAAGGCTTGCAGGTCGTGCCCTATCGCGGAGTCAAAATTCCAGCCCAGCACCAGCACCTTGTCCCAACCGCCCAGTAAGCTATCGCGCAATGCAATCGCTTTCTTCAGCGTGGCAAGTCCCGTCATCTTGGCGGGCGAATCCACCAGCACCAGCGTCTTGCCTTCCGGGATACGCCCCAGATTACGGTTCGGGTTATCTTCCGGCGACAGAGGCAACGCACCGTAAAGTTGCAACACGATTTGCGACAGATCGCCCACGCGGAACTTGCGCCCCAGCGTGGTCTTGGCACTCTCCACCTGATAATCGCCGATGGCCTGATACAGGAACGGTTGCGCATTCTGGTCTATCAGTCGCTTGCGCATCACCATACAGGCGGGCTTACCCAAGTCGGTGGTGATCCAGCGACGACCCAGCTTTTCCGCCACAGCAGCGGTTGTGCCTGAGCCGCCGAAAAAATCTGCGACTAGGCCGCCTTCATTTGACGAAGCCTGAATGATCCGTTCAAGTAAAGTTTCAGGTTTTTCGGTGTTGTAGCCAGTGTTATTTGGATTCTTTGTGACTTCCGCTTGAGCTATCTGCCAAACGTCATCTGCATTTTTTTCTGTGTATGTATCATAAATTACACGACCAAACTCATCTCTTGCCGTATCCAGTTTTTGTGTCTCCGAATTCCAGACACGCCGATTTATTTTCCTTGCCCCATCCAATTGAATCTTCACACCATTCCATATTGCTTCCTTAGATTTTCGGTAGGCAAAAATGGCATCGTGATTTTTTGGAAGTCCCTTGATATTGCCCTGTAATTTGTCAGGATAATGCCAAATTATTTCGTTGAAGAATGATTCTTTCCCAAACACCTCATCCAACATCAATTTCACGTAATGCCCGACGTGCCAATCCAGATGCACGTAAATCGAGCCGCTGTCCGACAGCAGTTCGCGCATCAGCACCAGACGCGGCACGATCATTGCCAGATAGGAAGCCGTGCCGTCACTCCAGGTGTCCGAATAGGCAAACTGCTCAATCACGGTGGGCTTTTGTTCCAGTTCCACGCTGCCACCCCCCTCTTTCCGTTCAGTCCCCTCCCCTTCAAGGGGAGGGTTAGGGTGGGGATGGGTTGCTGATGAATTTTCACCCATCCCCCTCCCAGCCTCCCCCTTGAAGGGGGAGGAGTTAGAGCGCGGCGCGGGAAGTATTACCTTGGTGCGGTAGTCGGCCTTGGAATCGAACGGTGGGTCAATGTAAATCAAATCCACCTTGCCGCGCAGCGAAGGCGTATGTTCATCGCCCGCAAGCAATGCCGCCATCGCCAGCAGGTTATCGCCGTAAATCAGGCGGTTGTTCCATTCACCTTGTAACCCGATAGGGGTAGAGAAGGGCGCTAGCCCTCCCCTCCCTCCGAACCGTACGTGCGGTTCTCCCGCATACGGCTCTCCAGTCAGTGGTTTCCTCATCGGGATTGGCTCGCTGACATTCGGGCTTCTGTCATGGTGAACAGCC
>JAUSAO010000088.1 GCA_030652475.1 Gallionella sp. | reverse complement strand
TCATGGCAACAATTGAACGTCATGTACAAAGCTTCTTCGTGCAAGCCCTGCAACTCGATGTCAGAACATTGAGGCTGGAAGCCAAGTAAATCAAGCATTCCAATGGTATTGTTAGGTTAAAATGAACTTCGAAACGTTAGTTAGAAAAGAAGGTTCTGAATCATTACGCCAAGACCGCCCATCAATGTGGTATGCGATTCCTGCACCAGACGGCACTGAAATTTGGCCGGTTAAACCAGATGGAACGGAGGGGCGCTGGCGATGGAAGAAAGAGAATGTTCCCACGGGCATGGATCAGTTGGAGTTGATAAAGAAAGATGGAACCTGGGAAATATATGTAAAGCAATATCTTGAAGAGAACCCCACTAGGCCACCAGCAACTTTTTGGCCGAATGAAGATGTCGGACACAATCATGAGGCCAAGCTAGAGGTTCGCGCTTTCAATAGCCAAGACATCTTCGATACACCAAAGCCGGAGAGATTGCTTAAAAGGGTGCTGGAAATCGCCACACAACCCAACGACCTCATCCTAGATTCCTTCGCCGGTTCCGGCACCACCGGTGCAGTAGCACACAAAATGGGCCGCCGCTGGATCATGGTGGAACTGGGCGAGCATTGCCACACACACATCATCCCGCGCTTACAAAAGGTCATAGACGGCGAAGACCAAGGTGGCATTAGCAAGGCAGTGAGCTGGCAAGGCGGCGGTGGTTTTCGTTATTACAAACTAGCGCCCAGTCTTTTGCAGCAGGATACTCACGGACAGTGGGTCATCAACAAGGAATACAACGCCGAGATGCTGGCGCAAGCCTTATGCAAACTGGAAGGATTCACCTATGCACCTTCAGGAGTACATTACTGGATGCACGGACATTCCACCGAACGAGATTTTATCTACGTCACTACAGCAAACCTGAATCACGAGCAATTACAGCAGCTTTCCGATGAAGTGGGGTCGGAACGAAGTTTATTAGTATTGTGTACTGCTTTCCGTGGCCGAGGTGATTATCCGAATCTTACCGTAAAGAAAATACCCAAGCAGGTGCTGTCACGCTGTGAATGGGGGCATGATGATTATTCGCTACGAGTCGAAAATCTTCCCAAAGCACCTCCTCCACAACAAGTAGAAAAAACAAAAACCAAGGGACATAGTGCCGCGAATTCGGTGCAAAGTGGATTGTTTGATGAGGAAATGGAATGATCATTGTGAGGAAATTAGATCATCCTGCGATAACTGTTAAATCGCGTGCGGCAGTTTATTCAAAAATTGTTCCGCAAGTGAGCGAAAACTTCAAACATCCCATTTTTTCATGTTGGTCTTTGCCATGAAGAAAATTATCATCATTGCTGGGCCAAATGGGGCTGGTAAAACAACTTTTGCCCGGGAATTTTTGCCTAATGAGGCGGGTTGCCCAAAGTTCGTGAATGCAGATTTGATAGCAGCGGGTTTGTCGCCGTTTGCACCGGATGCGGCTGTGATGAAAGCGGCTCGTATTATGCTGGAAAGTATTAAAGAGCTTGAAGAACGCGGTGAAAGTTTTGCTTTTGAGACTACGCTTTCTGGGTTGACTTATGCGCACCGGATTCGCCGTTGGCGCGAGGCTGGTTACCATGTCACGCTGTTTTTCTTGTCATTGCCGAATTCACAAATGGCAATTGATCGTGTGGCGGAACGTGTGCGCCAAGGCGGTCATGATTTGCCGAGCGGGGTCATCCGCAGGCGTTTTGCAGCGGGGTTACGAAATTTTGAGCAGATTTATCGTGATGCAGTGGATGCTTGGGCGTTATATGACAATGCAGGCGATGAACCGGTGCTAATTAATTGGGGAGAAAAAGCATGAACCAAAAAGGTATAGAACTGGCAAAAGATCCAGATTTGGCTGGTTCTTTGGTTGCAATCCGCCGTGCTGCTCAGCGAGCGAGACAGTTAGCGGTCAGCACGAACACTGAGCTTGTCGTTCTGCGGAATGGTAAATGTGTGCATATAAAGCCAAGTGGAGAGCCAAAGCCGCGATGAATCGTCATGTCAACGCCATTGCCGGACGGCTCAGCTTGCGTGCACCGCAGCGCCGTTCGTTAGAAATTCTGGGTCGGATCACTGAGATTACTCCGCCGAAAAAAGATAGAGATCTTCTTGCAACACTGGAGATTATTCGCAGTGAATTTCCATCAGTCACAGATTTCGAACGCGAGTTTCCGTCCCTGTGTTTTGCACTGGCTACAGGTGTCGGCAAAACCCGTTTGATGGGTGCATTTATCAGTTATCTGCATTTGGCGCACGGTATCAACAATTTCTTTGTGCTGGCACCGAATTTGACGATCTACAATAAACTGATCACGGACTTCAGTGACCGCACACATCCAAAATATGTGTTCAAGGGTATCTCGGAATTTGCCATTGATGCGCCTGCCATTATTACAGGTGACAATTACAATCAGCATGATCCAGCCAGTGGCACACTATTTGGTGGTGTGCGTATCAATATCTTCAATATCTCAAAAATCAATTCTGAGGTACGGGGTGGCAAAGCTCCGCGCATCAAGCGATTATCTGAATATATCGGCGAAAGCTATTTTGATTATCTGGCCGGACTACCCGACCTGGTGCTTTTGATGGATGAATCGCATCGCTACCGTGCCAGTGCAGGAATCAAAGCGATCAATGAATTAAAACCAATCCTTGGATTAGAGCTGACGGCTACCCCCTTTGTAGAAGGAACCAAAAGCGCTGTGCCGTTTAAAAACGTTATTCTCGATTATCCATTGGGAAAGGCGATGGAAGACGGTTTTGTAAAAGAACCTGCCGTAGTGACCCGCAAGAATTTCAATCCGGCAGGTATGTCACCAGAAGAAATCGAACGCATGAAACTGGAAGATGGGATGCGCCTGCATGAGAGCGTGAAAGTCGAGTTGGAAACTTACGCAAGAGAAACCAGCAATCCTATTGTTAAGCCATTCCTGCTGGTGATCGCACGAGATACCACCCATGCTGGGCAGTTGTTGGCGTTGATCCAATCCGATGGTTTCTTCGAAGGACGCTACAAAGACAAAGTCATTCAGGTTGATTCAAGCCGAACCGGTGCGGATGAAGAAGAAATGATTGAGCGGTTATTGAAGGTGGAACACACTGAAGAGCCGACTGAGATCGTTATTCACGTGAATATGCTGAAAGAAGGTTGGGACGTAACTAATCTCTATACCATCGTGCCATTGCGTGCTGCTAATGCACGTACCCTGATTGAACAATCCATTGGCCGTGGTTTACGGCTGCCTTATGGCAAGCGCACGGGTGTAACGGCGGTTGATCGGCTAAATATTGTGGCACATGATAAGTTTCAGGAAATAATCGACGAAGCGAATCGACCTGATTCCGCTATTCATCTGAAAGCAGTGGTACTGGATATTGATGAGCTCGATCAAAAGACGGCAACAATTGTTTCTCAATCCCAAGTTGCAACCCAATTGGGAATAAAACCAGCAGATACAACTGCCAACACACAAATTGCGGGGCAAGATGTGCAGCCTCTTTTTACCAAACCGGAAGAACAAAAGGCAGCGCAGATTGCTTATGAAGTCATCCGCAAGATGGAGAATCAACCGAAGTCTGTGCCCACATTGGCGCACTTAAAAAACCCGGAAGTGCAGGCTGCTATCGTTAAAGCAGTGCAAGAACAACATCGCCCCGTACAGCTGGAGTTGGAAGGGGTGAGAGAATTGCCGGATTTTGCAGCCGTAGTAGCTAAGACGGTAGAGTTGGTAACCCAGCAGACAATTGATATTCCACGTATTCTAGTTGTACCCAAGGGAGAAGTGAAAGCTGGTTTTAGACCGTTCACTCTAAAACTGGATACATTGAAATATCCAGCGGTGTCCGATGAGCTATGGATACAGCATCTGCGTACTAGTCAGCGAGATGAAATGACTCTGGGCGCTGGCGGTATTGAAGAAAAGCGGATAGAAGATTATGTCGTCAGTGGCCTGATGGATTTCGATGATGTTTCTTACGATGATCAAGCAGACCTGTTGTATGACTTGGCTACGCAGACCGTTAAGCATTTTTGCAGTTATTTGTCTGAGGATGAAGCGCGTAAGGTTTTGCGTTGCTATCAGCGTAACATTGCCCACTTTATCCATGCACAAATGCAAGATCACAGCTGGGAAGAGGCAGTTGATTACGAAGTGGTTGTAAGTAAAGGATATGTGGAACTTAAACCCAGTGCCTACACCTATTCGATCAATGATCCAGTTGCGGATTATCGAATCTCGCCTGATGACAAAAGCAACATGTCAAAGTATGTTTTTGGCGGTTTTACACGGTGCCTGTATCCGGTACAAAAATTTGCTTCAGATGCAGAACGCGTGTTGGCAGTCATTCTTGATCGTGATGCAATGAAGTGGTTTAAACCGGCAAAGGGACAATTCCAGATTTTCTACCAACAAGGAGCTGATCATCCAGAATATCAGCCGGATTTTGTTGCTGAGACAAATAACGCGATTTTCATGCTTGAACCCAAAGCTAGCAGTCAAATGACCGATCCGATCGTTATAGCCAAGATGGAAGCTGCCAACAAGTGGTGCAAGAACGCTTCTGATTACGCACTAGCCAATGGTGGCAAGCCTTGGCGCTATGTTCTGATCCCGCATAACGCAATTGCACAAAATATGACACTTGAAGGATTAGTGCAACAATTCTCTGCATAATGCTTATAAATAAACCGAATAAGACATGATGGCCCATTGCAAACAAGAGGGCCAGGTGGTTCAAACTCAGTAATCAAAATACTTTTTAGGCCATTTTGAATTTCACGTACAAGAAAGTGATGGAAGCATTTTAGTAAACGTTCTCCAGAATTGTATCGAATGTCAGGAGGTCTCAATAATACTCAATCAAGCTATTACCGAATCATCTCGATAAGGTTCAAGGGCTGCGCCAACACGGTCATGCCCTGAGGTGTTCGCCCTGTTTCAAAAACAGTTTTCCAAAAACCATTGTTCTGCTTGCCGCCAAACACCGTATCCGAAAGGTCCGTGTTCACCCAAAGCGGCATAGCCATAAGGTTTTCAAGGAATTTTCGGATATTCTCCCAAACTTGCTCAGGAAATGGGATTTGGAATAGTCGTCCCATAGGATCTGGTCTTCCCAATGTTATGAAGTACGTGCGTGCAACCTGCCCGACCAATTGAAGCCAGTTATAAACAATTTCCTCTTTGCTCATACGATATGCTCGCAGATGATCGTGCGCAAAGGTTTCACCTTTCTGTAGCTTGCTTTCGATTTTGTCAGTACCTACCTCTGGATCGAACTTGTCGATATAGATCAACTCCCCGATTAAATTCATGAGGCGCAGAATCTGCTTGCATTCAACTATACGAGGATTCTCACCCTCTTCTGCACGGAAATTGATGGGTGTATCCAACACTTCTTGGTATACAAAAAAAGAATAGAAGGTCTTCTCTATTGTGCTATATGACAATGGTGATTCCTTCCCTCGTCCACCAAAATCTATGTAGTCACGAAGCCTATTACCAGAATCTGATGTTACACCATTACGAACCGCATCAAGAATATAGCGTTTGATCTCTTTCGATTGCCCCTTAAAATGATTAACCAAGTCGCGCTCGGAGAAACTTAAATCATCATCTGGCCGTCCAGTCTCTTTCAGGAAACGCTGAATACGATCCTGATATAGAGAACTTCCAAGATGACGCTGAACCGATTTATCGAAGGCTACCTGCTTAAGCGTAGTACCCGCATTCGTGTTGGTTGTGATCAACGTATCATGATCAGGGTCGATGAACACCCGAACGGGCAATGTTCTTGCTCCCAACATGATCTGTGCAGCCGCTTTGTGCTGACCATCAAAAACATGTAAAGCGCTTTTGCCACCTTCGCTATTCATCCACGCTAGCGGCACATGCAGTTGCGGCCGCTTCTTGTAGAACTCCTCTACCAGCTTTGAAATATTGGGTCCAATAGAACGTGGATTGATATGATCGTCGTGCGCAAGGTACTGAATCGGAATATTAGCAAAAAAGAAACGAAACCCACTCAACTCATCTTGGTATACCGGCAGGGAATGGAGCGAATTATCGCCAAGCTCCCCCATACTGTATGTTATTTTATTTTCTGATAACTTGAAACCTAGTTTGTGGTTACCACCGCTGGCATTTTGCAGCAAGTCACCTAGGTTCGGACTTCGATTTTCATTAGCCAGCTTCTCTTTAAGTTGTTTGAAGCGATGCAACACTCGTGCAACCTCAAGGTTAGATGCCTGCTTTGAACGATTGCAACTGGCATGGGTCAACGCAAAATTAACAGGATCATCTTTGCCTCGATCATTAAGTGGCACAACGTGATCAACATCAAGACAGTCCTTATGTATTTCCAGATCTATCGCCTGCTCACAGATAAAGCAATTGCCATGCTGCGTAGCATGCAATTTGGCAATCAGCGCTTGACGTTCATCAAGCTTGAGGCGGGAAAGGTAAAGTGATGTCATTATTAGTTTTTATCAGATCCAATTTTCGTTACTAATCATTGAAATACCAAGATAACTCCAATTTCTGAGAGCTAAGATGAGGTTTATGCATCCATCTAGCAACAATACGGCCATGCGCCATGTACCTTGAGGAATAACCGCTTGTTACGAAAATTAGTCACCAGAATACCAGGTACACTCAACTAGCGATAAAATAAATTATCGCTAGTTGAGTATACCTAGTATTCTGGTAAACTGCTTTTTAACAAGCAGTTATCATCTCAAGGCTTATGTAACATGGAACATGGTCGTATTTTACTACTGAAGTTTCACACTTTTTTTATGAACCGATGATTCAATTGTCTGGAATTTTGGATTATCGGGATTTTTTCTTGAGTGACAAGATAGTGCTGATATCGACCCTGTTGACAGTAGGGTAAAAATCGAAATATATCCTTTAA
>JAUSAO010000083.1 GCA_030652475.1 Gallionella sp. | reverse complement strand
GAGTGTAAATTGGAGGAAGTTTCAACTGTACAGACAGGACCATTTGGCAGCCAGTTGCATCAAAGCGATTATCAATTGGTTGGAACGCCGATTATCACAGTTGAGCATCTGGGCGAAAATAAAATATTACACCAAAACATTCCCTTAGTTAGTGATGAAGATAAAGAACGGTTAAATAAATATGTGTTGGAAGAGGGCGATATAGTTTTCAGCCGTGTTGGTTCTGTTGACAGGCGTGCATATGTTAGCAAGAACGAAGAGGGCTGGATGTTTTCTGGTCGTTGTTTGAGGGTGAGAGTAAACAAAGAAATAGTTGATCCAAAATATTTATCTTATTATTTCGGTCAGGAAAGTTTCAAGGAACATATCAGGATGATTGCTGTGGGAGCTACGATGCCTTCAATTAATACCGAAATATTAAGTGGTGTTGGCTTGAATTTGCCTACTTTGCCTGAACAACACTCGATCGCCTCCATCCTCAGCAGCCTGGATGACAAGATAGACCTGCTGCACCGCCAGAACAAAACCCTAGAAGCCATGGCCGCAACTCTGTTTCGCCAGTGGTTCATGGAAGAGGCGCATGAGGATTGGGAAGATGGGACATTAGGAGAGGCTGTAGAGATATTTGATGGACAGAGAATCCCGCTCTCAAGAATGGAGCGAGACAAAAAGAAGGACGGTATCTTGTACCCATATTATGGCGCTGCGCAAATTATGGATTACATCAATGATTATATTTTTGATGGAGAGTACATATTGCTTGGTGAGGACGGAACAGTGCGTACTGATGAAGGTTATCCAGTGCTGCAATTTGCAACAGGAAAGTTTTGGGTCAACAATCATACTCATGTACTAAAGGCAAAAGCACCATATAGCAATTTCTTCTTATGGAATTATCTGTCCAGAACAAATATTGACGAAATTGTGACTGGAGCGGTTCAACCGAAAATAAATCAAGGCAACTTGAAATCACTTGTTTTTCCAAGATGCCCCAAGAATTTGGTTGTCGAATTTAACCGAATAACTGAGCCGGTTCTGGCTAAGATTCAACACAACAAATCTCAGATAGCAGGTCTCGAAGAACTTCGCGACACCCTGTTACCCAAGCTGATGAGCGGCGAGGTGCGGGTGGTTTTGGACTTATAGCGTAGAACAACGGAAAAGGAGACGTGATGGAAGAGAACAAAATCCAGATTTACCAGACCGCAGAAGGTGAAACGCGGGTCAATGTGCGCTTCGAGCGGGAGAGTGTCTGGCTGACACAGCGGCAAATGGGGGAGGTGTTTGGCTCCTCGCCAGAGAATATTTTGATGCACCTGAAAAACATTTTTCGGGATGGCGAGTTGGACGAAAGCGCAACTGCTAAGGATTTCTTAGTAGTTCAAACCGAAGGCAAAAGGCAGGTTGAGCGTAATTTGAAGCATTACAACCTGGATGCAATTATTTCGGTGGGCTATCGGGTCAGTTCCAAAAGAGCGGTGCAATTCCGGCAATGGGCGACCCAACGGTTAAGGGAATATCTGGTGCAGGGCTACACACTTAACCAGTCCCGCTTCGATCAAAACGCCGCCGAGTTGCAGCAGGCGCTGGCCTTGATCCGCAAGGCGGCGCGGTCTCCGGCGCTGAGCGCAGAAGCGGGCAGCGGGCTGGTGGAGATCGTCAGCCGTTATACGCAAACTTTTCTCTGGTTGCAGCGCTATGACGAGGGGATGTTGGCGGAGCCTGCTGGTCAGACCGGCGGGCGTTTGCCTGCCGAGCCAGAAGCCACGGCGGCTTTGCAGGCGTTGAAACTGTCGCTGATTGCACGTGGCGAGGCGACCGATTTGTTCGCCCAGCCGCGTGGCGATGGACTGGCGGCGCTGCTGGGCAATCTCGATCAGTCGGTGTTTGGCGAACCCGCTTATCCGACGGTGGAAAGCAAGGCGGCGCACCTGCTGTATTTTGTGGTGAAAAACCACCCGTTTTCAGACGGCAACAAGCGCAGCGGGGCATTTTTGTTTGTGGATTTTTTGCACCGCAATGGTCGTTTGTTGAACGCACAAGGCGAGGCGGTTATCAACGATACCGGGCTGGCTGCCTTGACGTTGCTGGTGGCGGAATCCGACCCCAAACAGAAAGAGACGTTGATCCGTTTGATTATGAATATGTTGAGCACGCCGGGAATTGTGTAGGGGAAAATGAAATACAACCCGGATATTCACCATCGTCGTTCGATTCGTTTGCGTGGGTATGATTATTCGCAGGCGGGCATGTATTTCATTACCATATGCACCCATGATCGGTTACCGTTATTCGGAAAAATCGTTGATGAGAAAATGATGCCAAATGAGATGGGAATAATGGCAGAAAAATATTGGTGTGCAATACCCGATCATTTTCCATGGGCCATGTTGGATGAGTTTATTGTTATGCCAAATCATGTGCATGGAATTATTACCATAGGGGCGAATCATGTAGGGGCAAATAATCATTTGCCCCTACAACCGAAACATGGCACATCCCGAACTATTGGATCAATTGTTCGGGGATTCAAAATTGGTGTTACCAAATGGTTTCGTGCCAATACGGATGTACATGTGGTTTGGCAACACAATTATTACGAACATATCATCCGTGATGAAGAGGCGTATTTGAAAATAGCGGAATACATACAGACAAATCCCCAGCGATGGGAAGAGGATACCTATCATGTCTAGACTCACTGAATCCGCCATTGAAGAGTTCGCCATCAAGCTATTCGAACGCCTGGGCTACAGCTACGTTTATGCGCCGGATATCGCGCCCGATGGTGAGAATCCGGAGCGCGGGCATTATGGTGAAGCGTTGCTGGTGGGACGGCTGGCGCAGGCGCTGAAACGCATCAACCCCAAGTTGTCGCCTGCGATGTTGCAGGATGCAATCAAGGAGGTGCAGCGCATCAGCTCACCCGAGTTGCTGGCGAATAACGAAGCCTTTCACCGCCTGCTGACCGAGGGCGTAAAAGTGAGCAGGCAGCAAGATGGCAATCAGCGCGGCGATCTGGCATGGTTGATCGACTTTGCACATCCCGAGAACAACGAGTTCGTCGTCGCCAATCAGTTCACGGTAATAGAAAACCACCAGAACAAACGGCCCGATCTGGTGTTGTTCGTCAACGGCATACCGCTGGTGGTGATCGAGCTAAAAAACGCCGCCGATGAAAACGCCACGATCAAGACGGCGTATCAGCAGCTTGAAACTTACAAACAGACCATCCCCGCCCTGTTTACTTCCAATGCTTTGCTGGTGATCTCAGATGGACTGGAGGCCAAGGCAGGTTCGCTCTCTGCAGGTTTGAGCCGTTTCATGGTTTGGAAAAGCGCAGATGGCAAGGCGGAAGCCTCGCATCTGGTGAGCCAGTTGGAAACGTTAATACTGGGCATGTTGAACAAAACCACGCTGCTGGATTTGCTGCGCCATTTCATCGTGTTTGAGAAGAGCAAAAAAGAAGACAAGGTGAATGGCGAAGCCAGAGAAAGCACCCTGGGGTGCCAGCAAACCGGTGTGATCAGCATCAGCACGGTGAAGAAGCTGGCGGCGTATCACCAGTATTACGCGGTGAATGCGGCGGTGGTTTCGACATTGCGCGCGGCGGATGTAGGGGCAAATAATCATTTGCCCCTACAAATAAATGAACCTCCCGCCAGCTATGGTTTGCCCGGTGTGACGCTTCAACCCAGGGGTGACAAGAAAGCCGGTGTGGTGTGGCATACGCAGGGTAGCGGTAAATCTTTGTCCATGGTGTTTTACACCGGCAAGATTGTGCTGGCGCTGGATAACCCGACCGTGCTGGTCATCACCGACCGCAACGATCTGGATGACCAGTTGTTCGATACCTTCGCCTCGTCCAAACAGCTTTTGCGTCAGGAACCGGTGCAGGCAGCGGATCGCGGGCAGTTGAGGGAGTTGCTGAAGGTGGCCTCCGGCGGCGTGATCTTTTCTACCATTCAGAAATTCCAGCCCGATGAGGGTAATGTGTACGAGCAGTTGTCCGACCGGCGCAATATTGTGGTGATTGTGGATGAGGCGCACCGCACGCAATACGGCTTTAGCGCCAAAACTGTGGATGAGAAAGACGCCAGCGGCGAGGTGATCGGCAAGAAGGTGGTGTACGGCTTTGCCAAATACCTGCGTGATGCGCTGCCCAGCGCGACTTATCTGGGCTTTACCGGCACACCGATTGAAAAAACCGATGTGAATACGCCAGCCGTGTTTGGCAACTATGTAGACATCTACGACATTGCACAGGCAGTGGAAGATGGCGCGACGGTGCGAATTTATTATGAGAGCCGCCTGGCGAAAGTGGGCTTGAGCGAAGAAGGCAAAAAGCTGATTGCCGAGCTGGATGAAGAATTGGAGGATGTAGGGGCGAATGATGTAGGGGCAAATAATCATTTGCCCCTACCAGAAACACAAAAAGCCAAGGCCAAATGGACAAAGATGGAGGCGTTGATCGGCAGCGAACAGCGCATCAGGAATATTGCCAAGGACATCGTGGCGCACTTTGAGGCGCGGCAGGCGGTGTTTGCAGGTAAGGGCATGGTGGTGAGCATGTCGCGGCGCATAGCCGCAGAATTGTACAAGGAGATTGTCGCGCTGAAGCCCGAGTGGCACTCCGATGATTTAAACAAGGGCGCAATCAAGGTGGTGATGACGGCGGCCTCCAGCGATGGCCCGCTGCTGGCGAAGCATCACACCACCAAGGAACAACGCAAGCAGTTAGCCGAGCGCATGAAGAACGACGATGACCCGCTCAAGCTGGTGATCGTGCGCGATATGTGGCTGACTGGCTTCGATGCGCCAAGCATGCATACCCTCTACATCGACAAGCCGATGAAGGGTCATAACCTGATGCAGGCGATTGCGCGAGTGAACCGGGTACACAAGGACAAGCCGGGCGGTTTGGTGGTGGATTACTTGGGCATTGCCGCCGACCTGAAAGAGGCACTTTCGTTCTATTCCGATGCAGGTGGCAAGGGCGACCCGGCACTGGCGCAGGAGCAGGCGGTGAGTCTGATGCTGGAAAAGCTGGAAGTGGTGTCTGCCATGTATCACGGCTTTGCTTATGAAGACTATTTCGAGGCTGAAACCTCACAAAAGCTGTCGCTGATACTGGCGGCGGAAGAACATATCCTTGGGCTGGAGGACGGCAGGAAACGCTATATCAATGAAGTAACTGCACTCTCTCTGGCCTTTGCCATTGCTGTGCCTCACGAGCAAGCGATGGATGCACGCGATGAGGTTGGGTTTTTTCAAGCGGTGAAGGCGCGGCTTGCCAAGTTTGACAGCACGGGCGCAGGGCGTAGCAACGAAGAGATAGAAACCACTATCCGCCAGGTAATCGACAAGGCGCTGGTGTCGGAGCGGGTGATCGACATTTTTGATGCGGCAGGAATCAAGAAGCCGGATATTTCGGTTTTATCGGAGGAGTTTTTGGCTGAGCTTAAAGGTTTTGTGCACAAGAATGTTGCGCTGGAGGTGCTGAAGAAGCTGCTCAGCGACGAGCTGAAAGCACGCGCAAAAAAGAATTTGGTGCAGAGCAAGAGCCTGATGGAGATGCTGGAAAACGCCATCAAGAAATACCACAACAAGGTTCTGACCGCTGCCGAGGTGATGGAAGAGCTGATAAAGATCAGCAAGGAGATTGTCGCTTCTGACGCCGAAGCCTCACACATGGGCCTGAGTGATTTCGAATATGCCTTCTATACGGCCGTGGCGAACAACGCCAGCGCAAAAGAGCTGATGCAACAAGACAAACTGCGCGAACTGGCAGTAGTGCTGACGCAGCGGGTGCGTGAGAATGCCTCGATAGACTGGACAATCAAGGAAAATGTCAGAGCCAAGCTAAAAGTGATTGTGAAGCGCACCTTGCGCCAGTTCGGTTATCCACCGGATATGCAGTTGCTCGCGACTGAAACGGTGCTGAAGCAGGCGGAGATGATTGCGAGTGAGTTGGCGGTGTAATGCCAATCTGCACGACGAATTGCGAAATTTTCATAGAATCTCTCAATTTCTACGCTGTTAGAGAATTAAACACATGAGTTGATTCTAGAGACAGACTCAAAAACGCTAGTAAGCATTCGAAAGGAGACATCATGGGATTTCAACCAGTAAAGTTTTACCAGACCGGCACCTTTACCGTCGGCAATCGCCTGCTCGCACCCGATGAGCGCAGTCTGCAATCAGGCGAGACGCGCAGCAACTCGATCAACTCCGGTCATCGCGCCTGCCAGGGATGCGGTGAAGCGCTGGGTGCGCGTTATGCCATCGATGCGGCGATGGCCGAGAGCAATAACCAGCTGATCGCGGCGAACGCAACGGGTTGTCTGGAAGTGTTTTCCACGCCGTATCCTGAATCCTCATGGCAGGTGCCGTGGATCCATTCGCTGTTCGGCAATGCAGCGGCGGTGGCCACCGGCATCGCGGCGGCGATGAAGGTAAAGGGGCGGCCTGAAGTCCGCGTCGTGGCGCAGGGCGGCGACGGCGGCACCACCGACATCGGTTTCGGCTGTCTGTCGGGCATGTTCGAACGCAACGACGATGTGTTGTACATCTGCTACGACAATGAGGGCTACATGAATACCGGTGTGCAGCGCTCTTCCGCCACGCCGCCGGCCGCACGCACCGCAACCACCATGCCGGTCGGGCCGGAGCCCGGCAACGTGTTCGGTCAAGGTAAAAACGTGCCGGAAATCGCCATGGCGCACGGCATTCCCTACGTCGCTACGGCGACCGTAGCCGACCTGCGCGATCTGGAATACAAGGTGCGTAAAGCCATGAAGATGCACGGCGCACGCTACATCCATATTTTCGTGCCTTGCCCGCTGGGCTGGGGCACCGCCTCGCATGACACCATTCGCATGGCGCGTCTGGCCAAGGAATCGGGCATGTTTCCGGTATTCGAAGCCGAACACGGCGAAGTCACCGGCGTACTGAAGATCCGCCACAAGGTCGAGGTGGAAGAGTATCTGAAACCTCAGAAGCGTTTCGCCCACTTGTTCGGCAAGAACGCCCACCCCGAAACGGTGGCGCGCATGCAAGCCATTGCCGATCGCAACATCCGCAAGTACGGCTTGCTGAACGTGCATGGAATTGATGCCACCACAGATGATGAAACTTGCCACGCCCGTTTCCCTCACCTCAATCCTCTCCCAGAGGGCGAGGAGGCAAACGAATCGCTACGCGAATTTCACGTTAACGAGGGGGATAACTGACATGCCTAACAAGCCGTTTGCGATTACCCTGAAACCCGGCACCTCGCTGGCCAATCTGACCGGTACCTGGCGCACCGCGCGCCCTGTCTATCTGGATCGCCTGCCACCATGCAACAACGCCTGCCCGGCCGGAGAGAACATTCAAGGCTGGCTGTTTCACGCCGAATCCGGCGATTATGAACAAGCCTGGCGCGTACTGACCGAAAGCAATCCGCTGCCCGCCGTGATGGGCCGCGTGTGCTATCACCCCTGCGAAGGCGCATGCAATCGCGGACAACTGGACAGCGCCGTCGGCATCAACTCGGTCGAGCGTTTTCTGGGTGACGAAGCCATCAAGCAGGACTGGAAATTCGACGCACCTGACGCCGCCAGCGGCAAGAAGGTACTGGTGGTCGGTGCCGGGCCATCGGGGCTTTCCGCCGCCTATCATCTGGCACGCATGGGTCATCAGGTCGAAATCCATGAAGCAGGCCCGCTGGCGGGTGGAATGATGCGTTTCGGCATTCCCAAGTATCGCTTGCCAAGGGTAGTGCTGGATGCCGAGGTGCAGCGCATCGTCGATCTCGGCGTGACGCTCAAACTCAACACCAAAGTGGAAAACATCGAGCAGAGCATGAAACAGCATGGCTTCGATGCAGCTTTTCTGGCGGTCGGCGCGCATATCGGCAAGCGCGCTTTCATCCCCTCCGGCGATGCCGCGCACATCATCGATGCCGTATCCGTGCTGCGCTCGATGGAAGGTGAAGACAAACCGATGCTGGGGCGCAAGGTCATCGTGTACGGCGGCGGCAACACCGCCATCGACGTGGCGCGCACGGTCAAACGCATGGGCGCCGAGCCGATTGTCGTCTATCGCCGCACGCGCGATAAAGCGCCTGCACATGACTTCGAAATTGAGGAGGCGCTGCAGGAAGGCGTAATGATCAAGTGGCTGTCCACCATCAAGCAGGCCGATGCGGGAAAAATAACCGTCGAAAAGATGCAACTCGACGACAAGGGCTACCCGCAACCCACAGGTGAATTCGAAACGCTGGAAGCCGACTCCGTGGTATTGGCACTCGGACAGGACGTTGATCTTTCCTTACTGGAAGGCGTGTCCGGCCTGGAGATTGTGGACGGCACGGTGCAGGTATCCAGCAACATGATGACCGGCCACCCCGGCATCTTCGCCGGCGGCGACATGGTACCGTCAGAGCGTACCGTCACCGTGGCGGTAGGTCACGGCAAGAAGGCGGCACATAACATTAACGCCTGGCTGAACGATGCGACTTATGAACCCGCGCCTAAACATGAGCTGGCCGGATTCGACAAACTCAATCCGTGGTACTACTCCGATGCCGACAAGACGGTGCGCCCTATGCTGGACATCATCCGCCGTCAAACCAGCTTCGACGAGGTGCAAGGCGGGCTGGACGAGAGCAATGCTTTATTTGAGGCACGCCGCTGCCTGTCGTGCGGGAACTGCTTCGAGTGCGACAACTGCTATGGCGTATGCCCGGACAATGCCGTCATCAAGCTGGGCCCCGGAAAACGCTTCGAGTTCAACTACGATTACTGCAAAGGTTGTGGCATGTGTGCGACGGAATGCCCGTGCGGCGCGATCAAAATGGTAGCCGAAGAAACCTGAGTTTCTCTGCCTGTAAACCCGACTTATCCGTAAGCCGCGCTGCAATGATGGGCGCGGTGTATTTTATTTTTAGAACCTGAAACCAAAAAACCCGTCCACGAAAGACACGAAAAGCACGAAAACTACATAATACAAGCCATGCCAATGACAGCTTTCTAATTGCAACTGAAGCCGTATTACACATAGAATTAAGGGAGTTGATTTATCACAACGACAGACCCTTATAGAAAGATCTCCACTCTTGGTTCACAGCAGTTATTTCGTGCTTTTCGTGTCTTTCGTGGACAGTAAGTTTTTGTAGTATTTCGTGGACCAACTGTTTTTAAATGACAATGAGCAAACCAAAACACATACATATCCTCGGCATCTGCGGCACTTTCATGGGCGGCATTGCGGCCATCGCCAAGCAGGCCGGTTACCGCGTCACCGGATGCGACGCCAACGTCTATCCGCCGATGAGCACGCAACTGGAAGCGCAAGGCATCGAACTGATCACCGGCTTCGGCATCGAACAGCTTGAGTTGAATCCTGACATTTATGTGATCGGCAACGTGGTGACGCGCGGCAATCCGCTGATGGAGGAAATTCTCAATCGCAACCTGCCCTATGTCTCCGGGCCGCAATGGCTCTCGGACACGCTGCTGCGCGATAAGTGGGTACTGGGCGTAGCCGGTACGCACGGCAAGACCACCACTGCGTCGATGCTGGCCTGGATACTGGAACATGCGGGACTGAATCCCGGCTTTCTGATCGGCGGCGTGCCGCAGAATTTTGACATCTCGGCGCGCATTACCGAATCGCCATTCTTCGTCATCGAAGCCGACGAATACGACACTGCATTTTTCGACAAGCGCTCCAAGTTCGTGCATTACCATCCGCGCACCGTGATACTCAACAATCTGGAATTCGACCACGCCGACATCTTCGCCGATCTGACTGCGATCGAAACGCAATTCCACCATCTGGTGCGTACCGTACCGGGCAACGGCCTGATCGTCAGCAATGGCCGCGAACAATCCCTGGAGCGCGTGCTCAAGCGCGGCTGGTGGACGCCGGTGGAGACTTTCGGCAACAACGAGGGCTGGGATATAGACGCAGATAATCATATAACCCTGAACGGCGAACTGCAGGGCGTACTGCACTGGGATTTGATGGGCGAACACAACCGCATGAACGCACTCGCGGCACTTGCTGCGGCGCGCCACGCCGGTGTGCCGGTGACGCTGGGACTGGAAGCATTAGGGCAATTCAAGAACGTGAAGCGCCGTATGGAAGTGAAAGGCATCGTCAACGGCATCACCGTCTACGACGACTTCGCCCATCATCCCACCGCGATAGCCACCACGGTCGCCGGGTTGCGTCACAAGATCGGTTCGGCGCGCATCCTGGCCGTGCTGGAACCCCGCTCCAACACCATGAAACTGGGTGTGATGAAAGACGCGCTGCCCGGCAGCTTAAAGGATGCCGACCGGGTGTTCTGCTATTCGGGCAACCTCGGCTGGGATGCGAAAGGTGCGCTGGCAATCATGGGAGACAAAGCCGTTGTCATTGATGATCTCGATGCGCTGGTCAAGGTCATCGCGACGGCGGCACGTCCCGGCGATCATATTCTGGTAATGAGCAACGGCGGTTTTGGCGGGATACACGACAAATTATTGAAAAAACTGGCGTAGTGGTTCGGATGGCGCAAATTCTTGACTGTCTGCTTTCGGGCAGGCATTTAGCAAGCTCGACGCGCTGGCACAAACCTGCCGCAAATTATTTAAACTTGTAGTGCCTCATCAATTACTTAACATACTCACCGCGGCGGACGATCTTTCGACAAATCATATCAAAGCGTCATCGGAATGTATTTTCAGTTATCTGTTAATTTTAAACTAAATTTACACACAAAACAGACACCCTGCGGCAAGCAATTTTTTCACTTCTGATACCTGTTCACGGCATGGTTATGTGCATTCAGATTGCTGGAAAAATGCGAGCTGCCATCACCGCGTGCGACGAAATACAAGGCATCCGTACTGGCGGGGTGCAGCGCGGCATGCAGCGCATCCCGTCCCGGCATGGCTATCGGTGTGGGCGGCAGCCCGCCACGGGTATAGGTATTGTACGGCGTGTCGCTGGTCAGATCACGGCGGCGCAGATTGCCATCGAATTTTTCTCCCATCCCGTAAATCACTGTCGGGTCAGTCTGCAACATCATACGGATGCGCAGGCGGTTGACGAACACACCGGCTATCATGGGTCGGTCGGTCGCCGTGCCGGTTTCCTTCTCCACAATGGAAGCCAGAATCAGCGCCTGATAGGGGGTTTCCAGAGGCAAGTTCGGGCTGCGCGCCAGCCAAGCCTCATTCAGGCGTTTCTGCATCAAGCGATAAGCGACTCTCAGGAGTTCGATGTCGCTGCTGCCCGCAGCAATGTAGTATGTTTCCGGAAAAAACAATCCCTCAGGATGACTCTCGAATGCGCCGATGCGCTGCAATATTTCGCTGTCAGACAGATTAAGCGTGTCATGCCGCAAATTCGGACTGGCATTGAGCATGCTGCGCAACTGCCTGAAATTCCAGCCTTCGATGAGGGTAATCTGGCTCTTGCTGACGTTGCCCTGGGTAATCATCGCCAGCAATTCCATACGGCTAACAGCCTGATCCAGCTGATAGACGCCCGCCTTGATTTGTCCGGCACGACCCAACAGGCGCGCAAAAGCAACGAACAATCGGGGTGACTCCAGCAGGCCGTTCCGTTCAAATTGATGCGCTACCGCGCTCAGACTGCTGCCCTGATTCAGGGTGAATTCCAATGGCAGCTTCTCCGGCGTCAACGGGCTGTAGGCATAATAAGCCAGGCTGGCGCAAGCCAGTATCAATAGCAGCAGTAATACCTTTAATTTTCGCATCATCCGTTCGTCTCGCCCGCCAGCCCGGCGCGTATCCGCAGCGCATAATCAAAATCTGTCCACTGCCGCTGTTCGAAGCGGGACACCGGCCACAAACTGAATACGCTGTTGCTTAAAAACACCTCATCTGCGGTCCGCAGTTCATCCAGTTTGACATCGCGCACTTCGACCGCCATGCCGATTTTTCCTGCATAGGCCATCACGCGATCACGCTGTACGCCTGCCACGCCGCAACGTGCCAAATCCGGGGTAATCAGCCGACCTTTGGAGATCAGGAACACATTGCTGCGCGTGCCTTCGATGACATTTTCATCAGCATCCAGCAGCAGCCCTTCGGCCACAGGGTCGCCCAGACCGGCAATCTCTGCGGCGGCCAGCACGTTTTCCAGCCGATTCAGGTGTTTGATTCCGGCCAGACGCGGCTGCTGAGCCAGACGCAATTCACACAGGGCTAAGGTCACACCCTGCAAGGCCCAGCTTGCCGGATATTCCGGCATAGGCGCGACATCCCATAGATGGACAGGCGTCACATGATGCACAGGCGCGTAGCCGCGCGTAGCCTGTCCGCGCGTGACGATCAGCTTGAATACGCCATCGGGGTGATCAGCCAGCAGACCGCCCAGCTCCTCGGACAGACGTGCGTAATCCGGGCATGCGATACCCAGAGCGTTGCAGTCATGTTGGATTTTTTGATAATGCAAGGGCCAGTGTAACGGCTGACCCTGCTCGACGCGCAGGGTACGAAACACGCCGTCGCCATAAAGCAAACCGCGATCACGAATGCTGATCAAATTACCTGCTTTGCCATTGACCAGCATCGTTATTAACAGTTCGTCAGACTTTGCTGAACACCAGCGTACCGTTGGTTCCGCCGAAACCGAAATTATTGTTCATGGTCACGTTAATTTTCATGTCACGTGCTGAATTTGCACAATAATCCAGATCGCACTCCGGATCCTGCTCGAAGATATTGATGGTCGGCGGTGAAATTTGATGATGAATCGCCAATACCGAGAAGATCGACTCGATACCGCCCGCGCCGCCCAGCAAATGGCCGGTCATCGACTTGGTCGAATTCACCACCAGTTTGTTCGCATGATTGCCGAAAGCCAGCTTGATCGCCTCGGTCTCGTTTTTATCGCCCAGTGGCGTCGAGGTGCCGTGCGCGTTGACGTACTGCACATCATCTGGGTTCAACCCGGCATTCTTCAAGGCATTCAGCATGCTGCGCTTGGGGCCGTCGCTGTTAGGCGAGGTAATATGATAGGCATCGCCGCTCATGCCGTAACCGGTCACTTCGGCATAAATCTTCGCGCCGCGCGCTTTCGCATGTTCGTACTCTTCCAACACCAGTGCGCCAGCGCCTTCACCGATCACGAAGCCATCTCTGTCCTTGTCCCAAGGACGACTGGCGGTAGCCGGATCGTCGTTGCGCGTGCTGAGTGCGCGCGCTGCCGCGAAACCGCCAACCGCCAGCGGGCCGATGGTCGCTTCCGCCCCGCCCGCTATCATCACATCCGCATCGCCGTATTCGATCATGCGTGCCGACTCACCAATGCAATGCGTCCCCGTCGTACAGGCGGAAACCATCGCCAGATTCGGGCCTTTCAATCCGTACATTACGGACAAATTACCGGAAATCATGTTGATGATGGTGCCAGGAATAAAGAAAGGTGAAATTTTGCGCGGACCGGCAGCGAGGTAATCATTATGAGTATCCTCAATCATCGGCAAACCGCCGATGCCCGATCCGATGTTCACACCGATGCGCTCCGCATTCTGCTCTGTGACTTCCAGACCCGAATCCGCAAACGCCTCCATCCCCGCCACCAGACCGAAATGGATAAATCGCCCCATACGGCGCGCATCCTTGGCAGGCAGGTACTGTGTGACATCAAAATCACTGACTTCACCCGCAATCTGACTGGCAAACGGACTCGCATCGAAATGCGATATTTTGACTATCCCCGACTTGCCAGCAACAATATTCTGCCAGGCAGTGGGTATTCCAATGCCGACCGGTGATACGATCCCCAACCCGGTTACAACGACTCTACGTTTAGACAAATTAACTCCGCCAACTCTGAAGGAAACTGAAACAGTTACTTGGGATGCGCCAGTACGTAATCAATAGCTTGCTGAACGGTGGTGATGTTTTCTGCATCTTCGTCAGGAATTTCGCATTCGAATTCTTCTTCCAGCGCCATTACCAGTTCAACGGTATCGAGGGAATCAGCGCCCAGATCATTCACGAATGAAGACTCATTCTTCACTTCAGATTCATTTACGCCCAGCTGTTCGGATACGATCTTTTTTACGCGTTGTTCAATAGACATTTTGTGGCTCCACCCTGTTGTAAGTTAATAAGCGGAAGGGATTGTATCAAAGTTGCAGGGAATTCCCAACAACATCCGCACCATGCCAAATACCTGCTATTAATCATCAGCTTATTCTCCCCTAAGAATACGCATAGGCGACATCTCGACCAGCCTGCGTGTATTCAACCATCCCGCCAGCATCACCAGAACCATTCCACCCAGCATGCCCGTCAGCCAAACCAGACTATTTGACTGATAAGGAATTTCCAGTATGTAGTGCGCCAATACCCAGCCCAGGAGCGCAGCACTCGCCGCCGCAAACAGACCGCTGAGCAAACCCAGCACGGCGAATTCACCCAGATGCAGGCGGCGCAGATACGCGCTGTCCGCGCCCAGCGTACGCAGAATCGCCGCCTCATGCACCCGTTCGTCCTGCGTGGACAGCAATGCCGCATAAAGTACCACGACCCCGCTCAGCAGGGTAAACAGAAATACCACACTGACCGTTTGTGACACTTGCTCAATGATGTTGCGCACTTGTGCAATAGCCGCACCGGTATCGATTACCAGCAGATTGGGGAATGCCCGCACCAGCTCGTCTCCCGCCCGCACCTTGTCCTGCGGCAAGTAAAAACTGGTGAGATAGCTGGACGGATAATCCTGCAACAGGCGTGGCGTTCCAATGACAAAGAAGTTCACCTGCATTGAGTCCCATTGAACCTTGCGCAAACTGGTGACCCGCGCGGAAAAACGACTGCCTGCCACATCGTAGGTCAATTCATCGCCCAGGTGAATGCCCAGCGTCTTTGCGATACCTTCCTCCACCGACAACTGCCCGTCTTCACCTTGCAACCACCAACGCCCGCTCACCAGCTCATTCCACTGTGGCATTCTGTCCGCGTAGGAAAGATTGAATTCCCGCTCCACCAGTCCTTGCGCCCTGGGATCGGCATAGCTTCCGCCGTTGATAGCGCGTTCATTGATCGCTAGCAGACGGCCCTTCACCATAGGCAGCAACTGGGGCAACGGCAATTGTTGTGCCGCCACAAAGTCCAGCACGGCCTGCCGCTGATCGGGCTGGATGTTCACCACGAAGCGGTTCGGCGTATCCGCCGGCAGCTTACCCTGCCAGCTTTGCAACAGATCGCCCCGCACCAGCGTCAGCAACAGCAACGCCATACCGCCCAGACTGAGGGCCACCACCTGCACCGCCGCGCTGCGACCATGCCGCGCGAGGTTGTTGAGCGCATGCCGCGCACCGAATAAATTGGCATGGCGTGCCAGACCATGCAGCATCAGCCAGGCCAGAACGCCAAACACCAGCAGACCGGACAACAAACCGCCCAGCACGGCCAAACCCAGCTTCAGCGTACCCGCTTGCCACAGAAACAGGATGGCCAGCACCAGAATCGCCAGGCCATAGATCAGCCAGCCGCTGACCGTCGGCAAACCCATTTCGCGGCGCAACACACGCAGCGGCGACACGCGGCGCAATTGCAGCAAGGGCAGAAAGGCAAAGCCGATCAACAGCGCAAATCCGCTGGCTCCGGCCTTGAGCACCGGCAACATGCCGGGTTGCGGCAAATTCGCCTCGCGCATGGATGCGATGCTCTCTATCAGTATGGCTTGCGTGACATAGCCCAGCAGCGAGCCAGCCAGCACAGCCAACAATCCCACCAGCACAAACTGATACAGGAACAGCCGCAACACCTGCCCCTGCTGCGCGCCCATACAGCGCATCACCGCACAGCCATCCAGATGGCGCGCGACGTAGCGCCGTGCCGTCAGTGCCATTGCCACCCCGGCGAGAATCGCGGCAGTGAGTGCGGCAAGGCCAAGAAAATGTTCCGCACGCTCCAGCGCGGTGCGAATTTCCGGACGCGCGTCCGCCACGTCCTCCAGTCTTTCGTTTCCGGAGAGCCTGGGTAGCCATTGCGTACGCAATGCCGCCACCTGCGCCGCTTCCCCGGCGACCATCAGACGGTAAGAAATGCGGCTGCCCTCCTGAAGCAAGCCCGTTTCCGCCAGATCATCCTCATTCATCAACACGCGCGGCGCGAAGCTGGCAAAACCGATGCTCTGGTCGATGTCCTTCACGATGCGTGCCGCCACCACAAAGCGCTGTGCACCGAGACTCACTTCTTCTCCCACGCGCAGATCAAGACGGCGCATCAGGCGCTCATCCGCCCACACCGTACCGCGTTCCACTACGCCCTCCCCCGTTGAGGGGGAGGGCTGGGGTGTGGGTGAAAGCGTTGAACGCACCCGCCCTCCATTACCGTCGTCGATTTCGATTTTTCCGCGCAGCGGATAGCCCGCCTCTACCGCCTGAATCTCGGCAAGCAGCACCTGTTCGCGATACGCCACCATACTGGGAAAAGTGCGGCTCTCCACCGCCTGCAAGCCGCGCGTCTCAGCCATTTCCCGATAGAAAGGCGGCAGCACACGCGTCGAAGTGATGCGCATGTCCGCGCCCAGCAAACTGGTGGCCTGCTGCCACAATGCCTGCCGCACCCGGTCGGCAAACAGTCCGACTGTGGCAAGGCTGCCCACGGCCAGCACCAGCGCCAGCAACAGCACGCGCCACTCCCCCGCCCGCCAGTCGCGGCGCAGCAGATTGAAGGACAGGCGAAATATGTTCATAGTCAATCTTCCACCCGCCCCGCTGCGAGGCGCAGTTGTTTACCGCAGCGCTTTGACAATAGCTCATCGTGCGTCACCAGTATCAGGGTCGTGCCTTGCACGCGGTTGAGTTCCAGCATCAGGTCGATAACCTGCGCACCGGTCGCCGCGTCAAGATTCCCGGTCGGCTCATCTGCAAACAGGATTTTCGGCTGACTGACGAAGGCGCGCGCCAGCGCCACGCGCTGTTGTTCGCCGCCGGACAGGTGTTTGGGCAGATGATGGGCGCGGGCGGAGAGTCCCACCTGATCCAGCGATACCTCGGCGCGTTGCCGCGCATCAGCTACACCTTGCAACTCCAGCGGCAGCATGACGTTTTCCAGCGCGCTGAGTGCGGGCAGCAACTGGAAGGACTGGAACACGAAGCCCGCCAGTTCGCCGCGCAAACGGGCGCGACCATCTTCATCCAGCGCAAACAGGTCTGCACCTGCAAGCCAGACACTGCCGCTGCTCGGCACGTCCAGTCCGGCCAGCAGCCCCAGCAGAGTGGATTTACCCGAACCGGAAGCGCCGACTATGGCCAGACTCTCGCCCGCTGTCACTTCAAAATTGACTTCATGCAAGATGATCAGGGGCAGCTCGCCACTTAATACTTGCTTACTCAGGTTAACCGCCCGCACAATCGCTGCCATGAAAAATATATCCTTGTCGATTCTGACTATCTTGAAGCGCGCTTTGCTATTTGCCGCGCTCTGCCTGCCCGGAATTGTCCACGCCGCACCCGCCGCAAAAAACATTCTGCTATTCGGCGACAGTCTATCAGCAGGATACGGCATCGACACGAACGATAGCTGGCCCAGCCTGTTACAGCGTGAACTTGAGCGCGGTCGTTACCCGTTCAGGATCGTAAATGCCAGCATCAGCGGCGAGACCACACTGGGCGGGCGGCAACGTCTCGCCAGGCTGCTGGAACAGCATCGTCCGGCCATCGTGATCGTGGCACTCGGCGCAAACGACGGTTTACGCGGTTTCAGCAGTGCCGACATTGAAAGCAATCTGAACGATATGCTGGCGCAAATCAGCCGAACCCGCGCCCAAGTTCTGCTGGTCGGCATGAAGCTGCCGCCGAATTACGGCGAAACCTATATCACGCAATTTCAAGCTATCTTTCCCCGTCTGGCGGCGAAACACCGCGTCCGTCTGCTGCCCTTCCTGCTGGAGGGCGTGAGCGCCGAACAGTTTCAGGCCGACTACCTGCACCCCGCCGCCGCTACACAGCCGCAAATCATGCGCAATGTGCTGGGTTCCCTCAAGCCACTGCTGCGCTGAGCACCTCGCCAGACAACAAAGACAAAGCCCGCTCCGGCGCAGTATAGATGCGGCGGGCGCTCATGATATGATGCGCGTCTTAATTTATCCCGATTCCGATCCGGTTTAAAACCCCGGCCTTCAGGCCGGAACTCGCACCACCTCGTCCTGAAGGGCGAGGTTTTAGGGGGCGAAGTGGAGGGGATACAAACCCCTCCACGCCTAAATCCACCGGCCTGAAGGCCGGTGACAACTTGGTAGTGCATTTGATATTCAGGGTGTGTAATGAAAAGCAGTGAAATCCGCCAGAAATTCCTAGATTATTTCGCCTCCAAAGGCCATACCATCGTCGCTTCCAGTTCGCTGGTACCGCACGAAGACCCGACGCTGTTGTTCACCAACGCGGGCATGAACCAGTTCAAGGACGTGTTTCTGGGCTTCGACAAGCGCCCCTATACCCGCGCAACTTCATCGCAGAAATGCGTGCGCGCAGGCGGCAAGCACAACGATCTGGAGAACGTCGGCTACACCGCGCGTCATCACACCTTCTTCGAGATGCTGGGCAACTTCAGCTTCGGCGATTATTTCAAGCACGACGCAATTGCCTATGCCTGGGAATTGCTCACAGTGGAATTCAAGCTGCCAAAAGACAGGCTCTATGTCACCGTATATGCCGAGGACGACGAGGCTTACGACATCTGGACCAAAGAGGTCGGCGTACCCGCCGAACGCGTGATCCGCATCGGTGACAACAAGGGCGCGCGTTACGCCTCCGACAACTTCTGGATGATGGGCGACACCGGTCCTTGCGGCCCCTGCACCGAGATTTTCTACGACCACGGCGACCATATCCCCGGCGGCCTGCCCGGCACGCCCGAGGAAGACGGCGACCGCTACATCGAAATCTGGAACAACGTATTCATGCAGTTCAACCGCGACGAAGCGGGCGTGATGCATCCCTTGCCCAAGCCCTCGGTGGATACCGGCATGGGCCTGGAGCGCATCTCGGCGGTGTTGCAGCATGTCCATGCCAACTACGAAATCGACCTGTTCCAGGCACTGATTGCGGCGGCGGCGCGCGAGACGCATTGCGCCGATCTGGACTCGCCATCTTTGAAGGTGCTGGCCGACCACATCCGCGCCTGTTCCTTTTTGATCGCCGACGGTGTGATTCCCGGCAACGAAGGGCGCGGCTACGTGCTGCGCCGCATCATCCGCCGCGCCATCCGCCACGGCTACAAGCTGGGTGCGCGCGATGCGTTCTTCTACAAAATGGCGCCTGATCTGGTCGAACAGATGGGGGTGGCCTATCCCGAACTGGTCGCCGAACAGGTACGCGTAAAAGGCATACTCAAGCTGGAAGAGGAACGTTTCTTCGCCACCATCGACCACGGCATGGCGATACTCGAAGCCGAACTGAGCGCCATGCAAACAGCAGGAAATTCAGTTTTCAACGGCGAAACGGCATTCAAGTTGCATGACACCTTTGGTTTTCCGCTGGATCTGACTGCCGATATCTGCCGCGAGCAGAACGTTACGGTTGATGTAACGGCTTTCGACAAGGCGATGGCGAACCAGAAACAGATGGCGCGCGCAGCAGGAAAATTCAAAATGGCGGCGAATCTGGACTACACGGGTCCGGCGACTGCGTTCCACGGTTATGACACGCTGGAACACAAGGGCAACGTGCTGGCGCTGTATAAGGATGGCGTGCCGGTCAATGAACTCTCCGAGGGTGAGACCGGTGTGGTGGTGCTGGACGACACACCCTTCTACGCCGAATCAGGCGGTCAAACGGGCGACAGTGGCGAATTGCGCAGCGTGCATGGCATCTTCGCAGTGGAAGACACGCAAAAGATACAGGCTGCGGTATTCGGCCATCACGGCACGGTCACCACCGGAAAACTGACAATAGGCAACGGCGTGACTGCACGCGTGGACAGGGCGGCGCGGCGTCACACCGAGCGTAACCACTCCGTCACGCACCTGATGCACAAGGCGCTGAGCGAAGTACTGGGCGATCACGTGCAGCAGAAAGGCTCACAAGTCGATGCCGACAAGACGCGCTTCGACTTCGTGCACAGCCAGCCGATGACGGATGCGGAAATACTCCGTGTGGAAGCGATCGTCAATGCGGAAATTCTGGCCAATGCCGCAACAAACGCGCGCGTAATGAGCATCGCGGATGCACAGCAGACCGGTGCGAAGATGCTGTTCGGCGAGAAATACGGCGACGAAGTGCGCGTGCTGACGATCGGCAGTTCCAAGGAGTTATGCGGCGGCACGCATGTTGCGCGCACCGGTGACATCGGCCTGTTCAAGATCGTCGCGGAGAGCGGCGTAGCAGCAGGCGTGCGGCGCGTCGAGGCAGTCACGGGCGAAGGCGCACTGAGTCTGATCCAGATACGGGAGCGCCAGCTGCGTGCCGTTGCCGACGCGATCAAGGCGCAGCCGCATGAAGCGGCAACGCGCATCGTGCAGATCATGGATAACGTCAAGTCGCTGGAAAAGGAGCTGGCCGCACTGAAATCAAAGCTGGCGTCATCGCAGGGCGATGAGTTGCTTGCCCAGGCGCAGGATATCAGCGGAGTCAAAGTGCTGGCTGCCCTGCTGCCCGGTGCGGATGCGGCAGTATTGCGCGAAACGCTGGACAAGCTGAAAGACAAACTTCATACCGCCGCGATCGTGCTGGCCTCGGTGAGCGATGGCAAGGTTGCGCTGATCGCCGGTGTAACCGCCGATGCCACAGCCAGGGTAAAAGCGGGTGAGCTGGTCAACTTCGTCGCGCAACAGGTCGGCGGCAAGGGCGGCGGCAGACCGGACATGGCGCAGGCGGGCGGCACGCAGCCTGAGCATCTGACGGCAGCGCTGGCTTCTGTTTCTGCGTGGGTGCAAAATAAGTTATAGCCTGCTGAAGCTGGCTGGCTGGCAAGAACAAATCACGGGTGATGCAACCCTCGCACCACTCACGATCTTGAGCCGGCAGACAGTAGCTGGTCATTTCATTTCAAGAAGTTGACGGGTGAATGACCGCTTTTCAGCATCGAATTCGACTAGGCAAAATTCGGTTCACGAGACAACAAGCTACACAACTCTATGTAGCAACCGAATATGCTTTCGTCGACGTGAGAATTCTCCGACAGACTTTATTCCGCATTATCAAATTTGATGGTCAGAGATATTAATGCAATCACATCGTTTGAAATGGACAACTTTTTGTTAAGCAGGTACGAACACGGCGGGGCTTATTCCGAAGAATTTACCTAATTTCCCAGCCAGCGTTGCGCTGATTTTACGTTTTCCTGCCAATATTGCTGACAGGTTGCTTTGTGGCACGATGGCAGACAAGTCTTCTTGCCTTAATCCACGCGCATCCATTAAAAAACGCAAGGTGTCTTTAGGCGTGGCAGCCTCAATAGCATAGTGTTCTTGCTCGTACCTGGACACCATGTCGGCAACTAAATTAAGTAAGCCCTCCAGCGGATGATCTTCATCATCGCCGGTAGCGTCCAATAAAGAATTCATGAGCGCAACCATTCGGTCATAGTCCTCATCGTTTTGGATAGGACGCAAATGCGCCATTTCATTAAATGCTTGCCAGGAAGTTTGAATGCCCCGGATATCAAATTGGGTATGTGTAGCACGCATAATTAGCCTTTGCCTTTCCGATAGAGTTTGTTCCAGTTATCGTATTCCCGGTGCGTCATCACTTTATGCACAAAGACTTTTTTGAACCTGTATCTAACGATAACCACTAAGCGATAGTTGTTTCCGCCCACATCAAAGACGGTATAGGGCGGCACATAGTCAGCGGAGTTAAAAAACTTACGAACATGATTAAAATCCATAAACTCGGCATGCTCAACAACCGTGTGCCACTCCCGCAATACCTTTCCCGCTTCAGGATGTTTCTGCCAGAACTCGCGAAACATTTTGATCGATATGATGTGCATGCGCGAATTATATCAAATCGATATATAAGATCAAGGACAATAATTATTCAAATTCAGGAATAAATGTTAGCAACAGAAAAATGTAGGCATCCATCCGGTAATGTCACATCAATACTGTCCACGAAGGGCAGGTTTCAGGCAGTGAATTCCTGACTTTGATGGACTGGTAATTGGCACAAAGCCATACGTCATAAATATCAGTTTTACGCCCTGTCATTCTACTCTTCGATAGGCGGTAAATTCACCGTGATGCACTACAAACGAACCCCGCCAGCGAGCCTACGCTTCCTGCTCATCCAGCCCCAGTTCCTGTATCTTGCGCGTCAGGGTGTTGCGACCTATGCCCAGCAGAATCGCGGCTTCGATGCGGCGACCGTTGGTGTGGTGCAACGCTTGCAGGATCATGGTCCGCTCAAACTGCGAGGCAAACACGTCCATGACACCTTCATCGCCCCGCTGCAAAGCCTGTGCGACCTGTTCCGCCAATGCCGCCTTCCAGTCACCCGTTGTCGTTGACGCACTTACGCTGTCGCGCCATTCAGGTGGCAGATCGGCGATTTCGACGACTTGCGAAGGCGTCATCACCGTCAGCCAGTGGCACAGGTTTTCCAGTTGCCGCACGTTACCGGGAAAATCCTGCAAACTGAGATGCTGCAATGTCTCCTCGCCGAATTGCTTTTGATCGACCATCAGCTCCCGCGCACTTTTTTGCAGAAAATATTTCGCCAGCAGCGGAATATCTTCGCGCCGCTCGCGTAGCGGCGGCAGTCGCAGCCGTATCACGTTCAATCTGTGGAACAAATCCTCACGAAACAGGCCATCCTTGACGCGCTCTTCGAGATTTTGATGTGTTGCGGTAATGATGCGCACGTTAGCTTTAATGGGTTGGTGTCCGCCGACACGATAAAAATTACCGTCAGACAGCACGCGCAGCAAGCGGGTTTGCAACTCGGATGGCATGTCACCGATTTCATCGAGAAACAAGGTGCCGCCTTCGGCCTGTTCAAAACGGCCATGTCGTGTGGCGGCCGCTCCGGTAAATGCGCCGCGCTCGTGTCCAAATAATTCGGACTCCAGCAGGTCTTTCGGAATAGCAGCGGTATTAATGGCAATGAAAGGTTTTCCCGAGCGCGGGCTATGGCGGTGCAGCGCGCGCGCCACCAGCTCCTTGCCGGTTCCCGATTCACCGTTGATGAGCACCGTTGCATGGGATTGCGACAGTCTGCCGATTGCCCGGAAAACTTCCTGCATGGCGGGAGCGTGACCGAGAATATCGGCTGCCACGGCGGCCTCTCCTGCGCCAGCAGACTTGCGTCGGCTCTGTTCCAGTGCACGGCGTATCAGGTCTACCGCATGATTGACATCGAACGGCTTGGGCAGATATTCAAACGCGCCGCCCTGAAATGCCGAAACGGCACTTTCCAGATCGGAATAGGCAGTCATGATGATGACCGGGATCAGCGGGTGATGCTGATGCAGCGTCTGCAGAAAATCCAGCCCCGAACTTCCCGGCATACGGATATCGCTGAGCACTACTTGCGGCAAATCAAGACTCAAGGCGCGTAATGCATCATCCGCTGTGGCAAAACTCTTGAATTCAATGTCAGCACGCGCCAGCGATTTTTCCAGCACCCAGCGTATCGAGCGGTCATCGTCAATTATCCAGACAGGTTTCATAAGGCTGTTTATCAATCTCATTAAAGTTATTCATAGGCAGGCTGTTGGCTTGCAGTAACTTACGACCAGCGTCTAGCGACTGCTTTTAAGGTAGCGGCAACATCACGGTAAAGCGGGTGCCGCCCGGTTCACTGTCGAATTCTATCGTTCCATGATGCTGGCTGACAAAATCCTGTGCCAACGTCAGACCCAGCCCATGACCGTCGGCACGCCCGGATACCAGCGGGTAAAAAACCTTGTCGCGCAATTCCGGCGGAATGCCTGGTCCATCATCAATAATTTGCACCATCACGGCCAGACGATGGCGCTTCTTGAACAGCGTCACCTGACGCGCGATACGCGTGCGCAGAATAATCAGCCCCTTGCCGTGCATCGCCTGTGCAGCATTGCGCACGATGTTGAGTACCACCTGTATCATCTGCTCTTTATCTCCTATCAGCGCAGGCAGGCTGGTGTCGTAATCACGCTGTATCTTCAGACCTTCCGGCATTTCCGCCAGGACGACCGAGCGCACACGCTCCAGCACCTCGTGGATATTCAGGGCGCTGTGTTGGGTGTTTCGCTGTGGCGTGAGCAACTTTTCCATCAGGGCGCGCAGGCGATCGGCTTCCTGCACGATGACCTGGGTGTATTCGCGCAACGCCGGTTTCTCCAGTTCCTGTTCAAGCAGCTGTGCAGCACCGCGTATTCCACCCAGAGGATTCTTGATTTCGTGTGCAAGATTGCGCAACAGCAAACGATTGGCCTGTGTCTGGTCCAGCATCTGCTCTTCCCGTGCCAGTTTGAGCGACCTGTCCAAGGGATGAAATTCCAGTAACAAACAGGGCGTCTCCAGCCGCACCGGCGTAACCGTGCAGCGCACATGCAGCTTGTTGTGGGCATGCGTGGACAGCATCAGATCATGCTCTATATAGCTGGCGTTATCGCGCAATGCGCGGTGCATCGCATTTTCGATTTGCACGGTATCGGTGAATAACATCTGCAGAAAATTGCCGGTCAGATTCTTGCCGCTCACTTCAAACAGATTTTCAGCTGCCGGATTGAGGTGGATAACACGCAACTCCTCGTCCAGCAAGATGACGGCGGTGGAGAGATAGTCGAGCGTAAGATAGGGAAGGTCAGCCATATAGAGCCATATAATATACTAAGCAATTAAGCAACAATCATGCCCAGCCAGGAAGTTATTTCAGCTTGGATAATTCTATTTTGAGTGCATTGATATTTCTCTGATGCAAATCCATCTGCCCGCTTAATTCCTTGCGCTTCTCATCATCTCTCGCCGCTTTGGGATTGGCCTCCGCACTATTCAGATTTTGCGTGGCTGCACCGAGCAACCCCGTCTCGATTCTCAGCTCATCCTCCAGGATTTTACGGCGTGTATCATCGCGCCCTCTTTGCGCTTCCTGCGTTACTTTGGGAAAATCCTGCGGGGAAGCTTTGGAACGCACAGTTGGGGACAAGGTGGGTAACGGGGTTAATATGACTTTTTTTCCGCCCTTGATTGGTGCACTGGAATAGGTGACATGCCCACTGGCATCAACAGATTTGTATATGTCAGCCTGCGCCAACGACGGAACCATGCATAACAACGCAAGCAAGTAACCGGATTTCATGTTCGTTCTCCTGCCAAAAGGCGAAATGAGTATAGGGCATGCACCCGAACGTGACAAACCTTTTGAGGTAAATTCACAGCGACTGCGTAACGTAAAAACGGGGCTTGCGCCCCGTTTTATTTTGTCACTTGTAATCCGGCTTAGATGCTGTAGTACATCTCGAATTCAACAGGGTGAGTGGTCATGCGCAGACGTGTGACTTCGTCCATCTTCAATGCGATGAAGGCATCGATGAAGTCGTTGGAGAACACACCGCCGCGAGTCAGGAATTCGCGATCCTTGTCCAGATTCTCCAAGGCCTCGTCCAGCGAACTGCACACGGTTGGGATCTTTGCGTCTTCTTCCGGCGGCAGGTCATACAGGTTCTTGTCAGCCGGATCGCCAGGGTGAATCTTGTTCTGGATACCATCCAGGCCCGCCATCATCAGCGCCGCGAAGCACAGATAAGGGTTGGCAGTTGGATCAGGGAAACGTGTCTCGATACGACGCGCCTTGTCACTGGCTACGTGAGGAATACGGATCGAAGCGGAACGGTTCTTCGCAGAATAGGCCAGCTTGGTCGGTGCTTCATAGTGGGGAACCAGACGCTTGTAGGAGTTGGTACCTGGATTACAAATCGCATTCAGTGCCTTGGCGTGCTTGATGATACCGCCGATGTAGAACAGCGCGGTCTCGGACAAGCCGGCGTAACCGTTACCCGCGAAGGTGTTCTTGCCGTCTTTCCAGATAGACTGATGCACGTGCATGCCGGAGCCGTTGTCGCCGACGATAGGCTTGGGCATAAAGGTCGCGGTCTTGCCATACTGGTGTGCGACGTTGTGCACGACGTACTTCAACGCCTGGGTCTGGTCAGCGCGACGCACCAGGGTGTCAAACTTGGTACCGATTTCGCATTGGCCGGCTGTCGCCACTTCGTGGTGGTGAACTTCGACTTCGATGCCGATATCTTCAAGGGCCAGACACATTGCGGCGCGAATGTCGTTCAGGCTGTCTACAGGAGGAACCGGAAAGTATCCGCCCTTGACTACCGGACGGTGGCCGGTATTGCCGCTGTCGTATTTTTCATCGGAAGACCAGGCGGCCTCTTCAGAGTTGATTTTTACCGAGCAACCGGACATATCAATCTTCCAGTTGACCGAATCAAAAATGAAGAACTCCGGCTCAGGGCCAAAGTAAGCGGTGTCGCCAATACCAGTGGATTGCAGATAGGCTTCAGCGCGCTTCGCGATCGAACGCGGGTCGCGGTCATAACCCTTGCCATCGGTAGGTTCTACCACGTCGCAGGTAATGACGATGGTGTTTTCATCCATGAACGGATCGAGGTAGGCGGTAGCCGGATCGGGCATCAACAGCATGTCCGAAGCCTGGATACCTTTCCAGCCGGCGATGGAAGAACCATCGAAAGCGTGACCTTCTTCAAATTTCTCCAGACCCACGTATTTGGCAGGCACACTGACGTGCTGCTCTTTGCCACGGGTATCGGTGAAACGAAAATCCATAAATTTGACATCATGGTCTTTAACCATCTGCAACACATCATTTACCGACAACGACATTACTCTCTCCTCAATAGTCAAATCAAACAGTCAACCAGAACCCGAAATATCAAACGCAGAAAGCGTGCCAACCCTAATCTGCATATCAAGTCGGCATTGTGCCATAAGCCCGTGATATAGCACAAAAATAAATCGCACCAAACATGGGCGCAATCAGGTGTTTATGCACTATTGTTGTGCATGATTGCTATGAATGTGTATGGCGCGAAATAAGGGGTCGTCTTGAACCAGTTCATCACACCGTGCCTGCAAAGTTTTGACATGCTCGGTGCTTTGCTGACCGGCGGGCAGATAGAGCTCCACATCCACCTTGCCTTCCAGATAATGAAATATCACCCGATTACCCGCTACGCTGGCATCGCCGAGACGCTCGGCAAGCTGCGCCAGCAATCCGGGGCGACTGGGCAACTTGATGTTATGCTTGGCTTGGATGTCGTCTTCCGGATCAATGTGCACCATCACATCCAGCACATGATGGTGCTTGAGCACAGCATGGCGAGCCGTTTCGGCGATGTAATGCCCCTCGGAAACACTGATTCTGGGGTCAACCAGTATGTGCGCATCGACCAGCGCATTGTCTGCCATCTTGCGCGTCCTCAAATCATGCAGGCCCAACACGCCGTGCGTATTCAGCAAGGTTTGCCGTATGGCCTCCACCTCTTCGGCATCCAGCCCGGTATCAATGAGTTCTGCCAGGGCCTCCAGCGCCAGCTTGCCGCCCATGTGCGCAATCATCACGCCCACCACGGCCGCCGCCACCAGGTCCAGAAAAGTGTAACCCAGCAAATTCCCGCCTATGCCCACCACCACGACCAACGACGACGCCGCATCAGAGCGGGCGTGCCACGCGTTGGCCACTAGCATCTGCGAGCGCACCCGCTTGGCCACCGCCAGCATGTAACGGAACAGGCCTTCCTTGGCAATCAAGGCAAAAATGGCAATGCCGAGCGCGATCGGGTTAACCACCTGCAACGCCTCCGGGTGCTGCAGGCGCATCGCAGCAGCCACCAGCAACCCCACTCCCAGCACCGCCAGAAAAATACCCAGTATTAATGTGGCGGCGGTTTCCACCCTTGCATGACCGTAAGGATGGTTGGCATCGGCATGGCGGTTCCCATGCCGGTTGGCGTACAACACCAGCACATCGGACAACAAATCCGACAGCGAATGAAGTCCGTCGGCCATCAAAGCCTGCGAATGCGAAAAGAATCCGCCCACGATCTGAAAGAACGTTAACAGCACATTGATAACGATACTCACCCACGTGCTTTTTTGCGCAGCGGCAAACCGCTCGGGGTCTGTAGGCTCAAAAACATCCTTGCCAGTATGTGGAGATTGCGTGTGTATGTGATTTTTCATCTTGATTGCGCTAGTATGGTGCTCTGCCGCGCAGCTTAGCGCAGGCTCATTCTAAAGAATACCCGCAATACTACAGGAAGAAACATCATGGGAAAAATTACCGCTATTCTGCAATCCGCTCAACAACGCGCCAAAGAATTAAATCTACCTTACGAGGGCGCACTGTTCCCGGATGAAGCGCACGAAATATTGCAGTCCGCACCGGGCGCCAAACTGGTGGATGTGCGCTGCCGCGCCGAACTGGACTGGGTTGGGCGCATTCCCGATGCGGTCGAAATTGAATGGGCGTCTTATCCTGGCATGACACTCAATCCGAACTTTATTGCCGCGCTGGAACAGCAGGTGGACAAGGAAGCGCTGGTGCTCTTCATTTGTCGCAGCGGCGCACGCTCCAACTTCGCCGCCATTGCGGCCACTCAGGCAGGTTACCGCGATAGCTACAATGTGCTGGTGGGCTTCGAAGGCGAAAAAGATACTCAAGGGCACCGCAACACTTCAGGCGGCTGGCGTGTTGAAGGCTTGCCCTGGGTGCAAGGCTAATCGCGGTAATCGATGGTCAGCGGTGCGTGGTCGGAAAAGCGCTCCGCCTTGTAGACGCTTGCCGCTTGTGCCCGTTGCGCGATGCCCTGCGTAGCAATTTGATAATCGATACGCCAGCCGACATCTTTCGCCCATGCCTGCCCGCGATTCGACCACCAGGTATAGGCTTCCAACTCCGGATGTATGTGACGAAACACATCAACAAAACCCACCTCATCGAATAAGTCGGTAAGCCAGGCACGCTCTTCGGGCAGAAAGCCGGGATTTTTCTTGTTGCCGCGCCAGTTTTTCAGATCGATTTCCTTATGCGCAATATTCCAGTCACCGCACACTACCACTTCACGTCCGCTGGCGCGTAGTTCGCGAAGATGCGGGAGAAATGCTGCCATGAAGCTGAACTTTACGCCCTGCCGCTCTTCTCCACTCGACCCGGAAGGCAGATACAGCGAGACCACGCTGTAGTCCGCAAAATCTGCGCACAAATAGCGCCCTTCTGCATCAAACTCGCTGATGCCCAAGCCCACTGTGACGTGCTGCGGTTTTTCCCGGCAATAGATGCCTACTCCGCTGTAGCCTTTTTTTTCAGCATAATGGAAATAGCCGTGGTAGCCGTGCGGCGCGAGCATTTGTTCAGTCAGGTCGCCCGCTTGCGCCTTGAGTTCCTGCAAACAAATAACGTCGGCATTCTGGGCCGCCAGCCATTGATAAAACCCCTTGCTGGCGGCGGAACGAATACCATTCAGGTTGATAGAAATGATGCGCACAAAAAATTCCAATGTGAGAGAACGCGCGATTATAATGTTTCCCACCGTTACTTCCTACACGCGCAAACGCCATGTACAACTTCAGACAGGATTTTATTCATTTTGCCGTTCAGCAAAAGGTGCTGCGTTTCGGTGAATTTCAAACCAAGGCCGGGCGATTGTCACCCTATTTTTTCAACGCCGGCCTGTTCAATGACGGCATCTCGCTGCGCAATCTGTCACAGTTCTATGCGCAAGCCATTCTGGCGTCCAATATCCAGTTTGATATGCTGTTCGGCCCCGCCTACAAAGGCATACCGCTGGCAGCTGGCACCGCGATTGCGCTAGCCGAACAAGGGCGCAACGTACCCTATTGCTACAATCGCAAGGAAGCCAAGGACCACGGCGAAGGCGGCACCACAGTGGGTGCGAAGTTGCAAGGACGCGTGTTGATTATCGACGATGTCATTTCTGCCGGCACATCGGTACGGGAGTCCATCGACCTGATACGCGCCGAAGGTGCGGAGCCCTGCGCAGTCGTAATCGCGCTGGATCGCATGGAACGCGGGCAGGGTGACTTGTCCGCCGTACAGGAAGTCCGGCTGAGCTACAACATTCCGGTCGTGGCGATAGCCACGCTGAATGACCTGCTGGGCTTCTTGCAAGGCACACCCGAAATGGTTGAAAATCTGACTGCAGTACAGACCTATCGCGACCTTTTTGGAGTAAAAAATGACCCAATCTAAATTGCTGATCGCCCTGATTGCCGGCGCAACCTTCTGTTCGCCTGTTTCGGCAAAAATGTATAAGTGGGTGGATGACCAGGGCACAACACACTATGGCCAGACCATCCCGCCTGAATATGCCGGAAAAGATCGCCAGATATTGAACAAATCCGGAGCCATCATTAAATCTCAGGATGTTCTGACACCGGAAGAACGACGCGCCAAAGAGTTGGAAGTCAATAAGATACGCTCGGATGAGGACGAGGCAAGGGATAAAAAGCGCTACGACAAATCCTTGACCGACACCTACAGCAGCGTAGATGAAATTGAACTATCGCGCTCCCGCAATCTCCAGCAGGTCGATGCCCGCATCAACAGCATCAATTCACAACTCAAGATGGCCAACAACAACTTGCTGGGCTTCCAAAAAGATGTGGATAGCCGAAGCAAAGCAGGCGGCAATATACCTGCATCCCTGAGAGATGACCTCAAGGAAGCGCTGGAACGCGTAAAACATCTACAGCAGGATATGGACAAATATAAAGCCGAAAAGCTGGCTGTACAGGCACGTTACGATGCAGATAAGGCGCGTTACAAGGAACTGACCGGAAAATAGTTACAGCGGTTCGAACTGAAGAGTTTTTGCGTTATAGCCCAGTAACTGACCCTGATTGATATCGAGATACCAGCCGTGCAGTCTGAGCGTTCCAGCAGCCACACGCTGCGCTATCCACGGAAAGGTAAGCAGGTTTTCCAGCGACACCAGAATTGCACGCTGCTCGCAGGCAGTCTGGCGTTGTTCTGCGCTGGCATCGGCATAATCCTGCTCCACACTGACACGTGCGGAATCAACCAGTTTCATCCAGTCATCGATAAAGGAATCGGGATTGGCCGCCGCCCCGGTTTGCAGCAAGGTCTGTATGCCTCCGCAGTGCGCGTGTCCCAGCACGACGATGTGCTCCACACCCAGATTACATACGCCATATTCAAGGGCTGCGGTCGTTCCGTGGTGGCCGACGCGCTCTTCATTCGGCGGAACCAGATTGGCCACATTGCGGACCACAAATAATTCGCCCGGTTCGCAATCAAAAATGAGAGCGGGATCAACCCGCGAATCACAGCAACCTACGATCAAAAACTTGGGCTTTTGACCTTCTGCGAACAAACGCAAATATTTGACATCATCGCTCGGAAAACGATTATCACGGAAACGTAAAAATCCTTCTATCAGCTGTTGCGGCCAGCTATTGTGATTTTCTGTCATTGCAGCAGATGCTTTCTGATTTTTAAAGGTTCTCTCATGCTGCCATCAAGCGCTCTAATGCTTCTTGATATTTTTCAGCTGTTTTCTTCATTACCTGTTGCGGAATATGGGGTCCCGGTGCCTGCTTGTCCCAGCCCGATGTTTCCAGCCAATCACGAACAATCTGCTTGTCAAAACTGGGTGGGTTGCTCCCCACCTGATAGGCTTCGGCAGGCCAAAAACGTGATGAATCCGGTGTCAGCGCCTCATCAATCAGATATAGCTGACCTTTTTCATCCACCCCGAATTCAAACTTGGTGTCTGCAATGATAATCCCTTTGCTGGACGCGTAATTCGCGGCTTCAACATACAATGCAATAGCCGCATCACGGACTTCTGCCGCCCGCGCTTCGCCCAATAAATCAACAGTTTGCGCGAAGGAAATATTTTCATCGTGATCCCCTACTGCGGCTTTGGTAGAAGGGGTGAACAACGGCTGTGGCAGCTTTTCGGCTTCACGCAGGCCGGACGGCAGGGTCAGGCCGCAGACCGTACCAGTTTTTTGATAGTCCTTCCAGCCTGAACCTACCAGATAACCGCGCACAATCGCTTCTATTGGCAAAGGCTTGAGTTTTTTGGTCACGAAAGAGCGGCCTCGTACCTGCTCCTGTTCTAATGCGCCACTCACCACCGATTCCGGCGCGATGCCGCTCAGATGATTAGGAATAATGTGTTGTAATTTCTCGAACCAGAAATTTGACAAGGTCGTGAGTACTTCACCCTTGCCCGGAATCGGGTCAGGCAAAATAACATCAAATGCCGACAGTCGGTCGGTCTGCACAATCAGCAAATGCTGCGCATCGACTTCGTAGAGATCGCGAACTTTGCCGCGATGCAACAACGGCAAGCTGGTTAAACTGGATTCATGCAGTACAGACATGGCGTTTCCTTGTGAACAATTAATAGGTGAATGGACCTTGCGGCCCTGGTTTCGCCCCCGGGTGACCGCTTAAGGCAATATCGGCAATACCGTCTCGGCAACCTTGATTGCTTGTTGTTTTCGATACTCGGTCAGGCGTTGTGCCAGCGGCACATCATTCAACGCCAGCATGGAAATGGCAAACAACCCGGCATTCGCTGCCCCGGCTTCGCCAATAGCGAACGTCGCAACCGGAATTCCCTTGGGCATTTGCACAATGGATAACAACGAATCCAGGCCTTTGAGATACTTGGACGGAATCGGCACACCGAACACCGGCAGCGTGGTCTTTCCGGCAATCACGCCGGCAAGATGCGCCGCGCCGCCCGCGCCAGCGATGAAACACTGTACACCTCGCGCGCTGACTTCTTTAATGTAATCAAATAACAAATCAGGCGAGCGATGTGCAGAGATGACGCGCGCATCATAAGCCACGCCAAAGTCTTTCAGCTGTTGCGCGGCCTGACTCATGACTTCCCAATCATTGCTACTGCCCATGATGATGGAAACGAGCGGTTTGGACATAATAATTTCCTCAAATCTCAGACGTAAAAATACCCCCAAACACGGGGGCATTAAAAGGTATTACGCGCCCTTGTGGTACCCCACCACACGGTCTACTTCGTTCTTAGAACCCATGATAACCGGCACACGCTGATGCAGACCGGTAGGTTGCAGCTCCATGATGCGTTCACGGCCAGTAGAACATACACCACCTGCCTGCTCAACGATGAACGACATTGGATTCGCTTCGTACATCAAACGCAACTTGCCTGCCTTGCCAGCTTCCTTGTTGTCGAACGGATACAAGAAAATACCGCCGCGCGTCAGGATACGATGGATTTCTGCAACCATGGAAGCCACCCAACGCATGTTGAAGTTCTTCTCACGACCACCGTCCTTGCCCTTGACGCATTCTTCAATGTAGCGTTGTACCGGTTCTTCCCAGTAGCGACGATTGGACATGTTGATCGCAAATTCCTGGGTATCAACAGGGATCTGCATGTCAGGATGGGTCAGGAAGAAGTCACCTACATCGCGATCCAGCGTAAAGCCGTTCACGCCGTTACCGGTGGTGATGACCATCATGGTGTTCGGGCCGTACAGTGCATAACCGGCGCATACCTGTTTGGTGCCAGGCTGCATGAAATCGGCTGCTGTAGGATTGCTTACGCCTTCAGGACAACGAAGGATGGAGAAAATCGTACCAACAGAAATATTCACGTCGATATTGGAAGATCCATCCAGCGGGTCAAAGGTAATCAAATATTTACCGCGTGGATATTGCTTTGGAATTTCATAGATATCATCCATTTCTTCCGATGCCATCGCAGCCAGGTGACCACCCCACTCATTCGCCTTGATGAAAACATCGTTGGTGATGATGTCCAGCTTCTTTTGTGTCTCGCCCTGTACGTTTTCACTGCCTGCGCTGCCCAGCACGCCGATCAGCGCGCCTTTGTTTACGTCATGAGCAATTTGTTTGCAGGCTGAAATGATGTCGCTCAACAACCCGGTAAAATCACCGCTGGCGTTGGGGATGTGGCGTTGCTCTTCAATGATGAATTGAATCAGACTTTTACTCATGCTTTCTCCTCGGTTATTAAAGTAAGATAGTTATTAAATTTCAACTTTACAATTCTACCGCTTTTCCGCCCTATTCTGCGCGCAAAGCGGGTTTATTTGGCTCGCCATTATTTAGTAAGCGCAATGAACAGTTGCGGCAATTTCTCCGGCAATTGAGCCACCTTGTCGATAATGCTGTACTGCTTGCCGAAAATATCCTTCACATATTCATCTGCCTTGGGGTCCAGATTGATGCAATAGGAATAGATACCTTTCCGATCCAGTTCATTGACCGCCTGGCGGGCGTCCTCAATCAAAATACGCCCATCCTTGCTGTCAATATCCGCAGGTTCACCGTCGGTCAGGATCAGCATCAATTTTTTATCGGCTTGCTGTTTTTCCAGATAATGCGAAGCGTGGCGCATCGCCGCGCCCATGCGTGTGGAATAACTGGCCTCCATGGCGGCCAGCCTGCCCTTCACATTATCATCCCACTTTTCACTGAACCCCTTGATATGCATGTAGCGCACGTCATGACGTGTGTTGGAATGAAATCCGGCTATTGCGAAGGGGTCACCCAGCTTTTCTATTGCCCAGGCCAGCAGTGAAACTGCCTCCTGGCTGAGCTCCAGTATAGACTGGTTGCTGCCAGCCGCCATTTCATTGAGTGATTGTGACAAGTCCAGCAACACCATCACCGCAATATTGCGTCCGCTGGTCTTGTGGCTCATATTGATGCGCGGATCAGGTGACGAACCCCCCTTGAAATCGATCAATGAGCGCAAGGCCACATCCAGATCCAGTTCGCTGCCCTCTTCCTGATAGCGGATACGAACCTTGTCCTGGGGCCTGAGCAAATCGAGCATTTTCTTCAAGCGTTTGGCCAGTGACGCATGCTTGGCCAGCAGCCTGTCGATATCCGCCGCGTTTCCGGACGGGTGCAGGGCTTCATAAACGCTCACCCAGTCAGGACGGTAGCTCTGGTTATTGTAGTCCCACTCGTGGTAATGGCGCGGCGGCAGGCCTTCGAGGTCCTTGTTCGGCTCCATTTTGCGATGCTGATCAACAACCTCTCCCTCGTCATCTTCCTCGATGAAATGCCACATCTGGCGATTGTCGTCGCGATAACTTACCACTGTGTCCTTGAAGTGGGTCTTGGCGAGCTGATCGCTCTGGCGGCGCGTTTTCGCAACGAAAGAAACCGCCATATCGGCCATCTCCGGTGTGCTCATATCGCTGTTTTGCATCAGGGCGTGGAAGTGCTGCGCAAACTCGACAACGTGCAGATTTTTGTAAGTGTGCTGCGGATCGAGTATCGCGCGCGACAGCATGGTCAGACGATGGCGCACGCCGGATTCCTGTTCCGGGTCGTAAGCGTCTTCGGCCGGAATCGGATGCAACGCCAGAAAAAGACGACGCAGTCCGGGGTACTCGCGCATCACCAGATATTCCACCCGGCTGTCTTCCAGAAACTCTGCCGCCATACGCTGGAACGGGCTGAAATTGTCAGCGAAGATCGCCTTACTCCAGCGCCGATGTCCAACCATATGCGCCAGGGTCGCACGATACCGGTCTATACCGGATATGCCATGCATGTCGTTATAGACATCCGGCAGACGTATGCCCAGATTGTCGTAATAGGGAACGGGCTGGCGCAGTTCGTCAAACATGTTGGAATAAGGGATCAACATATCCTCGTCTTGCCACAACCCGCGCAAGTACAAGTCCAGCTTACGCTCATTGTCCATCAGCAAGGTGCCGTGGCGCTCACGTTGCAATACCGCACGACTGTCCGCAGACTGCAGGCTGAAGTAATCAATTTGCCGCTCGGGGTGGTCGTTGTAATAGCGGGCACCGTAATCAACCCAGTTCTTCAGTCCTGCCAATGATAATTGACCAAGGAGCACCGCGATCTGCTTGAACAGTGCCGGCAAGCCTGGGCTGGCGAAAGTCTGATGAATGCCGTGTATGGAACCTGTGGTGCGTTCCATAAAATCCAGGATGAGATTCAAGTACTCCTGTAACTGCTGCCGGGCAGGCAATCTGCGCACCACACTCGGCAATGATTGCAGGAAGGGCGTGATCGCTTTGCCGTTGGGCGATTTGTACATTCTACGTATACACTCTGCGATTGCGGGCAGCGCATCCTCACCTGTTTTCTTGGCGATACCCGGCCACTCTTCCAGGAAAATCAGAATGGGCTCAGCGCCGCGCCCCATCTTGCCAAGAAAGCGTGCATATTCGATATAGGCACTGACCCCCTCCCCGGTAAGTTTGACCAGCGCCTCTTGCATGCAATCAGCGAACACCTCGGCCACACGCGGAAAACCGCAGTCAAGCTGTTGCCAATAGACTTCCAGTTCTTCTGGTATGGTCTTCATTCTCAGGCAAACACAGCATCAATCGCATGATCCAGTGTATCGCGTATGTCCGCATCATCGGTAATCGGACGTACCATAGCCATACGGCACGCATCCCTGGGCTCGACCCCGCCCTTGATCAGTGTCGCCGCGTACACCAGCAAACGCGTGGAAACGCCCTCATCCAGGCCATGCCCTTTCAGATTACGAGCAGCTACCCCGATCTTGACCAATTTGGCGCAAATGTCTGCGTCCATACCCGTTTCCTTACTGAGAATTTCGGTCTCCAGCTTGCTTGTCGGATAATCAAAATCAAGCGCCGTAAAACGCTGTTTGGTGGACTGCTTCAGATCCTTCAGCAGACTCTGGTAGCCCGGATTGTAGGAGATCACCAACTGAAAGTCAGGGTGCGCCTGAATCAGCTCGCCCTTCTTATCCAGCGGCAGCGTGCGCCGGTGGTCGGTCAGCGGATGGATCACTACAGTGGTGTCCTGGCGCGCTTCGACGATTTCGTCGAGGTAGCAGATCGCACCGATGCGCGCTGCCGTGGTCAGCGGGCCATCGAGCCAGCGCGTGCCATTGGCATCGAGCAAATAGCGCCCGACCAGATCGCTTGCTGTCATGTCTTCATTACACGCCACCGTAATCAGCGGCTTGTTCAATTTCCACGCCATATATTCGACAAAACGAGATTTGCCGCAACCTGTCGGGCCCTTCACCATCACAGGCAAACGGGCAGCATAGGCCGCCTCATACAACGTAACTTCATTACCCTGCGCCTGATAAAACGGCTCCTGATGTATCTTGTATTGATCTTTATCGGTCATGTTACCCCCATACTCGCCACGTATCCGCGCGGCCTGAACGGTTTTGATTTTTGGAAAAAAACGCCCCCAGCAAGTGGGGGCGCGTTTTCACAGCTTTAATACCAACCAAGCTTACTTGTGCACGCCCAGCTTGTCGCGCCAGCCCGGGAATATCTTGTCCGCATCGCCAGGGAATGACTCAAATGCGCGCGCAAATTCCTTGTGCTCCTTCGCAAATTCGATAGGATCCGCACCCGCTTTCCAGCACTCATACGACTGACGCAAGGAGATCGCGCCCGCTGCAGGAGAGTCGATGTGACCGTAAGAACCGCCGCCAGAAGTATTGATCACGTTGCCGTGACCCAGGTTTTCGAAGAAACCTGGCAGACGCAGCGCGTTCATACCGCCGGAGATGATAGGCGTGGTCGGCTTCATGCCGTGCCATTCCTGATGATAGTAAGGACCGTCCGCTGAATCACGCTCGATCATGTAAGCGATATGCCGGTCATCCTTCTCACCTTCCATTTTGCCGTAACCCATGGTTCCCACGTGGATGCCGGAAGCACCTTGCAGACGGGACATCTTGGACAGCACAAACGCAGTGTAGCCACGCAATGCAGAAGGCGAGGTCACCGCACCGTGACCGGCACGATGGTAGTGCAGGTACTGGTCAGGATACTGACGACGTGCCGTTGTCACCATGCCTGGACCACCGACATAGCCGTCCACCAGGAAGGCCACCTTGTTTGCATCCGGTCCAAATGTTTCCAGAATGTAATCGGCACGCGCCAGCATTTCGTAGTGATCGTCGGCGGTGATATTGGCGGAGAAAATCTTGGCCTGGCCCGTTTCATCCATGGCGCGCTTCATTGCGTCATAGACCAGCGGGATCACTTTCTTGGTAGGGCAGAAAGTCTGATTGCCTTGTGGCTCATCGTTCTTGATGAAATCGCCACCCAGCCAGAACTGGTAAGCCGCCTTGGCAAATGGCTCAGGACGCAGACCCAGCTTGGGCTTAATGATTGTACCGGCGATGTAACCACCGTTGACGCGTGGACGACCCAGAATATCCCACATGTCGGTAATATCTTTGGACGGGCCATCGAACAGACGCAACATCGACCAAGGCACATAGAAGTCATGCATCTTCAGGCATTTTACATCGCCCTGTCCCTGATTATTGCCAATGGCCAGTGTCAGGAAGGAAACAATCATCGCACGACCGTCGATCACATTGCGATCGAACAATTCGATCGGATAAGCGACCTTCATTACACCTTTAGCTTCATCGATAAAATATACCAGCGCGTCCACGCCCTTGGTAAAGTCATCGGTGGTGCACACTTCAACATTGGTACCAGTGGAAGATTCTGCCGCGATGTGCGCCGCAGTTTCCAGATAACCATAACCCGTGGCTGGCTGCATGTGGTAAGCAACGAGAATGTGCCCGTCACCCTTGATCAGATCTTCTTCTTTTAACGACAGATCTGCATAACGATTAGATTGATCCATAATTTACCTCTCCTGTGTGTTAACGATAATTTCACTAACTACCAACGAACAACATCGTGCAACTGGTCGCCACTATAGGGGGATAGTCATATAAGCGATAGTCAATTATTTTTATTGAAACCATAAGAAATGCTTATGATTATGTATAATCACGCAATACGACCCACCCGTCTCGCCGCCATGCTCCACTTCACTTTACGACAACTGCAAGTGTTTGAAAAAGTGGCTATCCATTTAAACTATTCTCGCGCGGCAAAGGAACTATACCTCTCACAACCGGCAGTGTCCATGCAAATCAAGCAACTGGAAGGGCACATCGGGCTGCCGTTATTCGAACAAATGGGGAAAAAAATATTTCTCACTGAAGCGGGGCGAGAACTGTTTCATTACGCCCGTAACATTTCACAACAATTAATCGAAATTGAAGCGGTGTTCGACGATATGAAAGGATTGGGGCAGGGAAAATTCACTCTGTCGGTAGTCAATACTGCCAATTATTTCACACCGCAGTTGCTGGCTAAATTTTGCCAGCGGCATCCGAATATCAATGTGATTCTGCAAGTTGCCAACCGGGACGCCGTGCTCAAACAACTCGCTGACAACAGCACTGACCTGGCTATCATGGGCCAGCCGCCTGATGGATTAGACCTCAACGCAGAGTCGTTTCTGGACAATCCTCTGGTGGTCATTGCCGACCCAGGCCATCCCTTGTCCACACTCAAAGACATCAAATTCTCACAACTCGCGCACGAAACCTTTATGTCTCGCGAAAAAGGTTCCGGTACGCGCAGTGCGATGGAGCGTGTTTTCGATCTGCATCACATCCAGCCGCATATCAGCATGGAAATGGAAACCAACGAGGCCATCAAACAGGCTGTGCGCGCAGGCATGGGACTGGGCATATTATCGCTGCACAGCATCGAACTGGAACTGGAAACCGGCAGGCTGGCAATACTGGACGTCGAAAACTTTCCACTGCTACGCCACTGGTTTGTTGCGTATCGGCGCAACAAACGCTTGTCCAGCGCCGCCCTGGCTTTTAAGGAATTTTTACTGACTGAAGGCGCACAGTGAACCCAGACAGCAACTATCTATTCGTTCCGACCAACAAAAAAGCGACCCCAAGGTCGCCTTTTTGTTGGCTAGGAAGAACGCTTACTTGATGATCGCGTTCAACTCGCCTTTAGCGTAACGGTTTGCCATTGCTTCCAGAGAAATCGGCTTGATCTTGGCTGCCTGACCTGCGCAACCAAACGCTTCATAACGCGCCTTGCAAATTTCCTTCATGGCCACTGTGGTAGCGGCCAGGAACTTGCGCGGGTCGAAATCTTTGGTGTTTTGCGCCAGATAACGGCGAGTTGCGCCGGTAGAGGCCATACGCAGATCCGTGTCGATGTTTACTTTACGCACGCCGTTCTTGATGCCTTCGACAATTTCCTCAACCGGAACACCGTAGGTTTCGCCCATGGTGCCGCCGAATTCATTGATGATCTTCAGCCATTCTTGTGGAACGGAAGAAGAACCGTGCATCACGAGGTGGGTGTTAGGCAGACGGGCATGAATTTCCCTGATGCGATCAATACGCAATACCGCACCGGTAGGAGGGCGGGTGAATTTGTATGCGCCGTGTGAAGTGCCGATGGCGATTGCCAGCGCATCTACACCGGTTTGACGCACGAATTCAGCCGCTTCTTCCGGATCGGTCAGCAATTGATCATGGCTCAGAACGCCTTCAGCGCCATGACCGTCTTCCTTTTCGCCTTCGCCGGATTCCAGAGAACCCAGACAGCCCAACTCGCCTTCTACTGACACGCCCACCGCATGAGACATTTCAGCCACACGACGTGAAATATTGACGTTGTATTCGAAAGAAGAAGGTGTCTTGCCGTCTGCCAGCAAGGAACCGTCCATCATCACGCTGGAAAAACCGGAGCGGATTGCGTTGATACAAACCGCTTCAGAGGCACCGTGGTCCTGATGCATAACAACAGGAATATGCGGATACATTTCCACAGCCGCTTCAATGAGATGACGCAGAAACGGCTCACCGGCGTACTTGCGCGCACCGGCAGAGCCTTGCATGATGACCGGGCTATTGCACTCGTCAGCCGCTTCCATGATCGCCTTGACCTGTTCCAGATTATTGACGTTGAATGCTGGCAAACCGTAGCTATTTTCTGCTGCATGATCGAGAAGTTGACGCAAAGATACTAAAGCCATTTTTTTCTCCTGATTGATTAAAAACTCTTATTACTTTGATTCTTATGTAACTTTTACTCAGATGCTGTTCTTGTGATGATCGCCAATGCGCACAATTTTCATGGTATTGGTATGCCCCGACTTTCCTACAGCCTCGCCAACGGTAACGACTACCAGATCACCATCTTCGACATAACCCATTTCGACCAGTTGTTGTTCCGCATCGATCAGCTCCTGAGCGGGATGTTGCGCATTTCTGCCCGGGAACAGTACCGGATGTACGCCGCTGAACAAGGTCACCTTCGTCAGGGTTTGTTCAACCGGCGTCAAGGCAAAAATAGGCACTCCGGCATTTACGCGTGACATCCACAGGGCCGTCGAGCCGGATTGTGTCAGTGCCACGATCGCCTTCACCTTGAAGTGTGAAGCGGCAAACAGCGCGGACATGGCGATGGATTGGTCGATGCGCGTAAATTTCTGCACTATTCCGCGGCGATCGATCGCATGATCATCCGTCTGGTGTTCAGCATTGAGACAAATACGCACCATGGCCTCGATGGTTTCCACCGGATAATCACCCACTGCAGTTTCTGCAGACAGCATTACCGCATCCGTGCCATCCAATACCGCATTCGCCACATCCGAGACTTCCGCACGTGTCGGAATCGGATTGGTGATCATGGATTCCATCATCTGCGTAGCGGTAATGACCAGACGGTTCTTGGCACGCGCCATCTTGATCATGCGCTTTTGCAATCCGGGAACAGCCGCATCACCGACTTCCACACTCAAGTCACCACGCGCCACCATGATGGCATCCGATGCATCGATAATATCGGCCAATGCCGGAATGGCTTCGGCGCGCTCAATCTTTGCCATCAACAGGCTCTGACCGCCTGCTTCGTGCATCAACTTGCGCGCGTAACGCATGTCATCGCCACTACGCGGGAAGGAGATCGCCAGATAGTCGGCATTAATCAGCGCGGCCGTCTTGATGTCTTCCTTATCCTTCTCGGTCAGCGCGGGTGCCGTCAAACCCCCGCCCTTGCGATTAATACCCTTATTATTGGATAAAATACCGCCGCGCACCACCTTACAGACTATGCTCATGCCATTGACTTCGACTACGTCAAATTCCAGCATGCCGTCATTAAGCAACAGTACCGAACCACGACTAACATCGTTGGGCAACTCCTTGTAGTCCAGCCCAACGCGTTCCTGATTACCCAGACCATTCATGGCCGCATCGAGAATAAACGTATCGCCTCTGTTCAGCTCGATCTTGTCATTCTCGAATTTTCCCACACGGATTTTCGGGCCCTGCAGATCAGCCAAAATGCCAACGGTTCGTCCGACTGCTTTCGCGGCAGCTCGTACGACCTCTGCACGTTTCATGTGATCGGCAGCCGAGCCATGCGAGAAATTCATCCGCACCAGATCGACTCCGGCACGAATCATGTCTTCAAGGACTTTTTGGTCGCTGGAGGCTGGCCCCAGCGTTGCAACTATTTTGGTTCTACGCAGCATGTGATTCCTAGTAAATTATTGTTTAGCGCGTTCTTCCAGAATCGCCACCGCAGGCAAAGTTTTGCCTTCGAGGAACTCAAGAAACGCACCGCCTGCAGTGGAGATATAGGATACTTTGTCAAAAATATCGTACTTCTGAATCGCTGCAATCGTGTCGCCGCCACCCGCAAGCGTGAAGGCCTTTGTTTCAGCTATGGCTTTAGCTATGGCTTTGGTACCTTCGCCAAACTGATCAAATTCAAACACGCCGACCGGACCATTCCATACGACTGTTCCAGCATTCATGATGATGTCACAGATTTCCTGTGCGGACTTGGGGCCGATGTCAAAAATCATTTCCTCATCGGTAACGTCCTTGGCGTCTTTCAGGATAGCCGGTGTATTCTCGTTGCCCGGAATAAATGGTGCAGCCGTACCCACCACCACATCGGTCGCGATAGGAATAATGGCGCCACGTGCCGTCATCTTGGCAATCAGAGCCTGTGCAGTTGGGACCAGATCATCCTCGCACAGCGACTTGCCGACAGGGTGCCCCGTCGCCTTGAGGAAGGTATTGGCGATGCCGCCACCGACGACCAACTGCTCGCATTTCTCAGATAAGGATTCGAGTACGGTCAGCTTGGTGGAAACCTTGGAACCGCCAACGATGGCAACCATCGGACGTGCCGGACTGAGCAACGCTTTAGTCAGTGCCTCCAGTTCTTCGGTCAGCAAAATGCCGGCAGCAGCAACGGGCGCAAATCTGGCCACACCATGAGTCGATGCCTGAGCACGGTGCGCGGTGCCGAAGGCATCCATGACGAATACGTCGCACAAGGCGGCATATTTCCTGGAAAGCTCTTCATTGCTTTTCTTCTCGCCTTTGTTAAAGCGGCAATTTTCCAGCAATACCAATTCACCTTCGGCTACATCAAAACCACCCTCTGTCCAATCCTTGATCAGACGCACCGGCTTGCCCAGCTTGTTGGCGATAACATCTGCCACCGGCTTCAGCGAATTCTCTTCGGAATACACGCCTTCTTCAGGGCGGCCCAGATGCGAGGTCACCATCACGCGTGCGCCCGCATTGAGCGCGGCATTGATCGTGGCCATGGAGGCGGTGATGCGCGCATCGGATGTCACTTTGCCGTCTTTGACGGGCACATTCAAATCAGAACGGATCAGGACGCGTTTGCCCTTGAGAGCCAAATCGGTCATTTTAATTACGGACATTTTCTACTCCATAAATGTAAAACTTGGGGAGTAGGAAGTAGTGAGTGGTGAGTGAAAGCGGGTTTTCCCTACTTCCCACTATCCACTCCCCACTTCCCATTTTATTACGCGATGTGACGAACCATACGCATCAAATTGCAGGTATAACCGTACTCATTGTCATACCAGGCCACTACCTTGACGAAGGTCGGATCAAGCGCGATACCCGCTTCGGCATCAAATACGGACGGACAGGTGTAACCACGGAAATCGGTGGAAACCACTTTTTCATCAGTGAAACCCAGCACACCTTTCAAAGGACCGCTTTCGGACGCCGCTTTCATCGCCGCAACGATCTGCTCGTAGGTAGCCGGATTGTTCAGCTCAACGGTCAGATCAACGACAGAAACGTCAGAGGTTGGCACACGGAAAGCCATACCGGTCAGCTTGCCCTTTAATTCAGGCAATACCACGCCCACAGCCTTTGCAGCGCCGGTCGAGGATGGAATGATATTTTCCAGAATGCCGCGACCACCGCGCCAATCCTTGTTGGACGGGCCGTCAACGGTTTTCTGCGTCGCCGTTGCCGCATGTACTGTCGTCATCAGGCCGCGCTTGATGCCGAATGTGTCATTCAACACTTTAGCCACCGGCGCCAATGCGTTGGTTGTGCAAGACGCGGCTGAAACAATCGCTTCGCCCTGGTACTTGTCATGGTTCACGCCGTACACAAACATAGGCGATGTGTCCTTGCAGGGCGCAGACATAACTACTTTTTTCGCGCCTGCATTGATATGAGCCTGACAGGTTTCTGTCGTCAGGAAGAAACCGGTGCACTCGATGACGATGTCAACACCTGCCTCATTCCATTTCAGGTTTGCCGGATCACGCTCAGCTGTCAGACGAATTTCCTTACCGTTGACCACCAGATTGTTGCCGTTCACAGCAACGTCACCATTGAAGCGGCCATGCACAGAGTCGTATTTCAGCATGTAAGCCAAATAATCAGGTTCCAGCAAGTCATTAATCGCAACAACTTCGATCTCAGGAAAATCCTTGGTTGCCGCGCGGAAAACCATACGTCCGATACGACCAAACCCATTGATACCAACTTTAATTGTCATGTCTTCTCTCCTGTTTTAGTTATTTATAAATTTGTCGTCTTTCAGCCTTACAGCACGCCCTTGACCGCCTTCACTACATTTTCCACAGTGAAACCGAAGTGCTTGAACAATTCAGGCGCAGGTGCGGATTCACCGAAGCAATCCATGCCCACCACCGCGCCATCCAGACCAACATATTTGTACCAACCGCCTGTCACACCCGCTTCAACAGCGACGCGGTTTACACCCCTGGGCAATACGCTATCCTTGTAAGCCTGATCCTGCTTATCGAACACATTGGTCGAAGGCATGGACACTACGCGCACATTGATACCATCCGCAGCCAGTGCTTTTTGCGCATCCAGTGCCAAGGTTACTTCGGAACCCGTCGCGATGATTACAGCCTGTGGCTTGCCACCTGCGGCTTCAGACAGCACATATGCACCCTTGCGGATATTGGCGATTTGCGCCGCATCACGCTTCTGGAATTGCAAGTTCTGGCGACTGAAGATCAGGCTGGAAGGCCCGTCATTGCGTTCAACTGCGGCAACCCAGCACACGATGGATTCAACGGTGTCGCACGGACGCCATGTTTCCATGTTGGGAATATGACGCAGCGTTGCAGTCTGTTCAACGGGTTGGTGAGTCGGGCCATCTTCGCCCAGACCGATGGAGTCATGGGTGTAAACAAAAATCACACGCTGCTTCATCAGTGCGGCCATACGCAATGCATTACGCGCATATTCGGAGAACATCAGGAAGGTGCCGCCGAATGGCAGCAAGCCGCCATGCAATGCCATGCCGTTCATGATGTGTGACATACCGAATTCGCGTACACCGTAGCTGATGTAGTTGCCGGTGGTCTTGCCATGTACATGCTTGCAGCCTGTCCAGTTGGTCAAGTTTGAGCCAGTCAGATCGGCTGAGCCGCCCAGAAACTCAGGCAACGCAGGCGCCAGCGCATTGATTGCGTTTTGTGATGCCTTGCGCGTTGCAATGGTCTCACCTTTGGCATTGGTCGCAGCGATCGCAGCGGCTGCATGCTCTGCCCAGCCAGCTGGCAGTTCACTCTTGGTACGGCGCTCAAATTCAGCCGCTTCTGCCGGATAAGCTGCGCGATATTCGGCGAACTTGTTATTCCACAATTTCTCTAGGCCTTCACCGCGCGTACGCGCATCCCACGCTTCATACACATGCGTAGGGATTTCAAACGGAGGATAATTCCAGCCAAGGTGCGCACGGGTTGCGGCCACTTCAGCCTCGCCCAATGCCGCGCCATGCACATCGTGAGTGCCTTCCTTGTTAGGAGAACCTGCGCCAATAACAGTCTTGCAGCAAATCAGGGTAGGCTTGTCGGTAACAGCGTGACCCGCACGAATCGCGGCGTCAATGGCTGCTGAATCATGACCTTCAACATTCGCAACGACGTGCCAGCCATAAGCCTCAAAACGCTTTGCAGTGTCGTCAGTGAACCAGCCGTTGGTATGACCGTCAATCGATATTTCGTTATCATCCCAGAAAGCCATAAGCTTGCCCAGACCCCAGGTTCCGGCCAGCGCACAAGCCTCATGCGAAATACCTTCCATCATGCAGCCGTCGCCCATGAACACATAGGTGTTGTGGTTGACGATCTCATGCCCCGGCTTGTTGAATTCTGCCGCCAGCAACTTTTCTGCCATCGCCATACCTACGGCATTGGTGATGCCCTGACCGAGCGGACCACCGGTTGTTTCCACGCCGGCGGTGTAACCATATTCAGGATGGCCCGGCGTCTTGGAATGCATTTGACGGAAACGCTTCAGCTCATCAATAGGCAAGTCGTAACCGGACAAATGCAACAATGCGTATACCAGCATTGAGCCGTGGCCATTGGACATCATGAAGCGGTCACGGCCAGGCCACTTGGGGTTGGCCGGATTGTGACGCAGATGGCGATTCCAAAGCACATCAGCAATCTCTGCCATACCCATAGGTGCGCCCGGATGACCGGAGTTTGCTTTTTGCACAGCATCTACGGCCAGCATGCGGATTGCGCTGGTTATGTCATTGTACTTTGGTGGTGTAATACTACGATTTGCTGTCATTTACTGACTCCTCCGAAACATCCCAAGGGGATGGGTTTATGTTTAACGCCGAATGTTAATTGTTGGAATTATGCCGCACACCCCGGAATACAGCAACAAACTTACCAATTTCTTGTTGTTGTTGAACGCTGCTAATGCTCATTTTCGCCGCTTTTTTTGGCAACTTTTATACCCAGTTGTTTAAGTTTGCGGTACAGATGTGTGCGCTCCAGGCCTATTTTTTCTGCCACACGCGATACGTTGCCAGCCTCTTTTTGCAAATGGTAATCAAAGTATATTGCATCAAAATGTTCGCGCGCTTCGCGTAGCGGCAAATCCAGAGGCAAGGGAAAGTTCATAGTGGCGCCATCCATTTCGACAACCAGATTTTGCGCGACATCAACAGCAACCGGGGTTTTTATTATTGCCGCGCCTTCCTTGATAGCTTTGGCTACGGTATTCAGCAGTTTTTGCAGCGAAATGGGCTTCTCCAGAAAATCCACCGCACCGATGCGCGTTGCCTCAACGGCGGTCTCTATCGTGCCATGGCCGGACATCATCACCACCGGCATGGTCAGCAAATCCTGCTCGACCCACTCCTTCAACAGCGTTACGCCATCAGTATCGGGCATCCATATATCCAGCAACACCAAATCGGGTTCAAATTCATGCCGGTACACGCGTGCCTGTTCGGCATTTTCAGCCAGATGAACCTGATAACCCTCGTCAAATAAAATTTCCGCCAGCAATTCACGTATGCCAACTTCATCATCCACAACCAGAATCTGTTTGCTCATTCTTGCCCCTCCTCATTCAACGACAGGCTGATATTTACGTACGCTCCGCCGTTTACACCATTCTCAAGCGTTATTCGACCACCATGCTCCTCGATGATTTTTTTCACAATCGCCAGGCCCAAGCCGGTGCCTTTGGTCTTCGTCGTCATATAAGGCTCAAAAGCGCGTGACAACACACTCTCAGGGAAGCCTGTTCCATTATCCGACACGCGCAAATGAATCTCCCCTTGCCCGATTTCACTGCTCAAGACGATCTCCGGCTGGGCAATTCCCTGCAACGCGTCTTGCGCATTCTGGAAAAGATTGTGCAACACTTGACGCAAGCGCGTTGCATCTCCATTAATCTCGGCGCAACCGGCCTGCAGATTCAGCGTAATGGGTACTGCGTTGGCCTCATACAGGCCCAGAACTTCCTTAATCAATCGATGCAGATCCAGACGGGTCAATTTCAAAGAAGGGCCGCGTGCGTAATCAGCAAAATCACTCACCATATTTTTCATCGCCGACACCTGGCTGACGATAGTTTGTGTGGCACGCCGCAACAACTTCGCATCACTCTCATCCAATTTGTCACTTAACTTGTATTGCAAACGCTCTGCCGAGAGCTGTATCGGCGTGAGCGGGTTCCTGATTTCATGGGCCAGGCGGCGAGCTACCTCACCCCAGGCGGCCTGACGCTCCGCCTGCAACAAATGACTGATGTCATCAAAAACCACGACGAATCCTGCCTCAGCGCCCTGAGGCAGACGCGTTCCACGGATCAACAGAATCTGGTTGCCATTTTTGCTCAGCCTTTCAATTTGACGCTGCCATTCACCATTGCTGGTTCCCGAAAATGCATTTGTAATGCTTTTACAAAAGGAATGCAATAAAGTGAATTTATCCGCAATTTGCTGCAAGGACATACGCTGCATATCCTGCAGGGGCGCGCCCAAAATATGGGCGGCACTGGTATTCACCGAACGCAAGCGGAATTCACCATCGAGTGCCAGCACCCCCGATGAGAGATGTGTCAGCACACTTTCCAGATAGCCCTTGGCGCTTTCAACTTCGCGCTGCTGCTGTTCGCTGGCTCGTCTGGCATCAGCCAACTGGTTGGTCATTTGATTGAACAAACCCGTCAGCGCACCCAATTCATCGCTACTGCGTATCGGGTGTTGTCCGGTAAAATCCCCCTGCGCGACCGCCCGGGTGCCCTCCGCCAGCGCTTCCAGCGAAGAACCCAGTCGCTCGCTGATATAAAATGCCACCGATATCGCCGTGAGCAATACCACCAACAACGACAGCGTCAGCGTGATGCCATATAAACGCTTTAGCCCCAGCCTGGAGAGCGTCAGTTCCTGATAGTCACGATAGACCGATTGCACCATCTCCGCATCGTCTTCAATCTGCTTGGGAACAGCCTGATTGAATTGCAGAATATAGTTCGCCCCCGAATAGCTATTTGCATTCACCAAGGCCAACACCCGCAAACTCATCGCCTTGTTGGGCATCGCCTCAATAACCGAGTATTGTCCCTTTTCCCGCACCTGCTGCATCAGGCTTTCGTCTGGAATATCGGGCAACAGCGCATTATCGCTGGCGGCAAAGGCGAGCAATTTGCCGCCCTGGCCGAATACAGCCGCCTCCTGCGCCATGCCTTCATCGATTAGCTGAGCCAGTGCATTCTGAAACTGCACGGGATTTTTTTCTGACAGTAAGAGGGCGACAAACTGGGTCTTTTTCGACAGCTCCTTGAGGCTATTGTCCAGCCCGCTTCTGCCCAGATTAAGGCCGCCTTCCAGCGCCTTTTCCACGCGTACATCGAACCACGACTCAATGCTCTTCGATAAAAAATTGACCGATACGGCATAGACCAATATTCCGGGCAAAACGGCTACCAGGGTGAAAAATAGCACCAGACGTAAAGTCAGCTTGGCGCCAAACACCTTCTTCCTTAATTTGTCGCGCAAGCGCCAAAACTGAAAGGCAACCAGACCTGACAGGCCTAACGCCAGCAAACCAGTCAATCCAAGCAAGCCGTAATAGCTGACGGAAAATACTTCGGTATTCGCGCTGCGGCTGGATAACAGATACAGCAAGACCGTCACTGCGATGAGACTTAAGGTAATCAGATATTTCACTGCGCCCTCACTCCGCCTTGCCCGTGTTACGCACGTCTGCCGAACGCATCACCCAGCGATACCAGCCCGAATCCAGATCCCAGTCTTTGCTGGTCAGCACATTCACCTGCATCAATTTGGGCAGCTGCCTGGTATCCAAACGCAAACGCACGGCGGCAACATAGTTCGCCTCTTTTTTTATCATTTCTGCGGGAATGAGCGCCGAGTTTTGCCGCTCCAGAATACGCAACATTTCATCCAGGCTGGCAAAGTTCTGAAACAGCGAGCCGCGTGAGATACGGTACTGACGGGTAAGGACGTTATATGAAAGCTTGACGGATTGCTCACCCTGAAATACTTGTTCGTCCAGCCAATACCACCGCGAACGTGTCAGCGAAAATTCGCCCACAAAATAGAGCGGCACCCCCAACGACAACGCCTGCTGAACGGTATAACTCAGGTTGACGTTGAAATCTGCCGCGAGCTGATACCCCTCCTCACCCAGCCGAATTTCTGCTTTATTTACGTCTATTCCATCCGCGTGTGCTGTTGCGGCAAACAGCCCCATCAACAAGTACAGCCCCAGAAAGACCTTAAGCAGTTTTTTGCAGCAAGGCATAGAAAAATCCATCATGCTCATCGTTTGGCAACAAAGCCCCATTAGGCAAATCAATTGCCAGCTGTTGCGCCCCCGGATTTTTTATCAGAAACTCGTCTATAACATCCTGATTTTCTTGACTAAAGATAGAACAAGTGGCGTATAGCAATTTACCCTCCTGCGCCAATAGCGGCCACAATGATTGCAAAATACCGGACTGTTGGGCAGCAAAAGAGGCAATATCCTTTTTGCGGCGCAACCATTTGATATCGGGGTGGCGACGCACTACGCCGGTGGCGGAGCAGGGCACATCGGCCAGGATACGTTCAAACTGTTTGCCATCCCACCAGTCTTCGGGTTGGGCGGCATCCCCGGCCAATAGCGTTGCGGACAATTCCAGACGCTGCAAATTTTCTGCTACACGCGTCAGGCGTTTTTCATCCTTGTCCAATGCCACCATCTCAACGTCTGCCCGCTCCAGAATGTGCGCTGTCTTGCCGCCCGGCGCCGCGCACGCATCCAGCACGCGCATGCCATCGTGAACATCCAGCACACGTGCGGCATACTGTGCGCCCGCATCCTGCACAGACACGCTGCCGGAAAAAAACCCGGGCACCTTGTCCACTGACACCGGCTTGTCCAATTGCAGCGCATCCGGCGCTATTCGCCGGGCAGACAGGCCATGCTCTACCAGTTGCGCCAGATAATCCTCTGTCGTGCCACGCCGCTGATTAATCCTTAGCGTCATCGGCGGGTGTTGATTCCCGGCTTCGAGTATCGCGGCAGCACACTCACCATACTGAGCCCTGAGCTCGTCTATCCACCACTGTTGATGACTGTATTGCCCTTCTGGTTTAAGCGCAGCCTGCGCAAGCAAGTCGGCCTGATTACGCAAAAAATTACGCAAAATCGCATTGACCAAGCCCCTGATTTTTGGATTCAGAATATCTGCCGAACGCACGGCATAATCCACCACCGCATGCTGCGCCGCCTTGGTGTATTGCAATTGATAAAGTGCGACCAGCAGCAAATAAGTGATCCGGTTATCCGTCATGTGCTTGTGCAACAATAAATCAAGCACCGCATTCAATTGACCGTAAAAACGTAACGTGCCATAGCTCAAATCTTGCAGGGCCGCACGCTGTGCGGGTGTCCAGACCGATTTTCTGCGCAGTGATTCATCCAGTACTTGATTGAGGTTGCGCCCGTCCACCATCACTTGCTGAACTATCTGCAGGGCGGCGAGTTGAATATTATGCATTTAGAACGATACCCGCATGGAGAATCGTTTAGCCCCTTCTTTCCCGCATGCGGGAGAGGAGAGAGGTGAAGAAACGAACGTCGGTAGTTTTATCATAATTGGGCCACTTCTTATCTTCTGCTCATTCGATTATCGAAAAATTATCACCAACACGAATCGGCATCGCCTGCAGAAATTGCACAGCCGGTTGCGCCTTGCCGCCAGGACGTTGCAACACCGTTAAAAGCAGTGCGCCTTTGCCGCAGGCAACAGTAACGCCTTGCTTATCCACAGCCAATATCTCGCCAGGCATGCCGGACTGCTCCGAACATAAGCCCGCCTGCCAAATTTTTAAAACCACATTATTCAGCCTGGCCTGACACACCGGGAAAGGATTGTAGGCACGCACCGCCCGCGCTATTTGTAGTGCATCCTGCCGCCAATCAATCTGCGCCTCGCCTTTGAGCAACTTGGCTGCATAACACGCGGCACCGTCATCTTGTCTGACCGGGATCAAACTGCCTTTTTCCAGTGAACACAAGGTAGCAAGCAGGCTGTCAGCGCCAATTTTTGCAAGCTTGTCATGCAAGGTCTGAGCGGTATCCTCGGCTGTGATCGGACACGCGTGGCGCGATAGCATGTCGCCCGTATCCAAGCCCGCATCCATCTGCATGATCGTGATGCCGGTCTCGCTGTCACCCGCCAGTATCGCCCGTTGTATCGGTGCCGCCCCTCGCCATCGCGGCAGCAGCGAAGCATGAATATTCAAACAACCGTAACGCGGCAATTCCAGCACTGCTTTTGGCAAGATCAAGCCATAGGCTGCCACCACCATAACATCGGCATCCAGTGCGGCAATCTCATGCTGAGCCTGTTCAGTCTTGAGGCTATCTGGCTGCAAAACCGTCAGTCCATGTTGCAAGGCGAGCTGTTTCACCGGGCTGGCAGTAAGCTGCATGCCGCGCCCCGACGGACGGTCCGGCTGCGTCAACACGGCGACAACTTGATGCTTTTCGAGCAACGCAGCCAGGGCACTGGCTGCGAATTGCGGCGTACCAGCAAAAATTATTTTCACGGAGAGCCTAACGGGCATGGCCAAATTGCCGCCCCTAATATTATAAAAAACGTCATGCCCGTTTCCCTCTCCCCAACCCTGATGAAACAACTAGCCATTCGACTAAGGCATCAGAGAACGATGCCCAAGCGCTGGTTATCTCCCACAAGTGGGCGAGGGGGCAAACGATTCGCTACGCGATTTGTACGTTACAGCGCTTCGCGCCGCCGCTTTTTCAGCTTGGCGCGCAATCGTGTTTGTTTAAGTTGCGACAAGTATTCGACGAATACCTTGCCACGCAAATGATCCATTTCGTGCTGGATACAAACCGCCAAAAATCCCTCGGCCTGCACAGTGAAAGACTTACCTTCCTGATCAAGCGCCTGTACCGTCACATGATCTGCCCGGCGCACCTTTTCGTATATTCCCGGCACCGACAGACAGCCTTCTTCGCCCTCTGATTCACCGCTGTGACGCAGAATCTCCGGGTTGATAAACACCCTCAACTGATCATGTGTCTCGGAAATATCCACCACAATGACCTGTTCGTGCACATCTACCTGGGTTGCCGCCAGACCGACTCCCGGAGCAGCATACATGGTTTCCGCCATGTCACGCACCAATTTACGCGTGACATCATTAACCTGCACGACCTTTCTCGCGATTGTGTGCAGACGTTCATCCGGATACTGCAAAATTTGTAAGATTGCCATAAATGCTTGCTAATTTAATTGACTAGATGCAGAATTTAAAGCGTCACGGGAACACCGTGCGCCTTTATCTTTGACTCTTTCGGGGTTTTCCATGCGTAAGATTATATCGCTGATTTGCTTTTTATTGCCTGTCTTGGCTTTTGCTGGTCAGCCTGAAGCTCCCCCACAGATCCGCAGTGATGCCCCCGATCAATACATCGTCGTCAAAGGTGACACCTTATGGGACATCTCCGGGAAGTTCTTCAGTGACCCGTGGAGATGGCCATATATCTGGGGCATGAATAAAAACACCATCAAGGATCCGCACTGGATTTATCCGGGGGAAAGAATCGTTCTGGATCGCGCCAGCGGTACATTAAGCATAGGCGGCACCGTTACCGACCGAAGCGACACAATCAAACTGTCACCCCAAATCCGCGCCGGGATTGGCATGCAGGATGCCATACCCAGCATTCCATCCACGGCTATTGAGCCCTTTTTGAGCCAGCCTTTGGTGGTGGCAGACGAAGTATTGGCAGGCGCCCCGGTGTTAGTTGGGCTGCATGAAGGGCGGGTTATTCTCGGATCCGGCGATATCGCCTACGCCAAAGGTTTGACAGGCGAGCAAGGCAACAAATGGCAGGTTTATCGCCCCGGCAAAACCTTTATTGATCCGAATACCCGCGAAACTCTTGGTCACGAGGCCATCTATCTCGGTGAAATCGAGGTCAGGGAATTGGCCGATATCAGCACCGTAGTTGTCACGCATTCCAAACAGGAAATTAAATTAGGTGATCGTCTGGTGGCCCCCAGCGCCATCGAATCTCGCAATTACCTGCCACGCGCACCGGACAGCCACATAAAGGCCAGCGTAATTTCAATATATGGCGGCGTTTCGCAAGCCGGCCAAAACACGGTGATTACCCTTAACAAGGGTGAGCGCGATGGCTTACAAAGCGGCCATGTACTGGCTATGTACCGTAAAGGCCGTATCGTTCAACACGAAGGTAAAGACCTCGCCATGCCGGATGAGCGCTACGGTTACCTGTTTGTGTTCCGTGTGTTTGAAAAGGTTTCATACGCGCTGGTGATGCAAACCCGCCTGCCCGTACAACTCATGGATCACGCCCTCACTCCCTGACAGCCTACTACGCGAGTTTCACTTGATTCATGCCTATTGATATCTCAATCAAGGCCTGGCTGGCACTCAGCCTGATACGAGGACTGGGTGGTGAAGGGGCGCGGCGTTTGCTACAGGAATTCGGTTCACCCGATGCTGTTTTGGCCGCGCCTGTCAGCATACTCAAATCTTTTGTCAAAGCAGAGGTTGCCGCCGCTATCAGCGGTGGCATCACCGATGATCTGCTCGCGCCTGCGTTAAACTGGCTGAAAGAGGATCAGAATCATATTGTTACGCTTGGCGATAGCGACTACCCGCAAGCGCTGCTCAACATCGCTGACCCGCCGCTTTTGCTGTATGTCAAAGGACGGCGCGATTTGCTGAATGCCACAGCGCTCGCCATTGTAGGCAGTCGCAATGCCACACCACAGGGCAAGAGCAACGCGGAGGAATTTTCAAAATCATTGAGTGATGCCGGACTGTGCATCATCAGTGGCATGGCGCACGGTATAGATGCGGCCGCCCATCGTGGCGCATTGCGCGGAATGAGCGGCAGCATCGCTGTGGTCGGAACGGGGCTGGACAAGGTTTACCCTGCGGCCAATCGTGATCTGGCTCATGCTCTTGCAGCACAAGGCACGTTAATCTCGGAATTCCCACTTGGCACGCCGCCCGTCGCCACAAACTTTCCGCGCCGCAACCGCATTATCAGCGGCATGAGTATCGGTTGTCTGGTGGTAGAAGCTTCGCTGCAAAGCGGTTCGCTGATTACCGCACGGCTGGCGATGGAACAGGGCAGAGACGTATTCGCCATTCCCGGCTCTATACACTCGCCGCAAAGCAAGGGCTGTCATGCACTCATCAAGCAAGGCGCAAAACTGGCTGAAACGGCCCAGGACATACTCGAAGAGTTGCCCGGCGTGCGCCACGTATATTCAGGCAAGCCAGAAACGTCCGACTCGCAATATCAGGGCTCCGATCTGCTGGCACTAATCGGCTTCGATCCGGTGAGCATGGATGGGCTTTGTACACGCAGTGGCTTGACGGTTAGCCAGCTATCCGCCATGCTGTTGCCGCTTGAGCTGGAAGGCCGCATTACTGCGCTACCCGGTGGTTTGTTCCAACGAATTAACTAAACACCACGCAAATCATGTTTGAAATCTTAATGTACCTGTTTGAAAGCTATATCGATGCGGGCAGCTACCCGGCACCGGACAAGCTGTCGCGCAAACTCTCTGCCGCCGGTTTTGAAGGCGAGGACATAAGTGAAGCACTGACCTGGTTATCCGGCTTACAACTGCAAGACTCCGATAGCTATCCTGCCACCCTGACGCATGCAGGGGTACGTTGTTTTGCCGAACTGGAAGTCCAGCGCATCGACGATGAGGCACGTCAATTTTTATTGTTTGCCGAACAGCAAAAAATGATTTCCATCGTCGAGCGTGAAATTGTTATTGACCGGGCTGTTGCACTGCAACAAAAATCTCTCGGACTGGACAAACTCAAACTTATCATGTTGATCGTGCTATGGAATCGTCATCAGGACCTTAGCCCGCTGGTGATCGAAGAGTTGCTCACCCCCCTACATTCCACTCATTTACATTGAACAACGCGCATGGCAATTAATCTTTTAATCGTAGAATCACCGGCCAAGGCCAAGACACTCAAGAAGTATCTGGGTGATGATTTCGAGGTGCTTGCCTCCTACGGGCATGTACGCGATCTCGTTCCCAAGAGTGGCGCGGTAGATACCGAAAATGGTTTTGCGATGAACTACGAAACCATCGCGCGCAACAGCAAACACATGGATGCCATCGCCAAAGCGGCCGCTTCCGCTGAGAATATCCTGCTAGCGCCCGATCCTGACCGCGAAGGAGAGGCAATTGCCTGGCATATCGCCGAGTTACTCAAGGCAAAAAGAGGCTTTAAAAACAAGAATATGAAGCGCGTGGTGTTCTATGAAATCACGCAATCAGCGGTGCGCGAAGCGGTCGCAAACCCGCGTGAAATTGCCATGCCGCTGGTCAATGCTCAACAGGCGCGACGCGCACTGGACTATCTGGTTGGATTCAATCTGTCGCCTTTGTTGTGGCGCAAGATACGCCCCGGCTTATCGGCAGGGCGCGTGCAAAGCCCCGCCTTGCGCCTGATTGTCGAGCGCGAGTTACAAATTGAGGCATTCACCAGCCAGGAATACTGGACGGTGCATCTGGACAGCCACAAGGACTTCCAGCCATTTTCATCCCGGCTATTCCAGTATCAGGGCAAGAAACTGGAGCAACTTTCGATTGGCAGTCAGGCCGAATATGACGCCATCCTTACCAAACTGAGCGACGCCAAACTGCCGCCCAAAGTCGTACGGGTGGAAAAGAAAGCCAAGCAACGCTATGCCGCCGCACCATTCACCACCTCCACACTCCAACAGGAAGCCGTACGCAAACTGGGTATGTCTGCCGAACGCACCATGCGCACTGCGCAATCGCTGTATGAAGGCGTGGATGTCGGCGGACAGAGCGTCGGTCTGATTTCCTATATGCGTACCGATTCGGTAACGCTGGCGAAGGAAGCCGTGCAGGAAATTCGTGACTACGTTCAGGAACATTTTTCCGGCGACTATCTGCCTGGCACACCGCCCACGTACAAAAGCAAGACCAAGAATGCCCAGGAATCGCACGAAGCAATACGCCCGACTTCCATCACGCGCACACCAGACAGCCTGCGTGACCGCCTGACCGTTGATCAGGCCAGACTGTACGAAATGATCTGGAAGCGCACCCTGGCCTGCCAGATGGCACCGGCACGCTATGATACTGTCAGCGCCGATATCCGTCTGGGTGGCGACGACACACTTTTCCGTGCAAATGGACAAGTACTTGTTTTTGCTGGATTTATCAGCGTTTACATGGAAGATGTGGACGATGCAGAAGAAGAGCAGGGCAGCAAACTACCACCACTGGCTGAGGGCGATATATTGCCGATAGACAAGCTGTTCGGCGAACAGCATTTCACCCAGCCGCCACCGCGCTTCACGGAAGCCAGCCTGGTTAAATCGCTGGAAGAATACGGCATCGGTCGCCCCTCAACTTATGCCACCATCATTTCCACGCTGCAAACCCGTGAATATGCCGTTCTCGATAAGAAGCGCTTCATGCCCACCGATGTGGGTCGCGTAGTCACGCGTTTTCTCACCGATCATTTTACCCGCTATGTCGATTACAACTTCACCGCCTCGCTGGAAGACGAGCTGGACGAAGTCTCAGACGGCAAACGTGACTGGATAGGTGTACTGGACGAATTCTGGAAGGGCTTCTCCGGTCTGATCAAGGAAAAAACCCATATCGAACGCCCGCAGGAGTTACTGGACGAAGCCTGCCCGGAATGTGGCAAACCTCTGGCCAAAAAACTCAGCCGCTACGGCAGTTTCATCAGCTGCACCAACTACCCTGAATGCAAATACAAACGCAGCGTCAGCGGCGAGACGCAGGATGATGCCAGCGCCCGAGTCGAGCTGGGCGCGCATCCAGATACCGCCCAGGCGGTGTTGCTGCTGCGCGGCCCTTACGGCCACTACGTGCAACTCGGCGAAGTGATCGAAGGCGAGAAAGCCAAACCCAAGCGCGTCTCCTGGCCCAAGGAAATGCCTATCGAGCAGGCCGACCTGTCCAGCGCCCTGAAGCTGCTGTCGCTGCCGCGCGACCTGGGTTTGCACCCGGAAACCAGCAAAAAAGTCATCGTCAATATCGGTCGCTTCGGTCCTTACATCGGCCATGACGGCAAATTCAAATCCATCCCGCGCTCCGACAGCATCTTCGACATCACACTGGAGCGTGCAACCGAACTGCTGGCGCAAGCCAAAGATGGCAACACCGTGTTGCGCACGCTGGGCGACCACCCGGAAGACAAGACCACGGTCGAGATTTGCAGCGGACGCTACGGCCCTTACGCACGCCACGGCAAGGTCAACGCCACGCTGCCCAAGGATGTCTCACCCGACGACATCACACTGGAACAGGCGCTGGAACTGATCGCCGCCAAAGCCGCAAAAGGAGACACCGGAAAAAAGACCACCAGGAAAGCAGCGGCTAAACCCAAGGCAACAGCCAAGCCCAAAACGGCTGCGAAACCCAAAGCCACGCCCAAGGCTGTGGCAAAGCCTAAAGCTGCAAGCAAGGCAGCAAAACCCGCCGCCAAGAAAGCGACTGTCAAAAAAGCCTGAATATTTTTATCGGGAAATGTTTCACGTGAAACATTTCCCGCTTTGACTAGCCGCGCCATCCAACCCGCCCGCAATTCATAACAACCCTCCTTGCAGGCGAATATCCGCAAAATCCTGTCGAGCCGAAATTTCGCGTCCATTTTTTCACCCTAACCTACCCCCTTGCCCATCCCCCGGCAACGCGTTATAGCGCGTTTTGAGAAGCGCCCTCTGGAAGCCCCGTGTTTATTGACTTGCAGAGCAACCATTAATAATTTCACCATTCTCAGGTAAATTTAAGGCCGCATTGGAACCAGACAAGAAAATCACCGCTTCGATAGAAGCGACCACAGCGCAAGATAAAATCACTCCGCCGCATTTACTTCGCAGACAAGATTCCCCCCTCATTACAAAACCTGCCCGGCACTTAATTTATCTTGCCGAGCCTGTTCACCCAATACGGTGCCAAGACGCAGATCCGGCAACAGAGCCTTCCGCTAATTGTAAAAGTCGGCTAATGAATAGACCGCCATACCGGAGGCACAAGCACTGGCGGTGATCAGGGAACTTACTTCCCGACTGCAACAAGTGCAGGGTTATGAACCCAGCAGCGGCTGTTGCATTTCGAACTCAAATGCGCATCTGGAACTCTTGCTGTACTGCGTAAAATATTTTTCATATCACATCAAGAGTTTTGCTGTTAGATTGCAGGTTATGTATTCAGCCCCCCACGATTAGTTTGCACACATCGCTTCTTCGTGCACTTTCCGCCACTGTTGAACAGCCAGAATTGTGGAGTACCTTATGAAAATGTTGCCGATAGTCCTGAAGACCCCTGCAAGAGTGGTGATAGCGGTGGGTTTTATCATACTGGTGAGTGAGTTCTTAATCATGGCAATGATCGAAGGCATACACGCCACGGCCCTGCATGAAGGTCTTCTATGGAATATGGCCTGGAAGTTCGTCGATCCCATCCTACTCACCGCAATTGCTGCTCCCACTCTCTATCTCCTGGTTTTCCGGCCGCTGAACCAGCAAGCCGAACTCGAACGGCAACTCGACGAGTTGCACCGCTTCCAGATACTCACCGTCGGGCGCGAACTGCGCATGAAAGAATTGGTGGAGGAAATTGCCGCACTGCGCAAACCGCTTTCCGCCGAACCAGCCGGTGATATTCCAGTCACGAGCGGTTCGTTGGAAAATTCGCTCCATGCAGCAGCACCGCCCGCCGCCACCCAGCTGATAAAAGAAGGCCAACGCAGTGCACTGTTGTTCATGCTCGAAGACCTTGAGAGTATGCACAAGAAAATCGAAGATGCGCATCAGGAGTGGATGACCGCGCTGGATGTGGTGAACGATCCGTTTTTCCTGCACGACAAGCAGTTCCGCATCCTGCGCTGCAATCGCGCTTACCAGCAACACGCCGGAATTCCCTTCCAGGAAATCATCGGCCAGCCCTATTACGAAATTTTCCCCAAAACCGGTGCGCCGTTAGCCGGTTGCCTGCGGGTGATGGCCAAGGCAGGCACGGCGGCGGCAGATGAAGAAGAAATAATCGTCGGTGACGCAAACTACCGTTCGCGCACCTTCACCGTGTACGGCGAGCAAGGTGTTTACCTTCACTCCGTGCACATTCTCGAAGACATCACCGAAAGCAAACAGGCGGAAACTCTGCTCAGCGGGCAGAAACAGGTGCTGGAGATGATCGCCATCGGGACTCCTTTGCCGAAGACGCTGACCGCGCTGATCCGGCTCATCGAAGCTCAATTGCCAGGGATGCTGGGATCCATCCTCCTGCTCGACGAAGACGGCGTACACGTCCGCCACGGCGCGGGGCCGAGTCTGCCGGCGGAGTTTGTCGCGGCGGTGGACGGGCAGCCGATCGGACCGAGCGCCGGATCGTGCGGCACGGCGGCCTACCGAAAGGAGGCGGTGTTCGTGGAGGACATTGCCACCGATCCGCTGTGGGCGAATTATAAAGCAGCGGCGCTGCCGCACGGGTTGCGCGCCTGCTGGTCCACGCCGATTTTAGACGCGCAGCGGCAGGTGTTCGGCACGTTCGCGATGTATTACCGCCAGCCGGGGCTGCCACAGCCGGAGCATCTTAAGCTTATCGACACCGCCACGAACATCGCAGTTATCGCCATTAGCCGCCACCGGGCAGAGGCGGCGCTGCGCGTGAGCGAGGCAAAGTCCCGCTCAATCATCGAATTGTCCCCAGTGGCGCTGGCGATGAACGACGAACTTGGGAACATCACGTTCCTGAACCGCAAATTCATCGAGACGTTCGGCTACACGCTGGCCGACATCCCGACGCTGGCGGAGTGGTGGCTGCAGGCCTATCCCGATCCCGCCTATCGGCAGCGCGTCGCGCAAGCATGGCAGGCGGCGGTGGAGAGGGCGCAGCGGAACCGAGCCGAGCTCGAACCGATGGAATACAAAGTCACCGGCAAGGATGGCACCGTGCGCGACATCCAGTTCAGCATGGCACCGATGGGCGACTCCAGCCTGGTGATTTTCTACGACCTCACCGAGCGCAAGCGGGTGGAAGATGCCCTGAAAAAAAGCGAGGCGCTGCTTAGCGAGATGGGCAGAATAGCAAAAATAGGCGGCTGGGAATTCGATCCCCGTACCGGCCAGGGTACATGGACAGAAGAGGTGGCCCGGATTCATGATATGAATCCGGAAGAACAAACCAGCCGTGAAATCGGAATCGGGTTTTATCAGGGCGAATCCCGGCAGAAAATTGAAGCGGCCATCAAGGCGGCCGTTGAGGACGGCACGCCTTACGACCTGGAATTGGAGATAGTGACCGCCAAGGACAATCACAAATGAGTTAGAACCATTGCGCAACCCATCAAGGATGGTGGAGAAGTCGTCAATGTAAGAGGCTCATTCCAAGATGTCACCGAACGCAAGCAGGCAGAAGCCACGATTCAACATACCAACCGCGCCCTCGCCACGCTGGGCGAAGTTAATCGGGCTCCATGGCGCCGAAAGTTCACACCACCGACGAAGACGAGTTATTGCAAGCAATCTGCTTGGCCATCGTCCACCAGCGAGGCTATCGCCTGGCCTGGGTGGGCTATGCGCAGCACGACGAGAGCCAGTCCATCAAAATCATGGCGCGTGCCGGATATGACGAAGGTTATCTGGATGCCCTGCAGCTCACTTGGGCGGAGGCCGGGCATGGCATGGGACCAAGCGGGCGGGCCATCCGCAGCGGTGCGACACAGTTGTGTCAGGACATCGCCAACGACCCGCAATATTTGCCGTGGCGCAACGCGGCACAGCAACACGGCTATGCGGCCAGCATCGCGCTGTCCCTGATCAACGGAGACGGTTCCGTATTCGGCATCCTCAATGTGTGTGCCGGAGAAGTGAACGCCTTCACCCCCAGCGAAGTCAAACTGCTGGAAGAGATGGCCGGGGATATGGCGTTCGGTGTGCGCTCTTTGCATACCCGCCACGAACGCAATCTTGCACTGATCAAAAATCAGGAGCAATTGGTGCAACTACAGGATAGCCTGGACGACACTGTGCAAGCTATCGCCACCATCGTTGAAATGCGCGATCCCTATACCGCAGGACACCAGATCAGGGTGGCCGATCTGGCGATGACGATAGCCAGACAGATGGGGCTGTCCGAGGAACAGGTGCATGCCATCCATCTTGCCGGGATCGTGCACGACTTGGGAAAAATACAGATTCCAGCTGAGATCCTTAGCAAGCCGGGCAAGATCACCGACATCGAGTACAGCCTGATCAAAATCCATCCGCAAGCGGGTTATGGCATTCTGAAAGGCATTAACTTCCCCTGGCCGATTGCACTCATGGTGTTACAACATCATGAGCGGCTCGACGGCTCCGGCTATCCGCAAGGGCTAAAGGGTGATGCCATTCTGCTCGGTGCGCGCATCCTTGCGGTAGCGGACGTGATCGAGGCAATTTCGGCGCACCGACCTTATCGCCCAGGATTAGGGATAGAGGCAGCACTTGCGGAAATCACTAAAAACCGCGAGATTTTTTACGACCCGCAAGCAGTAGATGCATGCCTGACAATATTCCGTGAGCAGCATTACAGCTTCAATGTCTGACGTTGCATAGCGCAACGCGTAATATAAACTGTGAAGCATCCCCTTACCACTGCGTCAACGAGCTGCTCCAGAGTATTTTAACAAGCCTGCTCTGTAAGCCTCGTATTCACTTTACCCTCACTCACCCCTTACCGAAGTCTCATCAGGCGGTTTTATGCTGCTTTTAACAAGCCTGTTCTGCAAGCCTTGTGTTTATTGACTTGCAGCATTGCTACTATTCCAGAAATTAGGAACGCCACGCATAATCGTGGCCTTTTGCTGAAAACACCAGGTTAAAATTTACACGTCCAGGTTTTTCGCACCCAACGCATTCTTTTGGATGAACGCGCGACGCGGCTCTACCAGATCACCCATCAGCGTGGTAAAAATTTCGTCGGCAGCAATTGTGTCTTCAATACGCACTTTGAGCAGAATACGATTCTTCACGAACATCGTGGTTTCCCACAATTGTTCAGGGTTCATTTCGCCCAGACCCTTGTAGCGCTGAATACTGAGGCCACGCTTGGCTTCTTCGAGCAGCCATTCGATGGCCTGCTTGAAACTGGAAACGCCGCGCTTCTGCTCACCGCGCATAACATAAGCTGTCGGAGTAACCAGCCCGCTCAGTGCATCCGCTGTCTGACGTATCTGGATGTAGTCACCTCCATGCAAAAAGTCTTTATCCAGATAGCTTATCGAATAGTTTCCATAGTAGAGTTTTTCCAGACGCAGACGCAACTCCCCTTGTTCATCATGATCGACGGTGACTTTGATAACACCACCGCAGGCGGCATCAAGCAGTTGCGCACTTTTTTGTGCCTGTTCCGCATCATCCAGCGACAGGGTAGGTAAAATCAACAAAGCATGACTGGCTTCCGGCGCGATGAAATGCGACAGGCGATCAATCACAGCTTCGGCAAGGAAATATTTCCTGGCGATTTGCTCCAGCGCTTCACCCTGAATCGGTGTTGCTTCCAACGCAGGATAAAGCGATGCATCTTTGAGCGCATTCCCCAGCAAGTAACTCTTCATCTCCAGATCGTCCTTGAGATAACGCTCGTCCCGGCCCTGCTTGATTTTATAAAGCGGTGGTTGTGCGATGTAGATGTGGCCGCGCTCGACCAACTCGGGCATTTGGCGGTAGAAGAAGGTGAGCAGCAGGGTACGAATATGTGAACCGTCCACGTCCGCATCGGTCATGATGATGATGCGGTGGTAACGCAGTTTGTCAGGGTTATATTCGTCCTTACCGATGCTAGTACCCAATACGGTAATCAGCGTGGCGATTTCCTGTGAACTGATAAGTTTTTCAAAACGTGCTTTTTCCACGTTGAGAATCTTGCCCTTGAGCGGCAGGATAGCCTGAAACTTTCGGTCGCGGCCTTGCTTGGCAGAACCGCCCGCAGAATCACCCTCGACCAGATACAACTCGGACAAGGCGGGGTCCTTTTCCTGACAATCCGCCAATTTGCCCGGCAATCCCATGCCATCCAGTACACCCTTACGGCGAGTTAGATCGCGGGCTTTACGCGCGGCTTCGCGTGCCCGTGCCGCTTCGATGATTTTTCCTACAATGATTTTCGCATCATTTGGCCGTTCCAACAGGAACGCGCTCATTTGCTGAGCGATCAATTCTTCGATGACCGGGCGCACTTCGGACGAAACCAGTTTATCTTTGGTTTGTGACGAGAATTTCGGATCAGGCAGTTTTACTGACAATACCGCAGTCAAGCCTTCGCGCATGTCATCGCCGGTCGGATCAACCTTAGCTTTTTTCGCCAGTTGTTCAGTTTCGATATATTGATTGAGAGTACGCGTCATGGCTGCACGCATGGCTGTCAAATGCGTTCCACCATCGCGCTGCGGAATGTTATTAGTAAAACATTGCACATTTTCCTGATAAGAATCATTCCATTGCATGGCAATTTCAGCCGTCATACCGTCTTTTTCGCCAATAGCGTAAAAAACCGTCGGATGCAGCGCAGTCTTGTTGCGATTCATGTATTGCACAAAACCTTTAATCCCGCCGGTAAAAGAAAAGTTTTCTTCCTTGCCGTTACGATGGTCAATCAGGGATATTTTTACGCCATTATTCAAAAACGATAATTCACGCAGGCGTTTGGCCAGAATATCAAAATGGAACTCAACCAAACCAAAAGTCTCTTTTGCGGCCAGAAAATGCACCAGCGTACCCTTCTTTTTTGAAGGACCGATTATTTTGAGCGGCGCAACCGGATCACCATGGCGAAACTCCATGAAGTGCTCCTGGCCTTCACGATAAATGGTCAATTTGAGCCATTCGGATAAGGCATTAACCACAGAGACACCTACGCCATGCAAACCACCTGAAACCTTGTAGGAATTGCTGTCGAATTTGCCACCTGCATGCAGGATAGTCATGATAACTTCAGCAGCCGAACGCCCTTCTTCCTTGTGAATATCAGTCGGAATACCACGACCGTTGTCGCTGACGCTGATCGAGTTATCTGCATGAATAATCACATTAATTTCATTGCAGTGACCTGCCAATGCTTCATCCACTGCGTTGTCTACGGCTTCAAATACCATATGGTGCAAACCAGTACCGTCGTTCGTATCGCCAATATACATACCGGGACGTTTACGGACTGCTTCTAGGCCTTTAAGTACCTTGATGCTACTGGAATCATATTCACTCATCGGTTTCTTTCTTGATATCGGATTGTTTCACGTGAAACATTACATAAAATTGTCTGAAAAGTCGCATTTTTCCCGTAATTAAATGCGCATGGGCATCACCACATATCGGAAGTCCAGATCATCGGGAGATGTAATTAAAATACTGCTGTTAGGGCTTCCAAACGAAAAAATGGCTGTTTCGCTGTTAATGCTATTCAATCCGTCCAGCAAATAATTCACATTAAAACCAATATCAATTGCCTCGCCATGATAATCAGTTTCAATCTCAACCTGTGCCTCTTCCTGTTCACTATTGCTACTTATAATGCACAAGTTTTTTTCAGTAAGTACAAAGCGAACCCCCCTGAACTTCTCATTCGATAAAATAGCTGCCCGCTGCAAAGCTTGTTGAACCAGTGTTCTGTTGATACTCAAGTGATTGCTGTAATTCGGTATAACTCTTTGATAATCAGGAAATTTTCCTTCTATCAATTTAGTGATCAACTCTATATTTGAAAAAGTGGCTTTAAGTTGTTGAGTTGAAAATTCGATTTCAATTTGATCATCGTCATCATTACTGAGCAATTTTGACAGCTCCATGATTGCTTTGCGCGGAATAATAATTTCCTGTTTTTCTGAAGTTTTTTCAATATCTATCGCGTTATAAGCCAATCTATGCCCATCAGTCGCGACAGCCCTGAATTTATTATCTTCGATGACAAAAAGAACACCGTTCAAATAATAACGTACATCTTGCTGAGCCATGGCAAATTGAACAGAGCTTAAAAGTGTTTTGAGTGCAGTTTGACTTAATTGTAATTTATTTGAATTTGCAATTTGGTTATTTAGCTTTGGAAAATCCTGAGCTGGTAAAGACTGTAGATTAAATCTGCTTTTATTAGATTTAATCTGGGTTTTGTTTTCCTTGGTTTCAATGGATATTGAACTTTGGTCGGGAAGTATACGTAATATTTCCTGTAGTTTTTTGCCACCCACCGTTATTGCCTCAGCGGAATCGTCGTCAGATTCTGTAGGTATTGTCGTGGTGATTTGAATTTCCAGGTCAGTAGAAGTAAAGCGGATTTTACCAAATTCATTTTCAATCAATACATTAGATAAAATTGGCATTGTTTGTTTGCGTTCTACAATACCAACAACTGTCTGTAATGGTTTGAGCAAAACTTCCTTACTTATCTTTTTAATAAACATAATATAAATTCCTAATAAGACTAATAATGCCTAAAGATCCAGTGGATAAGTATAAAAATTTGATAATAAACATTATGTTACTTATCAAATTTAGTTGTGTTGTTACTGTTGGTTAACAGCAGGTCTTATGTGGATAAATAAAAAAATCAAAAAATTCTAAGAGATATGCACACTTTATCAACAACATATCCATAGCTTCATACTTAATACCTTGAGAAATATTTGCTAAGTTTCGTCATTTTAGAACATTTACGTGCTTTAGTCGTAAATTGAGATTCATAACTTTATCCTGTCAGTGTTTGCAGCAAGGTATTGTAATCAGCATCAATAGTTGTATCGCTTGCTCTTAATGTAATCACTGTTTGGCAGGCATGGATCACGGTGGAGTGATCTCTGCCTCCAAAGGCATTACCAATTTCCGGCAGGCTCATTGTGGTTAATTCACGCGCCAGGCTCATGGCAATTTGCCTGGGGCGGGTAAGGTTTCTGGTTCTTTTCTTGGACAGCAACTCGATAATTTTGATGCGATAATAATCCGCAACGGTCTTTTGAATATTATCAATGGAAATTTGCCGGCTCTGTGCAACCAAAATGTCTTTTAATGCTTCTTTTGCCGTTTCAACTGAAATAATACGCTTGTGAAATTTGGTATATGCTTCAACACGCTTTAGCGCGCCTTCAAGCTCCCTCACATTGGAATTAACATGTTTGGCAATAAAAAATGCAACGGCATCATTGAGTGAATATCCGCTGATTGCAGCTTTCTTGAGCAAAATAGCAACACGCATTTCCAATTCTGGGGGTTCGATTCCGATGGTAAGTCCCCAGCCAAAACGGGAAACCAGGCGGCTTTCCAGACCAGTTAATTCCTTGGGAAAAGTATCACTGGTCAAGATAACCTGTTTGTGTGAATCAACCAGGGTATTGAAGGCATAAAAAAATTCTTCCTGGGTTTTGGCTTTTCCGGCAAAAAATTGAATGTCATCAATAAGTAAAACATCCAAAGAATGGTAATACTGTTTAAATTCCTCAAATTTGTTAGTTTGGTAAGCACGCACCACGTCAGCAACGTAGCGCTCAGCATGCATGTAGCAAACTTTTGCATGAGGTTTATTAATACAGATTTGGTTGCCAATCGCTTGGGCCAAATGCGTTTTACCCAGTCCCACACCGCCATAAATAAATAATGGGTTGTATGAAACACCGGGTAACTCGGCAACTTGTGTCGCCGCAGCAAACGCCAACTGATTGGCTTTACCAATAACAAAACTATCAAAAGTTAAATTTTGGTTTAGTTTTCCATAACCCCTGAAGGAGGTTTCTATCTTGGGCTTAGTTTCAACGGCAACTTTTTTCGTCTCCGCTATTGGAGGTGGGGGAGGCGAATTGCTGGTCGCTGTTTCTACAACACGGAATTCAAATTGAGGGACGATGGCATAAGCCAGTTTTGCCTGGCGGTTTATTTCAGGAAAAAAACGATCCTGTAATATTTTTAATGTAAATGTATTAGGCGCAGTTAAAACCAGATGGCCATTGTCACCTGTTAATTTAAGAGGCTTAATCCAGGAATTAAATTGCTGGGGTGGGAGGCTCTTTTCGAAAGAACGTAAACAGGTATCCCAGAAGGCGTTTTCTTGCATATAGACCTAAATGGATGTGCAAATTAGCATGAGCATTATCGCATTCTACAGACGATATCAAAACTTATCCACAGGCAATAAAGCAAATATATCTTGACACAAAGTAGCTAACACATTGTAATACCGCGTTTTATGACTTCCCGAGGATAATTCAGAATGAAACGCACATACCAACCTTCCGTTACGAAAAGAAAACGTACCCATGGATTTTTAGTACGCATGAAAACACGAGGTGGTCGAGCTGTAATCCGCGCCCGTCGCGCCAAGGGCCGTGCAAGACTCGCTGTGTAAGCATCAAAATAGCTTTTCAGCTGCGCAACGCATTCCGCGCAGCGAAGGCTATGGCCATTGTCTGAAGACACACGCGGTCTCAGACAAGTATTTCAAGCTTTTTTTTGTGGTGAATCACACAAAAAATGCAAGGCTGGGCATCGTTGTGGCCAAAAGATATATACCAAAATCAGTAGACAGAAACCTGGTTAAGCGTGAAATCAGGGAGCTTTTTCGTATCCACGAAATCAAGCGATGCGGTATTGATCTGGTCGTGATGGCGCGTAACTCAGAGCGCTCGGATAAAACTGCGTGCAGGAACGGTTTGAGTAAACTTTTCAGTCGGGTGGCAATAAGATGCGCAGAATCCTGATTAAAATTATCCGTGGCTACCAATATTTCATTAGCCCGCTGAGCCCGCCGACATGCCGTTTTACTCCCAGTTGTTCTCATTACGCATGCGAAGCTTTGGCCAGACATGGCCCGATTAAGGGCATCTGGTTGAGTATCAAGCGTATCGCGCGCTGTAATCCCTGGCATCCAGGTGGTTACGATCCGGCACCATAATTAATCAAAAAAATACCACCATGGACTTTCAGAGACTTTTCCTGTTTTTAATTCTTTCATTTTCGCTAATGATGATTTGGGATGGCTGGCAGCGTTATCAGCATCCGCAAATCGTTCAGCAGGCAAATACAGTAAAGTCTGATCTACCCGTGGCTACGATTAAGGCTGCTGATGTCGCTGCACAAGCGACAATACTTCAAGCGTCTGAAAAACAGGTGGCAGGAAAAACCATCAAGGTTAAAACAGATATCCTGGAAGCTGAAATCAGTAGCGTGGGTGGTGATATTCAGCGCCTGGAATTTTTAAATCACCCTGATGGTGAGGACAAAAATAAGCATTTTGTATTGTTTGAAAAAGGTGCGAATACACATAGTTATGCAGCACAGTCTGGTTTATTGGGCGAAGGTATGCCCAACCACAACAGTATTTTTGCTGTTGAACAGGAAAGCTACGAATTAGCAGCAAATGCAGATCAACTTCAGGTAAGGCTGACTGCCGAAGAGCCGAACGGGGTTAAAGTTGTCAAGCTGTTAACTTTTCACAAGAATAGTTATGTTATTGATATTACATATGAAATTGAAAATAGCACAGGCGCAGCATTAAATACTTCGGCTTATTACCAATTTGTTCGCGACAGTGTTGCTCCGGCAGGCGATTCGATGATGTTACCCACCTATACCGGGGCAGCGGTATATACGGAACAGGAAAAATTCCAGAAAGTTGCTTTTTCGGATATTGATAAAGCCAAAGTTGATTATCCTAAAGAATCCGATAATGGCTGGATAGGTATGCTGCAACACTATTTTGTTGCCGCCTGGATACCTGAACAAAAATCAAATCGTGAATTTTTTACACGTAAGCTGGATAACGGATTGTATTCAGCGGGTGTTGTTTTGGCTGTCCCGGCCATTGCTGCAGGACAAAAATCGGTTATAACCGTACCGCTTTACGCGGGTCCGGCCCAATCCAGTCTTAATGACATCTCACCCGGACTGGGTCTGACAGTTGATTACGGCTGGCTCACGGTTATTGCTACACCGATGTTTTGGGTGCTGACTTTTATTCACGGTCTGGTGCAAAACTGGGGCGTGGCGATTATCGTGCTGACTGTACTGATTAAAATTCTGTTCTTCCCGTTGTCGGCAGCAAGCTATCGTTCCATGGGAAAAATGCGCCTGGTTGCTCCCAAGCTGGAAAAAATCAAGCAGCAGCACGCTAATGATCGCGAGCAACTGAATCGCGCCATGATGGATTTATACAAAACCGAAAAAATAAACCCGCTGGGCGGATGTCTTCCGGTTTTGATTCAAATCCCGGTATTTATCGCACTGTATTGGTCTATTCTGGCTAGTGTGGAAATGCGCTACGCACCGTTTTTTGGCTGGATAACCGATCTGTCAACGGCTGATCCCTACTACATATTGCCCGTCATTATGGGGGCCAGCATGTTTATTCAGGCCAGGCTGAATCCGGTCCCACCCGATCCCATGCAAGCCAAGCTGATGCAAATCATGCCGATTGCCTTCAGCGTTATATTTTTCTTCTTTCCGGCGGGTCTGGTGTTGTACTCGATCGTCAATAATGCGTTGTCTATTGCTCAGCAATGGTATATCACCCGCGGCTTAGAGGTTGAGGCTGTTGCAGCCAAACGCTGATACGATAGCCGCAATAGCCACCGCGCAAGGGCGCGGAGGTGTAGGGGTGGTGCGAATTTCCGGCAAGGAGATCGCCGCTATCGCACTAGCGGTATTGGGTAAATTGCCTGCGCCGCGTCATGCTACCTTGGGTGATTTTCTGGATGGGAACGATCAAGTCATCGATCAGGGTATCGCCCTGTATTTTCCTGCACCACACTCCTACACAGGTGAAGATGTTCTGGAATTGCAGGGCCATGGCGGTACCGCCGTGTTGCACTTGCTATTACAACGCTGCCTGAGCCTGGGCGTTCGTCTGGCTGAGCCGGGGGAGTTCACACAGCGAGCTTTCCTCAACGATAAGCTGGATCTGGCACAAGCTGAAAGCGTGGCGGACCTTATTGATGCGACTACGAGCGAAGCGGCACGAAGTGCCATGCGTTCATTGCAGGGTGAATTTTCTTCTGCTATTCATGTTCTGGTCGATCAGCTGGTACGCTTACGGATGCTGGTTGAAGCAATGCTGGATTTCCCGGAAGAAGACATCGATGTTGCTGACACCCGTCTTCGTGATTCAATACTGCAAAATGTTCAGACCAAATTGCAGCAGACTCTGGAGTGTGCAAAACAAGGAAGCTTGTTGCGTGAAGGGGCACATATTGCGCTGGTAGGACGGCCGAATGTCGGTAAGTCAAGCCTGTTAAACCGCTTGTCCGGCGAGGAAGTCGCCCTGGTCAGCGATGTTCCGGGAACGACGCGCGATGTCATTCGCCAGGCGATACAGATACGCGGCGTCCCTTTACATATCATGGACACGGCCGGTTTGCGGGTCTCACAGGATGAGGTCGAAAATCTGGGCATGGCACGTACCCGTCAGACGGTACAGCGAGCCGATTTAATTCTGATGCTGCTGGATGCGGCGAGCGGATGTAGTGCAGAAGAGCTGGAAATCATATCCGGCTTTCCCGCTGATATTCCCCGGCTGCTGGTATACAACAAGGCTGACTTGCTACACGACAAAACGATTGTGCCGGGAGAAGAGGGCATTCGTATTTCCGCAAAAACCGGCGAGGGTATCGAGGCATTGCGTGATCGGATGCTCAAATTAATTGGCTGGCGCAATCAGGAAAGCGGCACATTTGTTGCTCGCGAACGCCACCTGCATGCGTTGAATCTGGCCCAATCCCATCTTGCTCTGGCATCAGTCTTGTTGGCGCAACCTGAATTATTTGCCGAAGAACTACGGCTGACTCAGCAGGCATTGAACAGCATCACCGGAAAATTTAGCGCTGACGACTTGTTGGGCGAGATATTCAGCCGGTTTTGTATTGGGAAATAGCTGTTTCACGTGAAACACGCCATTTCGGATTGAGGCGGGTCTGTTGTATGATGCGCCTCCTTTTAAGCTCAGCGGCAAGATGAAATTTCCTGATGTATTCGATGTGATTGTAGTGGGAGGAGGGCATGCCGGAACCGAGGCGGCCCTGGCCAGCGCACGCGCTGGTTGCAAAACTTTGTTGCTTAGCCACAATATCGAGACGCTAGGACAAATGTCCTGTAATCCTTCCATAGGCGGGATAGGCAAGGGTCATCTGGTTAAGGAAGTGGACGCGCTGGGCGGAGCGATGGCGATGGCGACGGATGTGGGCGGCATCCAGTTTCGCATCCTTAATTCCAGCAAAGGTTACGCGGTGCGGGCAACGCGGGCGCAAGCCGACCGTATGTTGTACAAGCAAGCCATCCGAACAGCACTGGAAAATCAGCCCAATCTGTGGTTATTCCAGCAGGCGGTTGACGATTTACAGGTGGAGCAGGATAGGGTCACGGGTGTCATCACCCAGCTCGGCCTGCGCTTCAGTTCGAAAACAGTCGTGCTGACCGCAGGGACATTTTTAGCCGGGTTGGTTCATGTCGGTCAGGCAAGCTATCAGGCGGGACGCGCAGGGGATCCTCCTTCGCTCAGTTTGGCGCACCGCTTGCGCGAGTTAAAGCTACCGGTGGGCAGGTTGAAAACAGGCACACCGCCGCGCATTGATGGCCGCACTATCAACTATTCCTTATTGCAGGAACAAGCGGGTGACAACCCCGTGCCGGTGTTCTCCTTCATGGGTAGTGCAGCGCAACATCCCCGACAATTACCTTGCTGGATCACGGAAACCAGCGAGCGCACGCATGACATCATTCGTGGTGGGCTGGATCGCTCTCCCTTGTTTACCGGCGTTATCGAAGGCGTGGGGCCGCGCTATTGTCCTTCCATCGAAGATAAAATCACGCGCTTTGCCGATAAGACTGCGCATCAAATTTTCCTTGAGCCGGAAGGTTTGACTACGCATGAGGTTTATCCGAATGGCATCTCAACCAGTTTGCCATTTGATGTGCAGCTGGAGCTGGTTCGTTCCATTAAAGGCCTGGAAAATGCGCATATATTGCGACCGGGTTATGCGATTGAATATGATTACTTTAATCCCTGTGGCTTAAAAAGTTCTTTGGAAACAAAGGCTATCCAGGGCTTGTTCTTTGCCGGACAAATCAACGGAACAACCGGTTACGAAGAGGCGGCAGCGCAAGGTTTGCTTGCCGGCCTGAATGCGGCACTGCAAGTACAGGAAAAGGAAGCCTGGTGTCCGCGCCGGGATGAGGCCTATCTGGGTGTGATGGTGGATGATCTTATTACTCAGGGAGTGGCCGAACCTTATCGCATGTTCACCAGCCGCGCAGAGTATCGATTGCAGTTGCGCGAGGACAATGCCGATTTGCGTCTGACGGAGAAGGGGCGCGAGCTAGGTCTGGTAGATGATGCGCGCTGGCAGGCATTTGACGAAAAACGTGAAGCGATTGCCATTGAGCAAGAGCGTATGCGCCGAACATGGGTGAATCCGCGTAACTTGCCGGAAGAAGATGCGCAGCGTGTACTGGGTAAAAATATTGAGCGCGAATATTCCTTGTATGAACTGTTGCGTCGACCGGATGTGAACTACGCCAGTTTGCTCACCCTGACGGGGGGCGGTGTCGGAGTAGCCGACCCAAAAGTGGCTGAGCAAGTAGAAATACAGGCTAAATATCATGGCTACATAGAGCGGCAAAATCAGGAAATTGATCGAAATGAGCAAAATGAGGCACTCCATTTACCGGATAACCTCGATTATCGCGAGGTGCGAGGCTTATCCATAGAGGTTCAGCAAAAACTAAATCAATATAAGCCTGAAACGGTTGGTCAGGCCGCACGGATTTCCGGCATTACGCCTGCTGCTATTTCATTGTTATTGGTGCATTTAAAACGTGGATTTCGTGATGCCAGGCCAGCTGAATAATCGCACGTCATTAGCCGAAGGGTTGGAGCGCGGTATTATTCAACTGGGGATACAAATCAGTAGCGAAACACAGGCGAAACTGCTCGATTACCTGGCGTTGCTGGTAAAGTGGAACAAGGTTTATAACCTGACGGCGATACGCGATCCTCAGCAGATGCTCAGTCATCATTTGCTGGATAGTCTGGCCGTGATTCCTCATCTGGGAGTTGGACGCTGGCTGGATGTGGGTTGTGGGGCAGGTTTGCCGGGTTTGGTTCTGGCTATCGTACAACCGGAATGGCAATTCGTCCTGCTGGACAGCAATAGTAAAAAAACCGGTTTTGTGCAACAGGCTATTATCGAGCTGGGTCTGCGTAATGTGCAGGTTCGTTGTGCAAGAGTTGAGGAATATCAAACGACGGACAAGTTTGACGGAATTACTTCGCGCGCTTTTACCGAGTTGGGGGATTTTCTGCGCATAACTCGCCACCTGATTGCGCCACATGGACGCTGGGTCGCCATGAAAGGCTTGCCGGAAAATGAGCTGGCAGGGATGCCGGATGATTGTATTATGAAAGAAATCATACCGTTGCGCGTACCGGGACTGGATGCGGCGCGCTGTTTGGTTATTGCAACGCCTAGAGGAGAATCGGCAATATGACAAAAATTATGGCCATTACCAATCAGAAGGGCGGGGTGGGAAAAACCACAACAACCGTAAATCTTGCCGCCAGTCTTGCCGTAGCCAAGCAGCGGGTGTTGTTGATCGACCTGGACCCGCAAGGCAATGCGACCATGGGTAGCGGAATAGAAAAGCGTGATTTGGAAATCACTGTCTACCATGTGTTGTTGGGCACTAAAACTATTGTCGAGGCCAGAAAAAAATCAGAGACGGGTAAGTATGATGTGCTGCCAGCCAATCGGGATTTGGCGGGCGCAGAAATCGAGATGGTTGATTTTTCACAGCGGGAAACACGCTTGAGAGATGCGCTACAACTGGTCGCGGAGAATTATGACTATGTGTTGATTGATTGTCCGCCAGCACTTAACCTATTGACTTTAAATGGATTGTGTGCGGCAAAATCGGTGATGATCCCGATGCAATGCGAATATTACGCGCTTGAGGGCTTAAGCGATTTAGTTAACACCATCCGCAAGGTGCGTGCCAGTTTGAACCCGGTTCTGGAGATTGAAGGGCTGCTGCGTACCATGTTTGATCCGCGCAATACCCTGGCGCAGCAGGTTTCCGATCAGCTACAGGCGCATTTTGGCAGCAAAGTCTATCGCACGGTAATTCCACGCAATGTACGCCTGGCCGAAGCGCCCAGTTACGGCGTTCCCGTGCTTTATCACGACAAAGCCTCCAAGGGAACACAAGCTTATCTGGCGCTGGCCGGTGAGTTATTGAATAACGCGGCGAAATCCGCAACGTCAGCCTAAAGGAGGCGAGTATGACAAAACCACCAAAGGGATTGGGCCGTGGGCTGGAAGCATTATTGTCCGGCGGGAAAAGCGAAAAAGATGATGTGTTGCGTGATTTGAGCGTCACATTGCTCAAGCCGGGAAAGTACCAGCCTCGTTCAAACATCGCGGAACAGGCGCTGCAGGATTTGGCGGCTTCAATCAAGGCGCAGGGCGTGATACAGCCCATTCTTGTGCGCCAGTTGATTGATGAAAGCTATGAAATAATTGCCGGAGAGCGCCGCTGGCGCGCCTCGAAAATTGCAGGCCTGAGCCACGTGCCTGTGCTGGTGCGCAGCGTGCCTGACAATGCCGCATTGGCAATAGCACTGATTGAAAATATTCAGCGTGAAAACCTGAATCCGCTGGAAGAGGCGATCGGGATACAGCGGCTGATTGATGAATTCGAGATGACTCATCAGACAGCGGCTGACGCGGTAGGGCGTTCGCGCAGCGCAGCCAGTAATTTACTGAGGCTGCTCAGGCTGCCTCAGGGCGTGCAGGACATGCTGATGGAAAACAGATTGGACATGGGGCATGCGCGGGCGTTGTTGCCGCTGGAAAGCGCACAACAAATACTGTTGGCCAACAAAATCGTGAAGGAACAGCTATCAGTGCGCGAGGCAGAAAAGCTGGTACAACGGCAAACGCGCGAAGCAGAGCCTGCTAATACAAAGAAGAGGATAGCGCCGAACAGGGATACGCTCAGATTGCAGGAAGAAGTAAGCGCATGCCTGGGAACGCGGGTAGAAATTAAATCGGGCAGTAAAGGCTCGGGCAAGCTGGTCATCGAATATGCGAGTCATGAACAGCTGGAAGCGTTCCTGCTCAAGTTGCAAGAAGGCAGGCAGCTTGAGTAAAGGCACCGTTGACGTGCAACAAGCGGGTTTGACACACCCGGAAAACGCTGATACTATTCCGGCGCTTTTGCATGTTGAAGCCGAAGAAAAGAAAATAGCGCGACAGGTGGTTGTGTTGCAACTGGTGGTAACGCTAGTGGTAACAGGCATCGCCTACAGCTTGAAAAGCTCGCCGCAGATGGCAATAGCGCTAATGAGTGGCGGTGCGGTATCGGTTTTCAATGGAGCACAACTGGCCTGGAGAATGTCTCGGTCAGCACGGCAAGTTAGTCAGGAAGCCCACCATCAATTAAGGCTCATGTATTTTTATGCCATCGAAAGATTTTTGTTGGTAGTGATGCTGCTTGGTTTGTGTATGGTAGTACTGAAATTAACGCCACTCGCGGTATTGGGTGGCTTTGTGATAGGTCAAGCAGCGCTGATCATAGCGCGCTTGTTTTTGAGTAGAATAACGACTTAGATAGCGAATAAAAATGTCTAGCGAAGCACTCACCTCAGCAGAATATATCAAGCATCACCTCCAAAACCTGACATACGGTCAGCTTCCTGCTGGTTATGAGCGTCATGACGTGAGCGGCAATGTTGAAGCGCTGCAACAGGCAACGTGGACCATTGCGCATGGCGCGGAAGAAGCCAAGGCGATGGGTTTTTGGGCTCTGAATCTGGATACTTTTATTATGTCGCTGTTGTTGGGCGCTGTATTTATGTTCATGTTCCATCGTGTTGCGAAAGCGGCGTCGACTGGAATTCCTAACGGATTGCAGAATTTTTGTGAGTGGGCGCTCGAATTTGTAGATAACAGTGTGCGCGGATCTTTCTCCGGCAAGAATAATATGGTCGGGCCTCTGGCCTTGACGGTTTTCTTCTGGATATTCTCCATGAACCTGATGGATTTGTTGCCGATAGATTATGTACCTCTGGTCATGCAGGCGCTTGGTGTTCCATACTTCAAAGTTGTTCCTTCTACCGACCCGAATGCCACGTTCGGAATGGCGATCGGAGTGTTCCTGCTGGTGCTGTATTACAGCATCAAGGTAAAGGGTTTGGGCGGTTTTGCGGGTGAATTGACGCTGCAACCGTTTGGTAAGTGGGGTATGCCGGTCAATCTGCTGCTGGAAGGCGTGAATCTGATCGCCAAGCCTATCTCGCTTGCCTTGCGTCTGTTCGGTAACATGTACGCAGGTGAAATGATATTTATTCTTATCGCATTGATGGGCGGCTCGTATTTGGGGCTGTCGGCCACCAGTGCAACGCTGTTTGGGTCCCAGATACTGTTGTCATTGGGCTGGGCGATATTCCATATTCTGATTATTACCCTGCAGGCGTTCATCTTTATGACGCTGACCGTGGTTTATCTGGATATGGCGCATCAGGAACATCATTAATTTAATCAACTTTAACTTTAACTACCAGGAGAAATAAAAAATGGAAATGGCAAATGCATTGTTGTACATCGCTGGGGCGCTGATGATGGGTTTGGGCGCACTTGGTGCGGCTGTTGGTATTGGTATTTTGGGTGGTCGCTTCCTGGAAGGCGCTGCTCGCCAACCTGAACTTATTCCAATGCTGCGTACGCAATTCTTTGTGGTTATGGGCCTGGTGGATGCGGTTCCTATGATCGCTGTTGGTATCGCGATGTATGTGTTGTTCGCTGTAGCGTAATTAACCTAAGCGTCATAGCACAATTCAGGAAAGGTAGCTTGCATGAACATTAATGCAACTCTTCTCGCCCAGACCATCATGTTCGCACTGTTCGTGTGGTTCTGCATGAAGTTCGTCTGGACACCCATCATCGCCGCGTTGGAAGAGCGCAAAAAACAAATAGCTGATGGATTGGCCGATGCCGAGCGCGCGAAGCATGATCTGGAATTGGCTGCAAAACGTGCTGCAGAAATATTGCGCGAAGCGAAAGAAAAATCAGCTGACATTCTGGCTGGTGGTGAAAAGCGCGCCAGCGAAATTATTGAAGCAGCCAAAGATCAGGCAAGAACGGAAGGTGATCGTATTATCACCGGCGCCAAAGCTGAAATAGATCAGGAAGTGTTTCGTGCCAAGGAACAATTGCGTACCCAGGTATCAGCAATCGCTTTGGCGGGCGCAAGTAAGATTTTGGGCCGTGAAATTGATGCCAAGGCACATAACGACTTGCTCGATAAACTTGTTGCGGAAATCTGAACATCATGTCTGAAGCCATAACTACAGCACGGCCATATGCACAAGCTGCATTTGATGCAGCACAAAAGCTGGCAGATTTGAAGGGCTGGTCTGAAGCCATCGTAAACCTGGCTGAAGCAGTCACTCATCCCGAAGTGCACGCAATCATCGGCAGTCCGCAAGTAACGCCCGCTCAGCTTGAAAGTTTGGTGAGTGGTTTGCTAGGTGGCAAACCAACGAATCAACTTAATAATTTTGTGCGGGTGTTAATCGAAAATCAACGTCTTCAAATATTGCCCGAAATAGCGGTTATGTTTGAAACATTGCGGGCAGAAGCTGAAAAAACCGTTAATGTGGTTGTGGACTCGGCTTTCGATTTGTCAGTTGCGCAGCAAGAAAAAATCATCAGCTCGTTGAAGAAGCGCATGGGGCGCGAAATTAAGCTGGTCTGTAAAGTCAATAAAGATTTGCTAGGTGGTGTTGTTATTCGTGCCGGAGACAAAGTGATCGATGGTTCCGCGCGAACCCGTCTTGGCGAAATGGCTAACGCCCTGGCCTGATAATAGATTTATCAAGATAAGGAAATCCAGATGAAGCTCAACCCTTCAGAAATAAGCAATTTGATTCGCAGTCGCATCGATAATTTCGAAGCGCTGACGCAGGCGCGCACCGAAGGTACGGTGGTCAGCGTGACCGATGGTATCGTACGTGTTTACGGTTTGTCCGACGTAATGCAGGGTGAAATGTTGGAATTCCCCGGCAATACATTCGGCTTGGCTTTAAACCTTGAGCGTGATTCTGTTGGTGCCGTAATTCTCGGTGAATATGAACACATCACTGAAGGTGACACGGTTAAGTGCACCGGCCGCATTCTGGAAGTTCCTGTAGGACCAGAATTGTGCGGTCGTGTCGTTAACGCGCTGGGACAGCCCATCGATGGCAAAGGCCCAATCAATGCCAAGATGACCGACAAGATCGAAAAAGTCGCGCCGGGCGTTATTGAGCGCCAGTCAGTTGATCAGCCGGTACAAACTGGATTGAAGTCAATTGACTCCATGGTTCCGGTTGGCCGTGGTCAGCGTGAATTGATCATCGGCGACCGTCAGACAGGCAAGACTGCCGTTGCGATCGACGCGATCATCAACCAGAAAGGTCAGAACATGACCTGTATCTATGTTGCGATCGGTCAGAAGGCTTCGACTGTTGTCAACGTAGTACGCAAACTTGAAGAGCATGGCGCGCTGGGTTACACCATCATTGTTGCCGCAACGGCATCCGATTCCGCTGCGATGCAATTCCTCGCACCGTATGCGGGTTGCACTATGGGCGAATACTTCCGTGACCGTGGCGAAGATGCGCTGATCGTTTATGACGACTTGACCAAGCAAGCTTGGGCCTACCGTCAGATTTCACTGCTGCTGCGTCGTCCTCCTGGTCGTGAAGCTTATCCTGGTGACGTGTTCTACCTGCATTCCCGTTTGCTGGAACGTGCAGCGCGTGTCAACGCGGATTACGTAGAAAAATTCACCAAGGGTGAAGTTAAAGGTAAAACAGGTTCGTTGACCGCATTGCCTATCATCGAAACTCAGGCAGGTGACGTTTCTGCATTCGTTCCTACCAACGTGATTTCGATTACCGATGGTCAGATTTTCCTCGAGACCGACTTGTTTAACGCCGGTATTCGCCCTGCGATTAACGCGGGTGTTTCGGTATCCCGCGTAGGGGGTGCTGCACAGACCAAGGTAATCAAGAAGTTGGGTGGCGGTGTGCGTCTGGCACTGGCTCAGTATCGTGAATTGGCTGCATTTGCCCAGTTCGCTTCTGATCTGGATGAGGCGACACGCAAGCAGTTGGAGCGCGGCAAGCTGGTAACAGAACTGATGAAGCAGTTGCAATATTGCCCGTTGTCTGTTGCTGAAATGGCCGTTACTTTATTCTGCGTGAACAAAGGATACTTCGATGACGTTGCAGTGCCTAAAGCGCTGGCATTCGAATCTGCGGTACATGCTTACCTGAAGTCCAAGAACAAGGAATTGATGGATACGATTGAATCCAAAAAAGACCTGAGCGCGGATAACGAGAAGCTGTTGTCTGCTGCGATTGAAGAATTCAAGGCAACTGCAGTTTACTGATGTGACGACTAGCCATCCCACTAAGCAACCAAAAGACGGTTGCCAAGTGGTTGGTTATGATAAACAACTAGCCATTCCACTAAGCAACCCTAGTCGGTTGCCAGGTGGCTGGTTATAAGGTGGAGTGAGAAATGGCTGGCAGTAAAGAAATCCGCACGAAAATCAAGAGTGTAGAAAATACACGCAAGATTACACGCGCCATGGAAATGGTTGCCGCTGCCAAGATGCGTAGGGCGCAGGAGCGCATGCGCGCAGCACGCCCTTACGCAGATAAAATCCGCGCAGTGGCGGCGCACCTTTCGCACGCCAACGCAGAATACAAGCATGCTTTTTTAGTCAAACGCGAGACCATTAAAAAAGTGGGTGTAATCGTGATTACATCTGACAAAGGATTGTGCGGTGGGCTGAATAGTAACTTGCTTCGTCTGGTGGTAGGCCAGATGAAGACGTGGGATTCAGAAGGCAAAGGCATCGCAGTTTGTGCCATAGGTAACAAGGGTTTGGGTTTCATGAACCGGCTCGGTGCAGACGTCAAGTCTAACCTGACCGGTTTGGGCGATGCCCCGCACCTTGCCAGTCTGATAGGCGCAGTCAAGGTGATGCTGGACGCGTACGTGGCGGGCGAGATCGATGCCATCCACATTGGTTACAACCATTTTGTTAACACCATGAAGCAAGAGCCTTGCATAGAGCAGTTGTTGCCACTCAGCGGTGAGCAACTGGGCGCTGCACAAGGCAATTGGGATTATATTTACGAGCCGGATGCCAAGGTTGTCATTGACGAATTGCTTCTGCGCTACGTCGAGTCGCTGGTGTATCAAGGGGTTGTGGAAAACATGGCCTCCGAGCAGAGCTCACGTATGGTGGCGATGAAGGCTGCATCTGACAATGCCAAGAGTGTCATCGCTGATCTCAAATTGGTATATAACAAAGCGCGTCAGGCCGCCATTACTCGCGAGATTTCCGAGATATGTAGCGGTGCGGCAGCGGTAGGCTAATTGGCTGATTGTTTATTTGATACGGCGACAACTCAAAATTAAATTAGACGGGGAATTCCAAATGACTCAAGGTAAGATTGTTCAGTGTATTGGTGCGGTAGTGGATATTGAATTTCCACGTGACCATATGCCCAAGGTATATGACGCACTTAAACTACAAGCAGGCGCAGATACGATTGCTGAAGTAGGTTTGACGTTTGAAGTGCAGCAGCAACTAGGCGATGGCGTGGTACGTACCATTGCGATGGGATCTTCGGATGGTTTACAGCGCGGTATGGCTGTAATGAATACGGGTAGCCCGATTTCTGTACCAGTCGGTGCAGGCACACTCGGTCGTATCATGGATGTGCTGGGTCGTCCTATTGATGACGCAGGTGAAATTCCATGTGAAGAGCGTCGTCCTATTCATGCAAATGCCCCAAAATTTGACGAGCTTTCGCCTTCCGTTGACCTGCTGGAAACCGGTATCAAAGTGATTGATCTGGTTTGCCCGTTCGCCAAGGGTGGTAAAGTCGGTCTGTTCGGTGGTGCGGGTGTGGGCAAGACCGTTAACATGATGGAATTGATCAACAACATCGCCAAGCAGCATAGCGGTTTGTCGGTATTCGCCGGTGTAGGTGAGCGTACCCGTGAAGGTAACGACTTCTACCACGAAATGAAAGATTCCAACGTTCTGGATAAAGTATCCATGGTGTTCGGTCAGATGAACGAGCCGCCCGGTAACCGTCTGCGTGTAGCGCTGACCGGTCTGACAATGGCCGAAAAATTCCGTGACGAAGGCCGCGACATCCTGTTCTTCGTAGACAACATTTACCGTTACACACTGGCCGGTACCGAAGTATCTGCGTTGCTGGGCCGTATGCCTTCCGCCGTGGGTTATCAACCGACATTGGCTGAAGAAATGGGCCGCTTGCAAGAGCGTATCACTTCAACCAAAGTGGGTTCGATTACATCCGTACAGGCTGTTTACGTTCCTGCGGATGACTTGACTGATCCTGCACCTGCGACGACCTTCTTGCACCTCGATTCAACGGTTGTTTTGTCTCGTGATATCGCTTCGCTGGGTATTTATCCAGCGGTTGATCCACTCGACTCAACTTCACGCCAGTTGGACCCATTGGTGGTTGGTGAAGAGCATTACTCGGTTGCCCGTAAGGTTCAGCAGAATCTGCAACGCTACAAGGAATTGCGTGACATTATCGCCATTCTGGGTATGGACGAACTGGCACCAGAAGATAAGTTGGCTGTTGCACGTGCACGTAAGATCCAGCGTTTCCTGTCTCAACCTTTCCACGTTGCTGAAGTATTTACCGGCAGCCCGGGCAAGTATGTGACACTGAAAGAAACGATCAAGGGCTTCAAGGGTATCGTTGATGGTGATTACGATCACTTGCCAGAGCAGGCGTTCTATATGGTTGGCGGCATAGAAGAAGCAGTCGAAAAAGCCAAGACACTCCAATAAGGGGAACACCATGGCAATGACAGTACATGTCGATGTAGTAAGTGCGGAAGAGTTGATCTTTTCCGGTCTGGCAGAAGTAGTCGTGGTGCCGGGTGAGATGGGCGAGCTTGGGATATATCCACGCCATGCACCGTTGTTAACCCGCATCAAGTCAGGTTCTGTACGGATTAAACGTCCGGATATTGCGGAAGAAGAATTGATCTATGTTTCAGGTGGCGTGCTTGAAGTGCAACCTAACGTAGTGACCATTCTTTCCGATACTGCGATTCGCGGTAAGGATCTGGACGAAGCGCGTGCCCTGGAAGCTAAGCAGGCAGCAGAAGAAGCGATGAAGAATCGCACTTCCGACCTTGATTATGCGCAAGCGCAATCTGAGCTTCTGGAAGCGGTCGCGCAGTTGCGGGCAATCAGCCAGATACGCAAAAGCGCAGGCCATTAGTTTTAGTGCAGACACACAAAAATAGCAGCTTAGGCTGCTTTTTTTGTGCCTGACATATCTGTAGTTAACAGCAGTTCATAATCAACGCATGTCGGCTTCATGTCGCTGTAGTTCCAACCTGACCATGCTAAATTGCTTATAATTACGTGTCCGAGTAAAGGTGTGATATGAACCCACTAAACGTTGTAATCCTGGCTGCCGGTAAAGGCACGCGCATGTATTCTGCGAAACCCAAGGTATTGCATGCACTGGCGGGTAAGCCTCTGCTGCAGCATGTGCTGGATTGTGCGACTTCACTCCAGCCGCAGAAAATTTGCGTGGTTTATGGTCATGGCGGAGAAACCGTTCCTCAGGCTATGCAGCAATACGCGGCGCAATTCGTTATTCAGGAGCCGCAACTGGGTACGGGTCACGCAGTACAACAGGCCATGCCCTATCTGGCCGATGACAGCCAAACGCTGGTGTTATACGGGGATGTTCCTCTGATTCAACACAAAACATTGCATCAGATGCAGCAAATTGGTGATGGTCTGACTTTGCTGACGGTAAATATGGCCAATCCTGCGGGATATGGTCGTATCGTGCGCAATGAGCAAGGTGATGTGATCAGTATCGTCGAAGAGAAGGATGCCAGCGCGGAACAGCGTGAAATTACTGAAGTAAATACCGGGATTTTGCTTGCGCCGACTCAACAGCTGCGCGAGTGGTTGTCACGATTGCGTACGGATAATATTCAGGGCGAATATTATTTGACCGATATTGTCGGTATGGCGGTAGAAGCAGGCGTGGCGGTTCGCACTGTGCAACCCACCCATGAATGGGAGATACACGGGATAAACAGCAAATCCCAGCTGGCCGTTCTGGAACGCACCTGGCAACAAGTTGTATCGGCGCGCCTGCTGGCTCAGGGGGTAACGCTTGCAGACCCGGCGCGCCTGGATGTGCGAGGATCGCTGGAGTGTGGCCGTGATGTTGAAATTGATGTCGGTTGTATTTTTGAAGGCGCAGTGTCGCTGGGTGACAACGTGCAAATCGGGGCATACTGCGTCATTAAAAATACCACCCTTGCAGAGGGCGCGCAAATTTCTCCCTACAGCCATCTGGATGGCAGCATAGTCGGATCGGCTTGCCGCATCGGTCCCTACGCGCGCCTCCGTCCCGGGACCAAGTTGCACGACGACGTTCATGTCGGCAACTTTGTCGAAATAAAGAACAGCGAAATTGCACAGTCCAGTAAAGCCAATCATTTGAGCTATATCGGCGATACCACTATCGGGCGACGGGTAAATGTCGGCGCGGGCACGATCACCTGTAATTATGACGGCGCACATAAGCACCGTACCGTGATTGAAGATGATGTTTTTATCGGCTCTGATACGCAACTGGTCGCACCCGTCACCGTCGCCCGGGGTTCAACCATAGGGGCGGGCTCAACGATAACCCGCGATACAGCGGAAGGTGAACTCACACTGTCGCGCAGCAAGCAGGTTTCTGTCAAAGGATGGAAACGACCCGTTAAACAGATAAAGAATTAGCCTCTGGTCGCCAGCTAGGTGCAGCCGATCATTTTCGAATATCAACCAGCAAACTTTAAACGGGGTTAAATATATGTGTGGAATCGTGGGCGCAGTAGCACAACGCAATGTTGTGCCTATCTTGCTGGAAGGATTGCAGCGACTCGAATATCGTGGCTACGACTCAGCCGGACTGGTGGTGTTACATGACGGACTGCTGGATCGTGTGCGGAGTAATGGCCGAGTAGCTGAACTGAGCGAAAAGAGTGCCAATACGCAGGGATTGCTCGGTATCGCCCATACCCGTTGGGCAACTCATGGTGTACCCAGCGAACGTAATGCCCATCCGCACATGAGCCGCAATCTGATCGGCGTAGTGCATAACGGCATTATCGAGAATTACGAATCACTACGTACCCGCCTGACAGCGGAGGGTTACGAATTTACATCGGATACCGATACTGAAGTCATCGCACATCTGGTTCACAGCCATTATGTGCTTGGCAATACCTTGCTGGCAGCCACGCAGGCTGCACTCACCGAGCTGGTAGGCGCGTATGCCATCGGCGTGATTGCGTCAGACAATGCCGATCAAATTATTTGCGCACGACGCGGCAGCCCGTTGCTGATGGGTATTGGCATAGAAGAGAATTTTTTTGCCTCGGATGTTTCTGCGCTGTTGCCGGTCACCAGCAGAGTCGTTTATCTCGAAGAAGGCGATGTGGTTGAAGTAGGCCGCTTGGCTTACCAAATATTCGCTGCGGACGGTAATCCGGTTGATCGCCCGGTTCAGGTGAGTGAAATCAGCAACGAAAGCGTGTCGCTGGGCAACTATCGCCATTACATGCAAAAGGAAATTCACGAACAACCCCAGGCTATTGCCGATACGCTGGAATCCGTCTGTAACAGTAAATCCATCGTTCCGGGGATTTTTGGCGCGGAAGCTGCGGCCTCATTCGAAAGCATAGACAGCATTCTGATTCTGGCTTGCGGCACCAGCCATCATGCCGGTCTGGTGGCGCGCTACTGGCTGGAAGAAATTGCCGGTATTCAGTGCACGGTAGAAATTGCCAGCGAGTACCGTTACCGCACCAGCGTACCCAATCCCAAAGCACTGGTCATTGTGCTTTCTCAATCCGGTGAAACTGCGGACACACTGGCCGCATTGAATCATGCCAAAGCGCTTGGGCACACGCATACACTGGCAATTTGCAATGTGCCAGAAAGTGCACTTATCAGGCTTTCGCAGCTGCGTTTCTTGACGCGTGCGGGACCGGAAATCGGCGTGGCTTCGACCAAGGCATTCACCACACAGCTGGTTGCGCTGTTTTTGTTGACCCTGGTGCTGGCCAAGCAGCGTGGACGCCTGACGCCGGAACAGGAACAACAGCATTTGCATGCACTGCGCCATCTGCCCGCCGCAACACAAAAGGTGCTGGATCTGGAGCCGCAAATTGCGAAGATAGCCGAACACTTTGCGGACAAACAGCACGCCCTGTTTTTGGGGCGCGGCCTACACTATCCCATTGCGCTGGAGGGCGCACTCAAGCTGAAGGAAATTTCCTACATACACGCCGAAGCCTATCCGGCGGGTGAGCTGAAACATGGCCCCCTGGCGCTGGTAGACAAGGATATGCCGGTGATATCGGTCGCACCGAACGATGTGCTGCTGGAAAAACTAAAATCCAATCTGCAGGAAGTCCGCGCGCGTGGCGGTGAGCTGTATGTATTCGCCGATGCGGATACTCATATACGTGAAACGGACGGCGTACATATCCTGCAAATGCCCGAGCATGCAGGATATTTGAGTCCCATCTTGCACACCATCCCATTGCAGTTGCTGTCATATTACGTCGCATTGCAGAAGGGAACCGACGTGGACAAGCCGAGAAATCTAGCCAAGTCTGTGACCGTGGAATAATCACATGTTCCTGTTCTGTTCCTTTGTTCCGTACAATTAAAGTCGTAAATAGGTTATTAAAGTCGTAAATTAACCATTAAAGTCGTAAATAGTAAGGGGGCAAATTTCATAGCAGGTATTAGCCTGCAAATGAAGTTTTCCCCTTTCGCATGTAGGGCATAATCGATCACAAATTGATGAGAAAATCGGCAGCATTGTGATTAGCAAATTCACTGACTAAAATGAACAAGCGCTGTATGCAATCAGTTTAGTGCTAATGGTGCAGATGTCAGCAGTTAGGCCAATGCCGACAGTCAAACCTATCTTTGCTCAATTAACTTTGAGCGACCGCTTCGGCGCTGGCAATTCGAGATACCGAGCGAGTACAATGTGCCAATAGCTGCTATTCAGCTGTCGAAAATGAACGACTGCTGACGAAGGAACATCGGATGGTCGGCGATTTGAAAATTAACCGACTCTGACAAGCCTGATTGATATCACGATGAGTCATGCATTATCGCTGCCGTCCCTGACTGTTGCGCTATTCATTTCCATCACAAGGTTGAAACCACCTGTAATGTCCCTCAATAGCTGAGATTCCCCAGCTTCCACCATCCCGAGATTTATCAGGGAACCTGTCAAATCCGCACCGCAACTATCGCAAGACAACCTGAACGTAAAGAAGGCCGATATACCTCTGTTAATGTGGGAAGTTCTGACACTTTTCACGTTGCACAATGGAGACCGGCCTATGAGTCGAATTGTATCTGGCATCAGCACCCTTCGCCAACATATTGAGACGCTGCGCAGCAAACCGGAAGTCTATCGACCTCTGCGCTGTCCGAGCTGCGGGCATGGCGGTCTCTGGAATCATGGTTGT
>JAUSAO010000079.1 GCA_030652475.1 Gallionella sp. | reverse complement strand
GGTTAACGACGTTGCCAGCGCAGTTTGCGCGCTGGTGGCGGCAGTCTGTTGTGTCTGCGCAATGGCAAGCTGTTGCTGGGCGATGAGCATTTGTGCCTGCGCACCGACCAGATCGCCGGCCGCTTGTAACGTGGCGGCCTGGGTCGCAGCAGCTTGGGCGGCCAGTGCTGCGGTTTGTGCGGCTGCCGCTGCGGTTTGTGCGGCGGTCAGTTGCGCAGGGGCGGCAGTCTGTGCGGCGGCAATCGTGTTGTTCTGAGCGGTTGCCGTGCTCAGGTTGGTGTTGGCCGCAGCCAGATTGGCCTGAGCCGTGGTCAGCGCATTCTGGGCGGCAAGCTGCGCCGCGGTCAGGGCCGTATTCTGGCTGGTGGCGGTGTTCAGGCTGGTGTTGGCCGCAGCCAGATTATTGTTGGCCGCAGTCAGCGCATTCTGGGCGGCAAGCTGTGCCGCAGTCAGGGCCGTATTCTGAGTGGTTGCGGTGTTCAGGCTGGTGTTCGCCGCAGCCAGATTATTGTTGGCCACAGTCAGCGCATTCTGGGCGGCAAGCTGCGCCGCAGTCAGACTTGCATTGTTCGTACTGATCGGCGTTATGGCACCTTGCACAGCGGTATTGGCGCTCTGCAACGTGGTATTGGCGGCCTGGGCTGCAGCAAGCGCGGGCGCGGCTGTCGCATCGGCAAAAGCGGCGTTTGCCGCTAGCTGGTTGGCTGCAGTAGTGGTTTGGGTATTGGCGGTGCCAGCTGTTGCCGCTGCGGCTGCCGCATTGGCAGCAGCCAGTGTTGCATCTGCCGGGGTCAGTGTGCCCGCTGCAGTAACGACAGGGGTGGCTGCTCCAATAGACGTGTTGGCTGCTCCAATAGCCGTGGCAGCCGGTGTGATTGGCACAGGAGCAAGCCCATTCGCGGTGGTAACCAAAGGGGTGGCCGTGCCGATAAGGGCGTTGGCTGATCCAATAGCCATGGCAGCCGGTGTGATTGCCACGGGCGTCAGGATATTGGCTGCCGTCACCGCAGCCGCTGCCGTACCGACATTCGTTGTGGCGTTTGTCACTGTGGTAGCCGCTGTTGCAGTTGCCACGGGGGTTGTCGTGGAAATGGTCGAGTAGCTTGTAGCGGCATTGCTAACCAGCGGGTTGGCTGTCGCGATGGCCGTGGCTGCAGGAGCAGTATCAACCGGCGCCAGTGCCACCAGCTGAGTGTTGGCCGTTTGCGCGGTAGCGGCAGCAGCCGTGGCCGCATTCGCCGCAGCCGCCGCCGCATTCGCAGCAGTTTGCGCCTGAGCTGCAGCCAGGCTTTGAGTAATCGGAATGACCTGTCCTGTGTTGGTTGTGGCTGTTCCGGTGGTAAGGTTCACATCTAAGCCTGCAACTGTCGTGGTAGGCATAACTGTAGTCGGTGCCGGTGGCGCAACCACTGCCGCGATGGTGGTTGTTGTCACAGGTGGCGCGTTTGCGGCAGGCGCGCCCCCGGTGCGGGGAGCAGTGGTATCCACTACTGCCGCCTCACGAATGGGCGGTGTTTCTTCTTGTGTGGCTGAACCGGAGCTGCTTTCCTGTGCAGCGCCGGTTCCCGTCTTGCCCGCACTGATGCCGGGTGCGGGCGCAACGGTAAAGATGTTGGTATTGAGTGGTTGCAGTTGCGGTGATTGACCCAGACTGCCTGCAAAACCCATTTGGTTGGGCCCCACGTTGAGCGTGCCCTCATTGGTGGTCATTGATGTTCCGCCTACATTCACTTTGCTGTACGAGCCTGTGGGTGCAAGTTGTGCCAGTTGGCTGCCGGGAATAATGACCAGGGTCTCGTGGTCGGAACCCCGAATGCCGATGCTGGCTGTCGGGGTGGTGATACGGTAGTTCTGTTTGTTTACCTGCCCGATAGCGCCGGTAATGGCGCGGAAACCGCCTTTGAATATGGAGAAGACGCTTTTTTCGCTGCCATCTTCCTTGCCGGCGAAAACGAACTGGTCAAATTTCATCTGTGAATCCGGGCGAATCGCGATGAAGCCGCCGTCCTGCATTTTGATCTGTGCAGAGGATTTTGGCGCGGAGGTCAGCGTATCGCCTTCATTGATGGCATCGCCTTTTTGCGCCGAACGGGCCTGGCCTGTCGGGTTGGCGATTTGCACATCTCCGCTGACGAACTGCACGTGTCCGGCTATGGCCGCGTAAGCCGCCGGAGAGGCAGCCATGAGGCAGACGACCGTCAAACTCAGACAGGAAAATAATGTGTTAATGTTTTTCATGATGACACTCCAAACAAAAAATTATTTGAAATCGCGGCGGACGGTCAGCGAAACATCCGTGCGATCAAAACTGTACAGGGAAATATTGGAATGCTTCCTGGAGAATGCTATTTGCGGTTTTATCGTCCAGAGCTTGTCCGGATGCCAGTTCGCTGCAACAGTCAGGTCGTATAATTTCTCGCTACGGTTGGTCATACCCATTGGATTCAGTTTGCTGTAACTCGCAGACTGCAAACCGGTACTGGCAATAACGTCCAGTTGTTCGGCAATAGCGGCCTGCCCGCCAATGCGCAAGCCTTCAAAATGCTTCTTGCCGTCAGTGCGCCCGCCGTTGGGCAGGCCGGGAGAAATAACCGGCGCGACATCCAGCTCATTGCCCGCATAAATACTGCCGAACAGCGCATGCCTGCCCCCTGTCATGATGTGTACCCAACCCGCACCCGCTACCACTTGATCGGTGTTTCCTTCGATGCGCGCATCGGTAGGTTTCATAGGCGGCGCAGGGAAGGGCGATACCAATCCGCTCGCACGATTCTGAGCATACTGGATAAAAGTACTCATCTGGTTGGCAGGGCTGAATGCATGCTGCCACTCGCCACTCACACCCAGAGAATCGCGGCGCATGGAATTGGCGGTATAAAGTTGTCCCAGGCTCAGGGACAGTTTGTACACATTCTGTTCGCGTGAATAAGTCACCCCGACGCGGCCATCAGTGCTGATGGTGTCGTAGGCCGTCTGGATCATATTGCCGTGCTGGCGCAAATCGGCCCCCGCATACACCCCCCAGTTGGCATCCAGGCTGTGGCTAACTTCACCGCCTGTATTAATACCTTCATAAACGCCTGTAAGCTGGGTGCCCGGCGGCAATTGATTCCCCGGCAATAAACCGCCCCAGGGTGAATTGGCTGCGAAGGTAAAAGTCTGTGTGCTGCTGTTGGCGATGTTGCTGTCGTGTCCTGCCACGCCCTCCACATAAGCACTAATGCGGTTTTTTTGGGCTTGCTCATGGCTGGCAATGGCATCCAGATATTTTTGTATGGTGGCTTTGGCTAATTCGGGAGGGTTCTGACCCAACACGGTTTCGAATTCGGTTTTGGCGCGCAGCAGATCGCCGAGCTGATAATAGGCGCGCGCCATATCCAGACGCGCGCCGGCAAAATTAGGATCCATGGTCAGCACGCGTTCAAACGCGAGTGTCGCTTTGTCTGCATGCCCGCTATCCAGTGCAGCGATACCGAACAGATAGTCAAAACGTATTTCACCGGAACGCTCGAATTCAAGCGGTTTAAGCAGAGTGTAAGCGGCGGCGGGGTTGCCATCCTTGATTAACGCATCGGCATCGCGCAAGGGTTGGTCGCGCGCATCCTGCGTGGTCTGGTCAGACGGGGCGGTTAGCTGCCCGGTTTGACTGGAGGAGGGGGCTTCCTGTGCGGCGTTGACTGGCAGCGCATAGACACTGCCGGCAAGCAACACCAATCCAGAGAACAAGGAACTTGCAGAACGTATGAATTTCATGACTGTCACCCTGATAGTATTAAGCCTATACGCGGCTAAGTATCTGCCTATCTGGCAACCGCGTCAACGACTGAATAGCGCCAGGATTCGGTCTAACGAAAGTACCGTAATTAACACTTGGTTGAGTAAAACTATCGACTATTAATCAATGGATTGACTGCTGATTTGCTAGCGTATCAGCGTGATCGGGTGACGTATTATTTTAGCCGTCTGAACGCGACATGCAAGCGGTCTGTTGCCCGGTATTCAGGTGCGGTTTGGCAGGGGCGGAAATTGCCGTGAAAACCCTGTAGTGTAATTGGACGCAATGGCTATAATGGCAGCGCTTCATTCGTTGAAGCATCCCGGTCCGAGGGGATACAACCGACTAATCAAGGAGATATTCATGAAAAAATTGATTGCATTGGCTTGTTTGGGGTTTGCTGTGTCTGTATCTGCTCCTGTTTTTGCGGGTGCGCAACAGGACAAAATGAAAGGTTGCAACAAGGAGGCGAAAGCGGGCGCGCTCAAGGGTGACGAACGCAAGGCTTTCATGAGTAAATGTTTGAAGAAGGACTATGTGCTGAAGGGTGAGTCGTCAGCCAAGCCGGAAACCGCAGCGCCGCAACAGGACAGGATGAAGTCCTGCAACGTGGATGCCAAGGCCAAGGAACTGAAAGGCGATGAACGTAAGGCATTCATGAAGACGTGTCTGAAGGGTTAGTGGTAAACAGGCATAGGGGGAGGGCGCACGAGGTGCGCCTTTTTCATTGACGGGTCGGGCGCGTCTAATAATTCCCCGTGGGTCTTGCCGTGTATAATCCGCGCTTCGGCGCGCAACCTGCTGCGCCTAATTATTAAATATTTGATGATCAAAAAATTTCTCAAGCGCGTATTTCGCCGGTCAGCCAAGGCCAAAACAGAGGGCAATGCGCAGGTGATTCCGTTTGCCATGCACGGCGTTTCCCGTGAACAAATCAGCTATGGGGCAAAACGCGTGACAGATGGTTTGCAGGCAGCGGGCTTTCAGGCTTATGTGGTGGGCGGTGCGGTGCGCGACTTGTTGCTGGACAAAACGCCCAAGGATTTTGATGTGGCGACCGATGCCACTCCCGAGGAGGTGAAACGTGTCTTCAGGCGTTCACGCATCATCGGGCGGCGCTTCCGTCTGGTGCATGTGATGTTCGGCGAAGAGTTGGTTGAAGTCGCTACTTTTCGGTGCATGATGGACGCGGAAGATGCGCAGACCGATGAGCATGGGCGTTTGTTGCGCGACAATGAATTCGGCGATCAGGAGCAGGATGCGGCACGGCGCGATTTTACCGCCAACGCGCTGTTCTATGATCCCGCGACGCAGGAAATTTATGATTACCACCGTGGCTATCAGGATACCCGTGCCCAGGTATTGCGCATCATAGGCGATCCGCTGGTGCGCTACCGCGAAGATCCGGTGCGCATGTTACGTGCGGTGCGCCTGTCCGCCAAGCTGGGTATGAGTCTGGATGCGGCGACTGCGGCACCGATTGCGCAGATGAAATCGTTGCTCGATAACGTGCCCGAGGCGCGTATGCTCGACGAGGTGCTGAAGATGCTGCTGTCCGGGCATTCCGTCGAGTGCATACAACAGTTGCGCAGGATGAATCTGCATCACGGTTTGCTGCCGCTGCTGGATGTGATCATGGATCAGCCCATGGGCGAGAAGTTTGTCATGTTGGCTTTGCGCAATACCGACGAACGTATCTCCCAGGATAAATCGGTTTCCCCGGCCTTCCTGTTTGCCGCATTGCTGTGGCACGAGGTGCTGTCCGCCTGGAATTCACTGCTTAAGCAGGGCGAACGCCCGGTGGGTGCGATGCACACGGCGATGGATGGCGTGCTGGCCCGCCAGAAGAAAAAGCTGGCCATTCCGCACCGTCACGATGCGGTAATGAAAGAAATCTGGTTGTTGCAGCAGCGCTTCGAGCAGCGTGCCGGCCAGCGCCCTTACCGATTGCTGGAGCAGCCGCGTTTCCGTGCCGGATTTGATTTTTTGTTGCTGCGCTGTGCCAGCAATGAAGTGGATAACGAGCTCGGGCTGTGGTGGGACGAGTTTCAGGATGCCAGTGAAGCGCGCCGTCAGGAAATGCTGCAACCCGAAGGTGTGGGCGATGCCAAAAAACGTCGCCGCAAGCCGCGCAAGAAGCCGGATGCCCATACAGCGGGTGAGTCTGACGGCCAAAGTGCTGATGACCGGGCATCCGAGTGACGCAACATATTTGTTTTATCGGTATGGGTAGCAATATGGGGGAGTCGAGCGCACAGTTGCGGCTCGCCATAACGGACATCGACGCCTTGCCCGGCACGCGCCTGCTGGCCTGCTCTGCACTGTATCGCAGCGCCCCTGTGGGTTATCTGGATCAGCCGGATTTCGTCAATGCAGTGGCAAAAATCAACACGACCCTGGCGCCGCAGGCCTTGCTGTCCGCCTTACTGCATATCGAGCGCCAGCATGGTCGCGAGCGCATGTTTGATAATGCGCCGCGCACGCTGGATCTGGATGTGTTGCTGTATGACGACTTGCAGTTGCATGAACAGGGTCTGACCATTCCGCATCCGCAGATGCATCGGCGGGCATTTGTTTTGCTGCCGCTGCTGGAGATAGCCCCGGATTGTGCGATTCCGGCAATAGGGCTGGCGCAGCATGCCATGCAAGACTGTCTGGATCAGGTTCTGGAAAGAATGGCTGAATAATTATTGTGCAAGCTGATGGTTTAAATGTGAATTATGCGAACAACATTAACTGCAATTAAAGCAATGTCAGGCCGTGGCGAGAAGATCGCCATGCTGACCTGCTATGACGCGAGTTTTGCCGCGCTGCTCGAAGTGCAGGGGGTGGACGTGTTGCTGGTGGGCGATTCGCTGGGTATGGTGTTGCAGGGTTTGGAAACCACCTTGCCGGTTACGCTGGCCGACATGATTTATCACACAGCCTGTGTGGCGCGCGGTGCGAAACAGTCATTTATCATCAGCGACATGCCGTTCGGCACATCGCAGATCAGCCCGCAGGAGACCTTTGTTCATGCAGCCAGGCTGATGGCAGCCGGTGCGCAAATGGTCAAGCTGGAAGGCGGTGCGGTGATGCTGGAAACCGTGCGCTTCCTCACCGCGCGTGGCATACCGGTTTGTGCGCACATCGGCCTGACTCCGCAGTCGGTGCATCAGTTGGGCGGCTATCGCGTGCAGGGCAAGGAATCGACCGTTGCGCAGCAACTGCTGGAGGACGCCATTGCACTCGAGCGGGCTGGTGCTGCGATGATCGTGCTGGAACTTGTGCCCGCCTTGCTGGCTGCGGAAATCACCGCGCAATTATCTGTTCCGACCATAGGGATAGGCGCGGGTGCCTCCTGTTCAGGGCAGGTGCTGGTGCTGTACGACATGCTGGACATCTATCCGGGCAAGAAGCCGCGCTTCGTGAAGAATTACATGCAGGGTGCGGCTTCCATCGCCGGGGCGGTAAGCCTGTACGTTGCTGAAGTAAAAAACGGTAGTTTCCCACTGCCGGAACACGGTTTTTAAGGAATTTAATGCTCTGGATTGCCCCCTCTGAAAAAGACCTCGCAAGTGATGCGCTTGAAAAACGTTTGTGGAATGCGGCTGACCAGTTCCGCGCCAATTCCGGGCTGACTGCGGCGCAGTATTCCGCGCCTGTACTTGGCCTCATCTTCCTGCTGTTTGCCGAGACGCGCTTTGCCAAGCGTCGAGCAGAATTGGAATCCGCTGGCGCATCTTCCAGTCGCGCTACCTCTCGTACTGACGAACCAGCCGCCTATCATGCCGAGAGCGTCATCTTCCTGCCGGAGACTGCGCGCTTTGCGCATCTGCTGAGCCTGCCGGAAGGCGCGAATGTCGGGCAAGCCATCAATGATGCGATGGCGGAAATCGAAAAGCACAATCCGCAACTGGCGGGCGTGCTGCCGCGCACCTTTCAAATCTTCACCAGCACTTTGCTCAAAGAGTTGCTGAAGAAAGTCTCCGAGATACCCGTCAGCCTAGACTACGATGCCTTCGGTCGCATCTACGAATACTTCCTCGGTCAGTTCGCCCGCACCGAAGGGCAAAAGGGCGGCGAGTTCTACACGCCCAGTTCTATCGTTCGCCTGCTGGTCGAAGTGATCGAACCGTTCCACGGGCGCATCCTCGATCCCGCCTGCGGCTCTGGCGGCATGTTTGTGCAGAGCGCGCGCTTTGTGTCATCCACGGTGTGGAAAAGACCGACGACACCGGGCGCCTGGCGCGCATGAACCTGGCCATCCACGGCCTCGAAGGCGACATCCGCCATGGCGGCCACATCAACAGCTACTACGACGATCCGCACGAAGCCGTCGGCAAATTCGACTTCGTCCTCGCCAATCCGCCGTTCAACGTCAACGCCGTGGACAAGGATCGGCTGGCCTCGGACATCGGCGCAGGCCGACGTTTTCCTTTCGGCGTGCCGCGCACCGACAACGCCAACATGCTGTGGATACAACTGTTCTATTCCAGCCTGAATGATAAAGGACGCGCCGGATTCGTTATGGCAAATTCCGCCTCTGACGCGCGCAGCAGCGAACAGGAAATCCGCAAGCAATTGATCGAAGCCCGCGCCGTGGACGTGATGGTCGCCGTCGGCCCCAATATGTTTTACACCGTCACGCTGCCCTGTACGCTGTGGTTCCTCGACAAAGGCAAAGCCAACCACTCCTCCCCTGACAAGGGGAGGCCGGGAGGGGTTTCGCGTGCCGACACCATCCTCTTCATCGACGCCCGTCACATCTACCGCCAGATCGACCGCGCCCACCGCGACTGGTCGGACGCACAGATCGGCTTCATCGCCAACATCGTCCGCCTGTATCGTGGCGAAGCACCGGACTACACCTTGGGCGGCGAAGAAGCCAAGGCCAAATTGGTGGAGGTTTTTAGCTCCTCCCCTGACAAGGGGAGGCTGGGAGGGGTTTCCTACCGCGACATTCCCGGCCTGTGCAAAGCTGCCACCCTGGCCGAAATCGAAGCGCAAGGCTGGAGCCTCAACCCCGGTCGCTATGTCGGCGTGGCACCCGGCGAAGCAGTCAGCGATGAAGACTTCAAAGCAAATCTGGAAACACTCAACGAAGAACTGGAAGGGCTGAATTCTGAAGCACTGGAATTGCAAACTCGTATCGCGCAAAATGTCGCATCGCTGTTGACTTGATTCAAGGAGAACGCCGTGAACACCGCCATAGAAACCAGCATCATTGAGCACCTTCATCGCTTGGATGAACACCGCAAGGCCGAGGTACTCGATTTCGTGGAATACCTCGCTGCAAAATCCAACGCGGCTTCCCCTGCCGTTAATTGGCCAGAGATTGATCCGTCACGTGACTTGGCTAAATTTATTGGTGTCGCAACATTTCCTGAAGACGGGGTGGCTTATCAGCGGCGCATCCGTGATACGGAATGGCCATGAAATATTTGCTCGATACAAATGCACTGATTTACCTACAAGGCGGCAAGCTGGCGGAGGGACTACCCGTTGGTACATACGCTTATTCGGTTATCAGCGAAATCGAACTGCTTTCCTGGCCGGAAATGCAGCCCGAACAAGAACTCGTCTGGCGCGGACTGCTTGCCACACTGCATCGCGTCGAAGTTGGTGCGTCCGTGCGTGAAACGGCAATCCGTTTGCGCCGCGAGCGGCGTTTGAAATTGCCTGATGCAGTTGTAGTCGCCAGTGCCTTGGTGCTGGATGCCGTTCTGCTCACCAATGACCAGCAACTCTTGACGCTCCCCGGTTTGCGTAGCCAGCCACTCGAACTTAAGCATGACTAATTCTTCAAGTATCGCTGAAGCATGGCGCGTGGAAGCATTGCGTCGCTCAACGGAAATTGACAGCGGATTGGTCGAAACGATTTCTGCCGAAGAAGCGCAACGTGAGGTACGCAAGCTGCTGAAGGGCAAGGTTGCGCAGGTGGACGAACTGGAACAGAGGGTCGTGCGTAATGTGTCAAAGGTAATTGAAGTATGAAGATGACACCCAATGTAGGGCGCAATAACCAACGGGCATTGCGCCGCATGGATTGGTGCAATGCGCTGCGCTTATTGAACGCTACCGAGCCGAAGACGTGATGTTGGCGAGCAAGTGGCGAACAGCGAAGCTTGGCGAGTTGGTTTATTTCAAGACCGGCAAGCTTGATTCAAATGCCGCTGTGCCCGATGGTAACTACCCATTCTTTACATGCTCTCAGGAGACTCTGAGAACGAACACTTACAGCTTCGATACAGAGTGTGTGTTGCTGGGTGGAAATAATGCCAACGGCATTTTCCCGCTGAAATACTTCCACGGAAAGTTTGATGCCTACCAGCGGACTTATATCGTTAAGCCCCGTGACTCTGAACAGCTAACAACTAAATTTCTTTACTATGCTTTACGGCCAAAACTTTCAGAGTTGCGCAGCTTTTCAACTGGTGCAGCGACTAAGTTTTTGACGCTCACAATACTTAACGAAACGGCGATTGAAATTCCATTGCTTGATGAGCAACGCCGCATCGCAAGCATCCTCTCCGCCTACGACGAACTGATCGAAAACAACCAGCGGCGCATCCGCATACTGGAAGAAATGGCGCGCAGCCTCTACCGCGAATGGTTCGTCCACTTCCGCTACCCCGGCCACGAATCCGTCTCGTTTGTCGATTCACCGCTTGGGCAGATTCCGCAGGGATGGGAGGTGAAAAAGCTCGACGACGTTCTGGAGCTGAACTATGGCAAGGCGCTCAAAAAAGAAGATCGGCGCGACGGTGAGTACCCAGTCTTTGGCTCCAGCGGCGTTGTTGGTACTCACGATACTGCCTTAGTCGAAGGGCCGGGCATCATCGTCGGGCGAAAGGGGAATGTAGGCAGCGTCTTCTGGTGCGACGACGATTTCTTCGTCATTGACACCGCCTATTTCGTGACTTCGTCACTGCCATTGCGGTTCTTGTTCTACGTTCTTCCAACGCTAAATTTTATCAACAGCGATGCCGCTGTTCCAGGCTTGAGTCGCAATCAAGCCTACACGCTGGGAATTCTTGTTCCACCAACATCGTTACTGAATCAGTTTTGCGAATTGGCTGAGACGTTCGAGTGGCAAGCCGCCACACTCCAACGTCAAACCGCCAACCTCCGCCGCACCCGCGACCTGCTGCTGCCGCGCCTGCTGTCGGGGCAGGTGGCAGTATTTAATGACACCCCGTCCATAACGGCATAAAATGCGCGCAGCTACTAATGCTACCTGACTATCATGAACCCGATCAACGAACTACGCTTTGCTGTGAGCGACCGCATCAATGATGTGGAGGTCGGGCCTAAGCACGTCCCGTTGGCGCTGTTAGGCGAGTTTCAAAAAGATGTGGGCGAGTTTCTCAAAGGTGCTGGGCGCGATATCGATCCGGCGCAGGTGCTGGTTTCGGTAGAGGATGGATCGCTGGCTTTGGTGGTTACAGGGTTACTTGCAGCAGTTTCCTTGTGGGGTGATCTTGAACATTTGAAATCTCCCGATTCGCTGAGTCTGATTGATGTCAAACGAGCCAGTGTAGTGGAGCGTTGGCAGGTCGCAGCCCGTCAGAATCCGAACCGGAATTATTTGGTTGCGGATCGTACCGCTCAGGTAGGCTTCTCGATAAATTCGTCAACAGACTATCGGAGGGTTGAGCAGGCTTGGGTGCATGTCGAAAAATATCTGCATGGCAAAGTCGTTGATCTGGGTGGCAAGACTAAGGCAAATGTCCACCTTGAGCTGGAGACTGGCGAAACAGTGACGGTTGCAGCGAGCCATGATTTGCTGGCAAAGGAAGAGCATAACCGCCTATACCGCCCGGCATTGTTGCATGTCACGGCTGAGGAAAACCTGCTGACGGGGGCTTTGCGTAATTTGCGCTTGCTGGCTTTCGAGGCGCATCAGCCGAGCTATGACGAGGATGAGTTCAAGCGCATGGTCGAGCGTGGAACGCAAGCCTGGGCTGATGTGGCCGATTCTGCTGCCTGGGTGGAAACATTGCGGGGCGGCAAGGCATGACGACTGCCGTGTTGCTGGATACCAGTTTTCTGATTTCACTGGTTGACGGAAAACGCCCCAATCATTCCATCGCGGTCCAGTATTACCGCCTGATGCTTGAACAGCAGTCACCGATGTTCTTTTCTGCTATCGTCGCTGCCGAGTTTGCAATCAAGCAGCCTATTAGGGATTTGGAAAATACTAAAATACCACTTATAATATTTGCATACTGCAAAAACGGAGGTGCTGCGTATGAAGACAACGACCTTGGCACAAAATGGTGTGTCGGTGGAAATGGTGGGCTTGATTTCGCATTTGGTTGACT
>JAUSAO010000071.1 GCA_030652475.1 Gallionella sp. | reverse complement strand
GGCGTACTCGAAGCAGTTCATCGCTCACGGGTGCTCGGTTTGATAGCGGCACTGCTGCACCTCAAGCGCCTAATGCCGAGAGTAGCGGGCCCAGTAGACGTAAACGAGGCAGTGCTAAAACTAGGCAGTGCTATGCGTGGTGGTAATGGGGGGAGTGTTCTTGCATCAGCCAGTAGCAACAGTGGAGGAGCTGCTGCAACTTTGACAGCGGGAAGGGCGAGTGGCATGCGCGCTGACTCGGCTGCAGCCACACCTGCCAGTACTCGCGTGACGCCACGCACGGGCACAGTTCCTATTGAGATAGAGAGCAGTGATGATGATGTGCCGGTGAGGGCGATACTGGCGACGCGCACAGCCTCCCTGCAAACAGAGTGCCGCTAGCAAGATCGTCTGGAGCCAGCCGCACCCCTTCACCAGCTTCTGGAGCCGCATGTGTGCTCGTGAAGGAGGAAGTGGCAGTGGGCACTCACCGGTGCAGCCGAGGAGGAGGACTGCGGAGGCTCACCATCACCAGCCGTCGTTGCTGCATACGAGGGGTGCTGCCACTGCTTGTGCCCTGGCAACAATACGTCATGCCTCCCACCTCGTGCCACACACAGTGGTGGTGCTTGACCCCGCTCTGCAGTAGAGTGTCTTGCAGCTGCTGCACGCTGCGTCCAAAGCGCAGCCTGTACGAAGCGGCAGTGGCGAGAAGAGGAGGCCCCTCGTGTTGGAGTTTGCAAGGCCCAAATGAGCCATTGGATGCCAGTGGCTGCATTATGTGATACGTGTGGTTGAAGTGTGCCTCGTACGATGACAAGCTTGGTTTGCTGTGCTTGAAGTGCTCACGCTTGCGGGAACATGAGGCGTAACTGGAAGCACGCACGGCACTGCAGGTACAAGAAACTACGCTGCAAGTGGCACAGCTTGTGGCCGATGCACATCGCATTCAGGCACTGATGTTGAAGATCGAGTGTTGCACTTATCAGGTCTAAGTTCCTCTGATATTGAACTGTACCTGTGTGTGCCGCCACTCTGTCGTCTTCATACCCTGGCGCAGCTGCACGCAAGGTCGAGAAGACGAAAGCAAATGAAGTACAGTCAGTGGGACTTCCCCGCCAAGCACACTCTTGCTTTCGAGCGGAATACCTGTGAGAGGTGGGGTGCTGAAGCTGTCAACAACATTGAGTCGATGGGCAGTCGAGTTGACAACGGAAGTCAGATCAGGACGATGCGGCCCGCTGTTCTGCACGGCCCGGGATGTCGTAGTTCGAAAGAGCAGGGGGAAAACAAAAATTGGCTATGGATGTTAGATCCAGTGACGAGGCGTACTCGAAGCAGTTCATCGCTCACGGGTGCTCGGTTTGATAGCGGCACTGCTGCACCTCAAGCGCCTAATGCCGAGAGTAGCGGGCCCAGTAGACGTAAACGAGGCAGTGCTAAAACTAGGCAGTGCTATGCGTGGT
>JAUSAO010000063.1 GCA_030652475.1 Gallionella sp. | reverse complement strand
GGTTTTGAATTTTACGATACGCCAATATAGCCATACGTAAGACACCACATACAAAAGTGTTGCAGCCATCAAAGCGATGGAATTATCCCAAAAAATAACCGCCAGCAAAGCGGTTGCCAATTTAGGCAACCAGAAATACGGTGCAGTCATCGAGTTGCAATGCACTTTGTGACGCGCGGACTTTGAAGCCCACTGTATATGGTTCAACCGCCTGAATATCAAGGTATGAAGATGCAACCCATCGGGGTGCCAGGGCGATTTTCCGTTCAAAAATTTTCTACGGTAAACAGAAAATAGCGTCTCGCAAACGGGGTGCACCAATAACAATGCTGCAAACCAGGGAGACACCTCCGGGTGGCGCGCCACGATCAGCACGGCCAGCTCTGCCAGCCAAAAACCAATCAAATAAGAACCGCCATCACCCAGAAATATCTTCCCGTGAGGATAGTTCCAGAAAAGAAAACCTAACAGCGCACCCAGCATGGCCAGTGAAGCATTCAACAGGAATAAATCGTCCAATTGAAACGACACAATCGCGATTGCAAGCAGCATAAAACCAGCAAAACCGCTGACAATACCGTTAAATCCATCGATGATATTCACCGCATTGACTACGCCGCCGACGGCAAAAAGCGTAAGCAAGATGGCGACAAACGGCCATTGCAACAGCCAGTCCAGCGGAGCGATACCCAAATGATTAACTACCGCGCCGAGCAACCAGACGCCAATCGCTGCTGAAACCATGGATAAAATCAAACGCTTGGAAACACTGACACGCTTAGTCAAATCCTCAACAAAGCCACCTGTAAATGCGGGCATAGCCGCGAGCAGCAAATAGCTGAACTGTATTATTACGTTCGCATCCTGATTACTTAGCCTGACATACAGATAAGCCGTGACTAAACCAACCGCGATTGCTAACCCGCCGATACGCGGGGTGGGCTGCGCGTGGAATTTTTGAGGACCGGCATCAATATGGTCGCTAGACAGATGTGCATGCAGATTTTTGTAGCGCACCAAAAAATAGCACGTAACAAACGACATGAACATCCCGAATAAAACTATCAACATTTATAAAAGCCTAAAAATACAACAAAATTTAGAATTAATCAGGGTACGCCAAGGGTGGATTTTACAATTGAAATGTTTCAAAAGTATTCCAAAGATTTTCGTCTGGCAAGCCAGGGTTTAAAACACGTTCTTTTTCGCCATTGCACTGATTTTCATGAGGCCTCATCAGCACCCAAGCCACCCATAGCTGGATCGTTATCCAAAAAAACATCGCTTATTCATGATACTTATAGCCAAAATTTTGTCGGCATTTTTGAAGAATACCGATTGGCAATGTAACGACACAGCCCGCCGATGTATATAGGCCAAAAGGCCTATATACATTCGTCACAGTCCCTCGAAAATTGGAGCAAGTTTTGCCAATACTTCGTCCATAATGGACGTTGGTAAAGTATCCACCTTGCGCGCAAGGTGAGCACCACACCGCAGATGCGGTTCGCAATGACCTTTTTTGGTTACGGCTTGTCCGGATTCAGGTTTATCCGGAGCAGGTCACCCCACATCAAATACGACTTTTAATTCAGGGTGGCGCAACAGCATGAAATTCAGCCCGGTTTGAGCGCGCGATTTCCAGCCCGGGCCGCGTGACACTGCGTCATGCCATGCTTCCGTAATTTTGTCTGATAAGCCATTTTTGATGTGCCAATCTATCAGCGCCGCTGATTGCGCAATATCCTTTATGGACTTTACCCGCTCCGATGGCTTCCTTTCGCCATAAACAATCAGTTTATGAATTGCGAAGCGCTCCGGGGATGGAATATTAACCAGGCAAACATCGTCTCGTCCCATCACGACAGCCTGTGTCGTCCCCTCCAAAGAAAACTCCATAAATTTCAATGGTTCAAGTGAGATGCCAAGATTACTCATGACAACATTTTCTTTTTCCCGCCCGATCGAGGTTAAAAAATCTATTCGCAGTTCCGGATCTTGCGGATTGCGATATTGTGCGCCCGCAGCGCCAGAAAAATGTTGGATCGGCAGTAAGCCCATTTCCAGCGAGGTCAGCGCATCATGCACCGAAATACGCATATCAGCAGGAAGTGCGATGGAGATATTTTTGCCTGCGTGGGCAAAATCAACATCCAGCGTTTTGTTGCCGGAAGTCCAGCGGACACCCAGCATATTCCCTATCGCCAAAAATGCATGCGTACCGACAAGGATTCCACCCGCTTTGAAAAAACCGTAATTTGCCAATTGTTTGGTTATTTTGAAGTGTTTTTGCATCATGCCCTGGCAGCCCAATACTTGAGCGGAGCGAACCAAATCCGACATTTTTCGGTATGACTTGGCGATTTTAAATTTTGCCGCCAAAGATTTAACCCGATCATCATTTGGTCCGACATAAATCATCCTGCTTGCACTATTCGCGTCCCTGTAACCGAAGTAAACGTATTCCTTGCCCTTTATTACCCGCGTGTAAAAAGCACCCGGCAAAGACGACAGCGAATCAATTTCAAGACTCCTGGTCTGGTCGAATATTTCTGCATACGTGGTTTGTGCTGACAAACTCAACTCAACGAACATCATGCCACCTCATTCTGGTTACTATACATAACTAATTTCCGTATAGTAACTCAATGCAATATTCGGTGCAGCCTGTTCTTTTGAAATTCTTCTGATGGTTAATCCCAAATTATCCATTGGGAAATTCTTCCCCCCTCCCCCCTCCAACTCCCCCCTTGAAGGGGGGGCGAGTATGCCGCTCGAGGTAATCCAGGCGCTTAAGCGACCCCTCCAACTCCCCCCTTGAAGGGGGGAGAGTATGGATTTTGAGCGCGGGAATGTCAGCCCCACCTGGCATGCCTGCCACTGCGCCTGCCCTTCTCCCTCCCCTTTCACGCCAGTGCAAGCAGCTTGCTGCCGCACTCGGCGGGGATGCCCCTTGCGGGTACAAGGGGAGGGCTGGGGTTGGCATGGAAGTGCTGCCGCCCGGCACCATCTGCCCTTCTCCCTCCCTTTCAAGGGGATAACCAGCGACTTGCCAGCTTGCTGGCTTATAACCAGCCACTTGGCAGCTTGCTGCCTTAGTGGATTGGCTATCAATGATGGCTTGGGCTTTAGCCCTTAGCCAAAATTGAGTAGTCTTATCAGTAGTTTCATCAGGGCTGGGGTGGGGATGGGTTAAATCAGCTAATGAACAATCCGGGTTAATCCTAGAAACGGTGTGACAGGCCGAACTTCATCAAAAATTTTCAGGCAGGTGGGAGGGGGGGAAGAATTTCCCTAATGGATAATTTGGGTTAAAAACACCTTCCTTCCACTGGATTACTTCGTTGTCACACCGGGGTGCAATATCGTTTGTTGTGACTCCCTCCTGCAAAATCTCCTTATATAGTGCCGCCATCATATTCAGCCTCGATATGATTAATTCTGCCGCAACCGCAATGTCTTTGATGCAATTGCATTCGCAATCCGGTCGATAGCTGCCTGCCTTGTTATTCCCGCCCGCTCCGCAAATACACGCCATTGACCGAGCGCATCAGCTACTTCCGCGATCACCATTTTGGCACCCCTAACCATAAAGCGATCTGCAATTTCCATAAAGTCAGATTTCTCAATGGCGGTGAATTTTCCGTTCACAGACATAAGCTGCTGCCTGGTCCACTTATTGTCCGGATTGAACGCAAAGGTGATGTCATAAGCGGGCGACAAATCCCACTGACCGCACTTTTTGAACAGGAATGAGAAGTTTTTAGTATGGTCGTCATGGTTGCATGCCAGTACATTAAAAACCATGCGTCTAAACCCTTGCTGCATGCGCTCATCATCCAGTTTTAAGCCACTGATGGTCTCCAGGTATTGATTGTAACTATGCACGCCGATTGCATTGAAATCGAGATGCCGTATGGCGCACAACGTCTGGATGTGGTGTTTTTCCCCATCCTCCCGGTCAAAACGTCGAGTCATAAAATGGGCGCGACCGTTTTCTTCCAGCAATCGACATTCCGACATTTGAATGCCCGCCTCAACCGCCATCAGGTGATAGGCGTATTCAATTCGCCCATAATCACCGCCAGATCCCAGCGCGAGATCAGTACCAACGCCGTCCAGTTTAATCAGCCAGGGCTCAAAATACTGGCCGTGCGGCAAATTGCCGGATTTGATTTCGTTTGTTTCAGGATTCCATGCGATCACGGCCTTGGCTCTTGCGCCGCCCGCCGAAATACCGACCTGAATGATGCTGCGAATCGCTGACTCCGTTTCGCTGTCGCCATTAAACTTGCCTTCGAGTGCGTTTTTAGCACCTGCCACCAGTGAAGACAACTGAATGGCCGTTGGCATCGCACGATGACGCCCGCGACTTGGCTTAAATTCAAGCGCACCCATGCCGCGATCAGCCATATAAGCCAGCCTATCCAGCGCCGTGATATTTTCCTTCGAAACGCCTTCATCAGCCAATGCGGCATTGATTAGCGCATGACCGAACTTGTCAGGCAACGCATCGGACAGCATGGCGGGAAGGCGATTATAGGTTTCTTCAGGAAGCTCCGGAAACTGAAATACCTTTTTTTGCAACGGCAGATTGAACGGGGATAGCTCAATACCCGTCTTTAGCCATTTTGCGCTGTATTCAAAGGCGTAATAACCGGTGCGCGGGTTGAGTGCGACCGCCCCAACCTGCTCCCCCCAGGCGACAACATTAATGATGCTTACCGGGTTATACATAGATATTATCCCAAATAATCCATTAGCTTCGTCATTGCGAGCGAAGCGTGGCAATCTAGTATGTTGATATAAAACGAATTCTTGATTGCCACGTCGCTACGCTCCTCGCAAAGACGATTTAATCAGCGGTTCCCTAATGAACTATCCGGATTTATCTTTTTGACTGGCTTTTTGATTTAAATACACGCCGCCTTTGGCTATTTAAGTTCTGATCTCGCAATGCTCGTATGGGGCTAAAATCGTCAAGAGGTGACAATAATTCAAACCATCGCTCCTCTCCCATGGCGCGCACAATCAAAATGAGCGTTTTAAGTGAAGAACCTCTGCCGTTTTCGATATTTTTGACCGCACCCACGCTAAGGTTTGCCGCAACAGCAAGCTCGGACTGATTCATTTCATGTCCGATACGCATTACCCTGATCTGATCGCCAATAAACTGCTCCCAGTCAGCCGTTGATCTGATAATTTCATCCATGGCGCATCGTATCACACAGCTTTATATAAAATACATATTTATAGACTTTAATGCATTTACTTCATTTAAAGTATAAAAAACCAGCTTTTATAGATTACCTAAAATTTCTCACTACGGCGGAAACCGAATTTGTGAGAAATTTCGTCCGCTGGCAATCGCCGCTCGCTCGATCTCAGCGGCAGAATCAATCCATCCTTTTCCCTCCAGAAACAACAACCACGCACGCGTGCTGATCTTGCGGCAGTTATCCGGAAGCATAAAGCTGGCGCGGGCAATCTTGTGATCCTCGAACAGAAACACTCCGGTCGTGACCGGCACGGCCAGCGCAAAATCGCTCATAACTTCCTGAATCGCCAACTCACCGAGATTCGCCTTGCGTGGCGGCACTTCGCCGCCTGACCGAGCTGCCTGATAGGATTGGAAGGCGCGCGTACTGAAAACGGGGATCGAATGGTTGATAATCCAGCGACGAATCTTTGCGCTGGTTGGGGTAGCGTTGCGTGTGACTTCGTGCTGCACCATGTCAACCATGCGCACTGACCAACCGGGCTTAAGTAACAGGTCCAGCGCATCGGCATAGGCCAGGGTAATCAGTGGCCCGGCATCGGGTAGCAGGACAATGGGCGATTTTATTGCCTCCGTCACTACCTACTCCGCCAGCGCATTGAGTTCGTCTACCATAGCTTGCGTGGTAGCGGCGGGCAGGCGCGGCATAGGCAGACGAGCTTCTGCCATGAACAGAAAGAGGTCTTCCTCGCTGTCGATGCCAAGCGTCGCCCTGGCGGCGAGATCGTTGATCCGCCCCAGCGAAAAGTCGAGCAGCGTGCGGTAATTCTGATTGCTGGCAGTTTCGGCAGCCTCGAAGGTTTCCACCAGGTAGCGCAATTCGGCATTGAACAGAGCATTGACAGAAGTGTCCGTTTTTGCGGCAACGATCTTTGCCCGCCTGATCAGTTCGCGATCTACCGCGCCCGTGAAATTGACTGTAGCCATGAGAATGCTCCTTAATAAAGTTAAATTACCTCCGGCAAAGCCGGAGGCTTATTGGGTGAGCGCCTCAAAGGCGCTGATAAAACCTTGAGCCGGCCCCAGGCGGCTGAGTTTTTCTCCTTCCCCCTTGCAGAGGGGGAGAGCGAAGCGAGGGGGCAATTGGGATGGGGGCGGGGTTGCGCTTTACGCATCTACCCACGATGAAAACCCATCCCAACCCTAACCCTCCCCTTTCACGCCAGTGCGAGCAGCTTGCTGCCGCACTCGGCGGGGATGCCCCTTGCGGGTACAAGGGGAGGGAATAATACTGTGCGACCGTATCACACTATCAAACCTTGCTGAGTCCCCCGGCATAGCCGGGGGTTTACCTGATTTAATTATCACGCATTTAAGTGTAGCACATACTTATGTGCCATTTATTAGATTGTCGCACCTTCCTCGCCAGTCACCATTCACACCTCATGCCGGCGCACAGCAAACCACTCCGGAAACGAAAAAACCGAATAAATCAGCTTGCTTAAACATCCCCTACCTGACAGAAACCTGCGGAGAAGTTTGCAAGACATGTTCCAGCGTTTCTTCCCAAACCGCCAGCGATCTAGACTGATTCAATTCAGCATCGAACAATCGGCGGCCATTACTCCCCATACGTTCAGCCTCTAATGGGGCATCTGCCAAACGCCTTAATAAATCTGCCAAGCCACGCGCATCACCCTGTTCTGCCACAACGCCGCAATTTGCCTCACCAATTTGCCGAGCAATATCACCGTCAGCCGCGCCGACGAATACAACCGGTCGGCCGGCCGCCAGCACCCCATAAAATTTGCTTGGCAAAATCAACCCTTCAAGCTCAGGTCGCAACGAAATCAAATGCACATCACCAACAGATAAGCTCATACCCAATTGATTCCTGGGCTGATACGGTCTGAACTGTGCATTGGTCAAACCTCTGGAGACAACAGACAGACCCAGCGGGCCTAACTGATTACCTCCGCCCACAAACAGAAATACAAATCGTGTATCCGGCTGCAAGAGCGTTGCAGCATCGAGTATCGTCTCAAATTCATGAGCACGACCCATATTGCCGGAATACATCACCACGAACTTGCCAGCTAGATTCCACTCTAAGCGCAGCGGGTTTATTTCCGGCGATATCGGCGTAATCACATCACCCTCAACCCAATTAGCGATTACCCTGACTTTATTTGTATCAATGCCACAGTCACGAATCCTGAGCGCCATCCGCTCGCCAATCGCCACATTCATCCCGGCTGTTCGCAGCGAAGCATTGCGCAATCCGCATACCCAACTCCACGGCCACTTCTGGAAATACATCCTGCAGCCAGTTCACCATACAAGCACCCCGCCAGCGAACCACCCAGGATACGGGAATAGAGATCAATGGGGGATCCGTCTTCGCCACGACGACACTCGTGCGGTCGGCAAGAAAAAACAGTTTCGCCGTAGCCGCAACGTAAAAAGACAGGTAATCACACGCACGCCCCAACAAATTGCCGCGTCCAAAGCGCGAAGTCCAGACCCGATGCACATAAACACCATGAACCTGCTCGAAATTAGCCAATTGGGCAACTGGTGCGTCATACAATTGACGCGAACTGATCACATGCACCTCATGCCCTCTCTCCGCCAGATAAAAAGCAAGATCCGACAGCAACTGACTGGTCGCACTGTGATCCGGATAGAAATAACCGTGCTTATCCGGTTGTTGCCCTTAATAACTCATCTCGGCTCAAAAGAGTCGAAAGTCGTCCGCGATTTTCCGTTTTGTGCGGCAATCTTGCGTATTTTGAGCCAGATTCATGGCAAATTTGCTTACCCGGCACGCTCAAGGGTATCAACCGGATAAGCACGGAAATAACGATTAATAAAGACAATTCGCACAGTGATTCCAATTTCAAGATACTGCCGTTTCGGTTGACCTGTTAGCCATAAGCGTACGTCTTTGCGAAGCCCGAAGCGCTACGGCAATCCAGTTACAACGACTTTACTCCACCCATTCGCATACCCGTCAGCAATGTGCCATTGCGGATAATAAGGAGGAGCCGTCACCACTGTAATGTCCCTCAATAGCTGAGATTCCCCAGCTTCCACCATCCCGAGATTTATCAGGGAACCTGTCAAATCCGCACCGCAACTATCGCAAGACAACCTGAACGTAAAGAAGGCCGATACACCTCTGTTAATGTGGGAAGTTCTGACACTTTTCACAACACGCAGGAGACCGGCCTATGAGTCGAATTGTATCTGGCATCAGCACCCTTCGCCAACATATTGAGACGCTGCGCAGCAAACCGGAAGTCTATCGACCTCTGCGCTGTCCGAGCTGCGGGCATGGCGGTCTCTGGAATCATGGTTGT
>JAUSAO010000052.1 GCA_030652475.1 Gallionella sp. | reverse complement strand
AATCCACGAAAAAACACGAACAAATTCAAATGCATATCCTGATTTGTTGCATCACCCGTTGGGTGCGTTGCTCAATTTATGTAGTCGATTGTTTTCTTTCGTGAATTTCGTGCCTTTCGTGGATGAAATGAGGTTTTAAGGTTGATCTGATCAGGGAGGATTCATGGGTTTAGGGCCGGTCATGCTGGATGTGCTGGGTACGCGACTGACGGACGAAGATGTGGCGCGGTTGCGTCATCCTCTGGTCGGCGGGGTGATCCTGTTCAAGCGCAATTACGAATCACCTGCTCAGTTGGCTGAGCTGACCGCCGCGATACACGCGCTGCGACCCACGCCGTTGCTGGTTGCAGTCGATCACGAGGGCGGCAGGGTGCAGCGTTTTCGCGACGGGTTCACCAAGATCCCGCCGATGCGCGAACTGGGGAAAATCTGGGACGTTGCACCGCAGCGGGCGCGTCATCTGGCGCAGCAGGCGGGCTATGTGTTGGCGGCGGAACTGCGTGGTTGCGGTGTGGATTTCAGTTTTACGCCGGTGCTGGATGTGGATTATGAGCACAGCGGCGTAATTGGTGACCGGGCTTTTCATCGCAATCCGCAGGCGATTGCCGAGCTTGCGCACAGTCTTTTGCTGGGGATGAAACAGGGGGGCATGCATACCGTAGGCAAACATTTTCCGGGGCACGGCTATGTCGCGGCTGATTCGCATCTGGCGATCCCGGTGGACGAACGCGAATTTGTCGATATTGAGTTCTGCGACCTGATTCCCTTCCGGCAGATGATCAGTTTCGGTTTGACGGCGGTGATGCCCGCGCATGTCATTTATCCCAGGGTGGACAACCGCCCGGCAGGATTTTCGCCGGTATGGCTGAAAGATATTCTGCGTGGGAAGCTGGGTTTCGACGGTTGTATCTTCAGCGACGACCTGAGTATGGAAGGCGCCACAGTTGCCGGAAATATCGTGCAACGGGCTTCTGCCGCGCTGAATGCGGGTTGCGATATGGTGCTGGTGTGTAACAAGCCGGAATCGGCGGATGAATTGCTGCGTGGTCTGCATTGGGATATGTCGGTGATGAGCCGTGCGCGTATCGCGCATATGCGCGGTCTGCTTCATCCTGTTGCGACCAATAAATTGCATGAACAGCCGCAGTTTCTGAAAGCGTTGCAAGAGGTGGCGAGCATCGGTGTCAGTTCACCTGAATTGCCATTGGCATAGATTTTTATCACTCAACTTGAGATAATCCGCGCTGACGTTTTTGTGCAGTCTGCGAATTTTGGTATTCAAAATATGAGTGAATTACAAGTAGCCCTGTTGGCAATCGGTTTGGGTGTGGTGGTTGCGGTTTATCTATTCGGCTGGTGGAAGCAACGTCAGTACAGTCGCAAGTTTGGCGCAGCCTTCAGTCAGCAACATGACGATGCCCTGTATCAGGAAAAGCCCGCTCAGCCTGAACAGGCTGTCGAATCGGTATCCTTTATTCCGGAAGAGCCGATGCTGGTCAATCAGGATGCGCTGGTCGAGGTGGATAGCGCAGTGGAAGCGGAAATCGTTGCGGAATTACCCGTCATTGATATTGTTACCACGCTGAGTGAACCCTGCGCTCTGCTTGATATGCGCAGCGATTTCATCATCGAATTGCATCTGGCCGAACCCGCTGCGGCAGCGGTGCTGGATGGTTTGTGGCAACGAAAATTTGATTTCCGTAAGCCTGTGCAAGTGTGTGGCCTGACTTTAGCTGCGCCGCAATGGGAGCGGGTTATCGCCGAGAGCCAGCCACTTTATTCAAAATTCCGCATTGCATTGCAACTGGTGGACAGAAGCGGCGTCATTACCGTGGCCAAGCTGGGCGATTTCCGCGATCTGGTGCAGGGGGTGGCGCAGGCTATTGGGGCAGATTCGACCGTGCCTGATATTCAGGAAACACACCGCACCGCGCTCGAACTGGATGCGTTTTGCGCCGAAGTGGACCAGATGGTGGGCATCAATCTGCGGCCTCAGGGGGAACGCCAGATAAGCGGCGGGAAAGTTGCGCAGGCGGCCGTGCTTCATGGCATGAGGCTGGAGTCGGACGGGGCGTTTCATTTGTTCAATGCGCAAGGGCACAGCCTGATGACGCTGATCAATCAGGACAGCAAACCCTTCCAGCATCACACGCTGGAGCAGTCCACCACGGCGGGCATCACGCTGATGCTGGATGTGCCACGCGTGGTGCAGCCGGCGGAAAATTTCGATCTGCTGGTAAAAATTGCCCATCAACTGGCTGGCGAGTTGCAGCTCAGTCTGGTGGATGACCACAAACTGCCGTTGACCGATGCCGGTCTGACCCGCATCCGTGCGCAACTGGTCGAGGTGGAAGCGAAAATGCGTGAAAATGATCTGATCCCGGGCAGCGCCCAGGCACGTCGATTGTTTTCCTGATGGCGATTGTTGCCGCAACTGCTCGCGTTACACAGCTGCGTGCCGAAATCGAGCGGCATAACCGCCTCTATTACGTGCTGGATGAGCCGGCCATTCCCGATGCGGAATACGATCAGTTATTCCGCGAACTCCAGTCCCTTGAAGCACACTACCCCGAACTGCTGACGCTGGATTCGCCTACCCAGCGGGTGGGCGGGGCGCCGCTTAAATACTTTGCGGAAGTGCCGCACCGCACGCCGATGTTATCGCTCAATAACGCCTTCAGCGAGGAGGAGGTGCGCGCTTTCGACACCCGTATCCGCGAGGCACTGGGCGTGGCTGACGTGGAATATGCGGTCGAACTCAAGTTTGACGGATTGGCGATCAGCCTGACTTATCGCAACGGGATGTTTGTACAGGGCGCCACACGCGGAGATGGCAGCACGGGAGAAGATGTGACGGAAAATCTGCGTACCGTGCGCGCGATTCCGCTGCGTCTGCATGATGCGGCAGGAGGTGATCTGTTGGCTGATGTCGAGGTACGCGGCGAAGTGCTGATGTTTAACCGGGATTTCGACAGGCTGAATGCACAGCAGCGCGCCAATGGCGACAAGGAGTTCGTCAATCCGCGCAATGCGGCGGCGGGTTCCCTGCGTCAGCTGGATTCGCGTATCACCGCAACGCGTCACCTCAGTTTTTTTGCTTACGGTGTCGGACTTTGTGAAGGACTGGTTCTGCCCGGACAACATGACAGCCAAATGGCGCTGTTGCAGCAGTGGGGTTTTCCGGTCGCCGCACAACGCCGCGTGGTCAGCGGTGTGGATGGATTGCTGGATTATTACCGTGAAATGGGCGAGCAACGCGCAGCCCTGCCTTTTGCGATTGATGGCGTGGTTTATAAGGTCAATGTTCTGGCGTTGCAGCAGCGGCTCGGATTTGTCGCGCGCGCGCCGCGTTTTGCAATCGCACACAAATTTCCCGCTGAAGAGGCGATGACCACCTTGCTGGATATCGATGTGCAGGTCGGGCGCACCGGCGCGCTGACGCCGGTGGCGCGGCTGGCGCCGGTGTTCGTCGGCGGAGTGACGGTGACCAACGCCACGCTGCATAACGAGGACGAAATACGCCGCAAGGACGTGCGTATCGGCGACACCGTCATCGTGCGCCGCGCAGGTGACGTGATACCCGAAGTGGCGCGTGTGGTGCTGGCGCAGCGTCCTGCTGATGCGCGTGAGTTTGTCATGCCGACCCTCTGCCCGGTATGCGGCTCACACGTGGCCCGCGCGGTCGATGAGGCAGCATGGCGTTGTACGGGAGGATTGTTTTGTCCGGCACAACGCAAGCAGGCGCTGCTGCATTTTGCCGGGCGTCGTGCGATGAATATAGACGGTTTGGGCGACAAACTGGTTGAGCAACTGGTGGATGCGAATCTGGTGAATACGCCTGCCGACCTGTACAAGCTGGGCATGTCCGCTCTCGCCAGCCTGGAACGCATGGGCGAAAAATCCGCATTGAATCTGCTGGACGCGATAGCGCACAGCAAACACACTGCGCTGGCACGCTTTATCTTCGCGCTGGGCATCCGTAATGTCGGTGAAGCCACTGCCAGGGATATGGCGCAACACTTCGGTTCGCTGGATAAACTGCTGGCAGCCGATGCGGCGGGTTTGCAGCAGGTGCGCGATGTCGGGCCGGTCGTGGCGCAGAGTATGGTCGATTTTTTTGCCGAGGCGCACAATCGCGACGTCATTGAACAACTGCGCAGCCTGGGGGTGGTTTGGGACGAACATGAGCCGCAGCCGGATCAAATACTGCCCTTCACGGGAAAAACATTTGTGCTGACCGGCACACTTGCGGCACTATCACGACAGCAAGCCAAAGAAAAACTGGAAGCCTTGGGCGCCAAGGTCAGCGGCAGCGTATCCAAAAAAACGGACTATGTGGTGGCGGGTCTGGAGAGCGGGAGCAAGCTGGAACGGGCACGGGAGCTGGGGGTTGCGGTATTAAATGAAGATGAATTTTTATTATTAATCGAGGGGTAATAATGAGCAAAAGACCATTACGGGTAATCCGTAAAGCCGTATTTCCGGTAGCAGGTATGGGAAGCCGCTTTCTGCCGGCCACCAAGGCCAGCCCGAAGGAAATGATGGCTGTCGTGGATAAACCGCTGATTCAGTATGCGGTGGAAGAAGCGGTAGCCGCGGGTATAACGGACATGATTTTCGTAACCGGACGCAGCAAGCGCTCCATTGAGGATCATTTCGACAAGGCCTACGAGCTGGAGGCCGAACTGGAGAAGAAGGGCAAGCTGGAACTATTGCGTTTGACGCAGGAAGTCATCCCGGATGGCATTAATTGTATTTATATCCGTCAATCCGAGCCGCTGGGATTGGGGCATGCCGTGCTTTGCGCGCAACCTGTCATTAAGAACGAGCCTTTTGCCGTCATTCTGGCGGATGACCTGATGGTGGGTGAGGTTTCGATCACCCGGCAGATGGTCGAAATCTATGATCGTCATCACAGTTCGGTACTGGGCGTGCAGGATGTGCCGCGTGAGCTGACCCGGCAATACGGTATCGTCGAGAGTGCCAAAGTGAATGCAGAACTGGAACAGGTGACAGGTATAGTCGAAAAACCTGCCCCCGAAGATGCGCCTTCCACGCTGGCCGTGGCGGGACGTTACATTCTGACGCCGCGTATTTTCCATCATCTGCACAATTTAAGCGCAGGTGCCGGCGGCGAATTGCAGCTGACGGATGCGATTGCCGCACTGATCGCGGAAGAACGGATACTGGCCTATCGCTACAAGGGTACACGATATGATTGCGGTTCAAAAATTGGCTTCTTGAAGGCCGGTGTGGCTATGGGGCTGGTACATCCGGAGGTCAAGGAAGAGTTTGCCGCCTATTTGAAGAGCCTGCAGTGGTGATAGTGCATGACGATCTCCATTCAGCGTGCACACGAGTTATTGCAACAGGCTGAATTGCTGTGCACGGAGGGGCAGGTGCAAGCAGCGCTGCACAAGGTCGCACGGGACATCAATGACAGTTTGCGTGCATCACACCCGCTGGTACTGTCGGTGATGGGAGGCGCAGTGGTTTTTTCCGGGCAGTTGTTGCCGCTGCTCAACTTTCCGCTCGATTTTGATTATGTGCATGTGTCACGCTATGGCGATGCGCGGGCAGGGGGTGCGATGCACTGGAAGGTGGCCCCGCATGACTCGGTGCGTGGTCGCGTGGTCTTGCTGATAGACGATATTCTGGACGAGGGCCATACCCTGGCCGCGTTACGGGAACGGGTGCTGGAACTGGGTGCGCAACACTGCTACAGCGCCGTGTTTGCCGATAAGCGACATGGCAGGCTCAAGCCGGTTCAGGCAGATTTTGTGGGATTGGAGTTGCCGGATCGTTTTGTGTTCGGCTATGGCATGGATATCGAGGGGGCGTGGCGCAATCTGCCCGCGATTTATGCGGTTAAAAAACAGGACTGAGGACTGATGCCGCAAGACCGCAGGGGTCTTCGCCTAAAAACATAGTCGCGCTGCGTGCTCCTTGTTTTGAGCGAGGGGCATTCCCCGCACAACTAAGGGGCTGCGCCCCAAGATGTTGCGTGAAGGACTGAGGACTGAGGACTGCGGCATGAATTCTGAAAGGGTGTTTATATGTTGGCAATCATAGGGGGCAGGGGCCTGACGGAACTGGCGAATCTCAACATCACGCACAGGCAAGTGATGCGCACGCCTTATGGTGAGCCTTCCGGCGCGTTCCTGTTCGGCATGCTCAATCAGCATGAAATTATTTTTCTGGCGCGACATGGTTATGGTTATACCATCCCGCCTCATCTGGTGAATTACCGCGCCAATTTATGGGCATTGCGCGAACAGGGCGTGACGGATGTTATCTCTGTTGCAACGGTCGGCGGAATACGCGCGGATTTGACGCCGGGTACGCTGGTGGTGCCCGATCAGATTATTGATTACACGCACGGGCGTGACGCTACTTTTTTCAATACGCGCAATACCAGTTACCGGAACATAGACTTTACCTTGCCCTATTCACCTGAACTGCGCAGTCGTATTTTGCGCGGTGCGACCGAAGTTCGTCAGCCCTGCCTGGATGGCGGCGTGTATGCGGCAACCCAGGGGCCGCGTCTGGACAGCATCGCCGAGATCAATCGCTATGAACGCGAGGGTGCGGATATGGTGGGAATGACCGGCATGCCGGAAACCGCGCTGGCAAGGGAGCTGGAAATGAACTATGCCACCCTCGCCGTGGTGGTGAATTACACGGCGGGGCGGGGTGATAATCTACAAAGCATCAATATGGAAAATGTTGCTTCCACCGCACGGAATGCGATGGGGCGGGTGCGCAGTATTCTCGAATGCGTGGTCAACTGCCATGACGATTAAAACCGTTTTGCGCATGGGTGATGCGCGCCTGCTCAAGGTCGCGGAACCGGTTGGCCGCTATGACAGTGCTGAATTGCACAGTCTGCTGGATGATATGCGCGACACCATGCAGGCCCTGAACGGTGCCGGGCTGGCCGCACCGCAAATTGACGTCGGGCTGCGTGTGGTTATCTTCGGCGTGGCGTTGAACGCGCGTTATCCGGATGCCGAAACGGTGCCGGAAACCGTGCTCATCAATCCCGTTATCACCGTGCTGGATGACAAGACCGAAGCGGGCTGGGAAGGGTGCTTGAGCGTGCCTGGCTTGCGTGGCATGGTTTCGCGCCCCTGCAACATTCGTTATCAGGGCTTCGACGAATATGGTGCGCTAATTGATCGTACTGTCAGCGGTTTTCACGCGCGCGTGGTGCAACACGAGTGCGATCATCTGGACGGGATACTGTATCCGATGAGGATGGGGGACATGAGTCAGTTCGGTTACACCCAGGAACTGTTTCCCGGGCAGGAAATGCAGGAAGAATAAAAATAACGGCTGTGACGGTCAAATTTCAGAGGAGAATTTATGAGCTTGGTATGGCGTGATCAGTTAAGCGTTGGCAATGATGTGATTGACTCTGACCACAGGTATCTCATTGAAATTATAAATCGGGTTGAGCGAAGTTTGGGCACACAGAACCAAAGCGAGTTGTCTGCTGCATTAGACAGTCTTTCTCAATATTCAAAAGTGCATTTTGTCAGGGAAGAAAAAATTGCTCGCGCTGCTGGCTATACGCAAGTCCCCGGTCTGAGCAAGTCTCACGATAACTTACTCACACAGCTCGACCAGGTGAGACGGGAAATTGAGGAAATGGGGCAGGAATGGTCGTCAACTGCGGTCGCTCACTTCACAAATCTGCTGCGCAGCTGGCTGGTTGATCATGTCATCAAAGAAGATTTGTTGATGAAGCCCGTGTTGCAAAGATATTACCCGGATTTTGATGGCGAAACCCAAAGGTAGGGAAGTTCAGGTGTGCGCTGCCGTCGTTTTTTGCTGGCAGTAATTGACTGCAAGGGAAGCGCTGATTAAATCGTCTTTGCGATAACCAGCGACTTGCCAGCTTGCTGGCTTAGTCGATTGGCTAGTGGTTTCATCAGGAGCGCAGCGACGCGGCAATCCAGAATTTATTTATAATCAACATGCTGGATTGCCACGCTTCGCTCGCAATGACAGTTTTAGTGAATAAATCAGCATCTCCCAAGATAAATTTCCACGGGTTACCCTTGACATCTCCCCGTGCCAGCACGCGGAGATGTGCGTGTAAACTTCTGGTTAACGGCTAACCAGTTCGTGCAGCACATACGGCAGGATGCCGCCGTGACGGTAGTAGTCCACTTCGATGGGCGTATCGATGCGCAGCAGCAGCGGCACTTGTTGTGTGCTGCCATCGCGGCGCGTGATGGTGAGGGTCACGTCCTGTTGCGGTTTTAAATCGTCGTCGATGCCGCTGAGATCAAAACTTTCTTCTCCCGTCAGTTGCAGTCCGGCAGCGCTGGTGTCTCCCTTGAACTGCAGGGGCAGCACGCCCATGCCGATCAGATTGCTGCGGTGGATGCGCTCGTAGGATTTGGCAATCACCGCCTTGACGCCGAGCAGTTGTGTGCCTTTTGCCGCCCAGTCACGGCTGGAACCTGTGCCGTACTCTTCCCCGGCAAAAATAACCGTCGGCGTACCTGCCGCGATGTAGTTCATGGCGGCAGTGTAAATGTCAGTCTGCTCTCCGTTGTATAGCGTGTAACCACCCTCGGTGCGATTGCCGCCCGCATCGGCTGGCAGCATCAGGTTCTTGATGCGCACATTGGCAAACGTACCGCGCATCATCACATCGTGATTGCCGCGACGTGAACCGTAGCTGTTGAAATCCCTGACGGCCACGCCTTTGTCCTGCAGATATTTGCCAGCCGGGCTGGTCGGACTGAAGCTGCCAGCCGGGCTGATGTGGTCGGTGGTGACGGAGTCGCCGAATATCGCCAGCGCCCGCGCGCGGCTCACACCGCTAATCGCGCCAGTCGTCATGCTGAACGTGTCAAAGAACGGCGGGCAGGCGATGTAGGTCGAATCATCCCAGCGGTACTGGTCGCCGGTAGGCGCTTCGATATTGTTCCACAACGGCAGGTCGCGGGTCAGATCGGCATAAAGCGAGCGATACAGCGCCGGGTTGGTCGCATAGTGGGTGACAGCCTGAATTTCTGCGCTGGAAGGCCAGATATCGCGCAAAAACACCGGTTGACCGTCGCGGCCCACACCCAGCGCTTCTGTGTCGAGATTTATATTCATCTTGCCTGCGATGGCGTAGGCCACCACCAGCGGAGGGCTGGCCAGGAAGTTGCCCTTGATATTGGAATGGATGCGCGCCTCGAAATTGCGGTTGCCGGACAGCACTGCTGTCGCGATCAGTTGGTTGGCGACGATGGTTGCCTCGATCTGCGGATCCAGCGGGCCGGAATTGCCGATACAGGTAGTGCAGCCGTAGGCGGCAACGCTGAAACCCAGTTGTGCGAGGGGTTCGAGCAACCCGGCATCCGTCAGATAGCCGGTTACGACGCGCGAGCCGGGTGCCAGCGTGGTCTTGATGTGCGGCTGGACGCTCAACCCTTTTTCAACCGCCTTCTTCGCCAGCAGGCCAGCCGCCAGCATGACACCGGGGTTGGAGGTGTTGGTGCTGGAAGTGATCGCCGCAATCAGCACATCGCCGTTGCCGATGGCAAGGTCGCCCTTGCCGGTCGGATAACGCACTGCCAGTTTTTCGGCAGGCTGGTTGAAGCCGTTTTCGGCGATGGATTTGCTGAACAGGGTGTTGAAGGTTTCACGCATGGCGGACATTGCAATACGGTCTTGCGGACGCTTGGGGCCGGACAGCGAAGGTTCGATACCGGACAGATCCAGCTCTACCACGCTGCTGTAGTCTATCTGCCCGTCTTGAGGTATGCCGAACAAGCCTTGTGCCTTGAAGTAGGACTCGAATGCATCCACTTCTTCGTCTGTGCGTCCGGTATTACGCATGAAATTGACGGTCGTCTCGTCCACCGGGAAGAAACCCATGGTCGCGCCGTATTCCGGTGCCATGTTGGCAATGGTTGCGCGGTCGGGCAAGGTAAGCGCTTGCGTGCCCTCGCCGAAAAATTCCACGAATTTGCCGACAACCTTGTGTTTACGCAATAATTCGGTCACGGTCAGCACCACGTCGGTGGCGGTCAGACCTTCGCGCAGTTTGCCTTTGAGGTGCACGCCGACTACATCAGGCGTCAGGAAGTAGACCGGCTGGCCCAGCATGCCGGCTTCCGCCTCGATGCCGCCCACGCCCCAGCCGACCACGCCTATGCCGTTGATCATGGTGGTGTGGCTATCGGTACCGACCAGCGTGTCGGGGTAGTACACCCCATCCTTGTGCTGCACGCCGCGCGCCAGATATTCCAGGTTGACCTGATGGACGATGCCCACGCCTGGTGGAACTACTTTAAAGGATTCAAAGGCTTGCATTCCCCACTTCATAAACTTGTAACGTTCATTGTTGCGCTCGAACTCCATTTCCATATTCAGCTTGAGCGCATCGGGACGGTTGTAATAGTCTATCTGTACCGAGTGATCTACCACCAGATTGACCGGTACCAGCGGTTCGATAATCTTCGGGTCGCAGCCTTGCGCAGCGGCGGCGTCACGCATCGCGGCGAGGTCGGCCAGCAGCGGCACGCCGGTGAAATCCTGTAAGACGATACGCGCGACGACGAAGGGAATCTCTTCGGAGCGCGGGGCGTTCGGCTGCCAGTTGGCCAGTTGGCGGATATGCGTCTCGGTCACCTTCTTGTCGTCGTAATTGCGCAACACCGATTCCAGTACGATGCGGATGGATACCGGCAGGCGTGAAATCTTGCCGATTCCGGCCGCTTCCAGGGCGGGCAGCGAATACAGCGTGCCCTGCTTGCCACTGGCGAGTTTGAAGGATGAACGGGTGTTGAACAAATTAAGCGACATGACAAAAGCTCCAGATACGCGAGATTAGAGAGGCCGCGATTATAACCAGTTACGCCGGGCGGGTGGGGCGTCAGCCGTCGTGGACTGTGTGTCGAGGTGTGCCGTGAGGCGATTTCAGGGGGCAGGGTCGGGATATTGTTTGTGCACTGCCTCGATTTCCTCCCGTACCTCCGCCGATAGTGTCAGAGTATGGCTATCCAGATTTTCCTTGAGTTGCGCCAGCGTGGTCGCCCCCAGTATGACGCTGCCGGTGAACCAGCGGGTGCGGGCGTAGGCGAGTGCCATTTGAGCAGGAATGAGGCTCGCTTGTTGCGCGATTCGCACATAGGCCGCACTGGCGGCGGGCACGTTTATTTTATGATAGCGCTGACCAAATCCGGGAAACAGGGTGATGCGACCCTGGGCTTGCGGGTCAGCGAGATATTTGCCGGTGAGATGGCCAAAGGCGAGCGGGCTGTAGGCTAACAACCCGACATCAGCGTGATGGCAGACTTCTGCCAGTCCACTCTCAAAAGTACGGTTCATCAGGTGGTAGGAATTTTGTATCGAAATTATTCTGGGCAGGCCCAGCGATTCGGCGCAGTGTATGAATTCGCTCACGCCCCAGGGTGTCTCGTTTGACAGGCCGATATGTCGGATTTTCCCCGCCTTGACCAGTTCGGCCAGTGCCAGCAGCTGTTCGGCTATGGGCACGCTGTCGTGTTCCTGCGCTATCTCGTAGCGGGTCGCGCCGAACATCGGCACATAACGGTCAGGCCAATGGATCTGATAGAGATCGAGGTAATCGGTCTGCAAACGCAGCAGGCTGGAATCGATTGCGGCATTAATCTGTGCGCGGTTGATGCGCGGGCCGTTGCGTATCCAGCCGAAGCCGCGCGCCGGTCCGGCGATCTTGCTGGCGACAATCAGCTGGTCGCGTGGCTGGTGCTTGAGCCAGGAGCCGATATAACGCTCGGTGCGACCTTGGGTTTGCGCACGCGGCGCGACCGGATACATTTCGGCTGTGTCGATGAAGTTAACCCCGTGCGCCACCGCAAAATCGAGTTGTGCATGCGCATCCTGTTCGCTGTTCTGTTCGCCGAAGGTCATTGTGCCCAGGCACAAGGCGGATACCCGTAAATCACTGCTGCCTAGTTGCCGGTACTCCATGATCACTTACTCCTTGGATTCTTACGAATTATTCCAACCGCGCTGCCGCGATCGGAAATAGTCTGGTTTGTTGTTTTATTGAGCGCTTTGCTTGTCAGCATGCCCGCTCTCTTGCTATTGTCGCAGACTTACAGAACAGGCGTGGCGCGTAGTAATACGCACTACAAGGCAACCCCATGGCGACTCCCCCAAAAATTCGTTTGGTTGGTAATGATAGCGAAGAACTTATCGCTGAATCTCAGGCGATACAGGAAGCGCGCGCGCATCTTGAAGCCGAGATGGAAGCCGGGTTTTCCGCGCAGGCGCGGGCTCGTGCCGAAGCGCATGGTCGTGCCATAGCAGAAGCGCGTGCGCGGACAGAAATGGAGCTGATTGCCCAGCTGGAGGCCAAATGCCAGGATGAGATGCGGCTGTCTGAAGTCGCTCAAAGCAAGTTGGAAGTCGAGAAGCAGTTGACGCAGGAATTGCGTGCGAAACTGTTGATCGCCATGCGCCTGGAAGAAGAAAGTCAGGCGAAGCTGCGAGCCGAGCGCCTGGCTCAGGAAGAATTGACGCAGCGTTTGCAAGCCGAACAAACTGCCCGCGCAGCGGCGGATGGCAAGGCCAGGGCTGAGCGTGAACTGCAGCTGCTGATTGCACAGCAAAGTCAGGTGGAACAGGCGGCGCAACAACGTGCCGAAACCGAAATACGCGCTATTCGGCTTGAGATAGACCAGCTTCAGGATCAAACGGATCAGGCCGTTGCCGAACGCAGGGTGGCAGAGCAAATGCTGCAGGCTCAGGCTGAAGAAAAATTGCAAATCGAAGTGCAATTGCGTGAGGCGGCACGTTTGCGTGTTGAAAACGAGGCTGAGGAATTACGTCTCGCCAGAGAAAAAACTGACAACGAATTGCATGAAGTTGAGCAAAGCAAACAGCGTATCAAGGCTGAGCGCAACGCTGCTCAGGCGGCGGAAAATCGTGCCAGACTGGAGCAGCAGGCCACCAGTCTGGCGCAGGAAAAAATCACCACGGATCAGGCTATTGCACGTGTGGCACAGGAAAAAGTCCGGCAAGAGCAGGAAATTGTCGCGTTGCTCAAAACAAAACTGGATGCCGAGCAGCTTGCAGCAGAAGCGGTCCGGGCCAGAGCCAGTGCCGAATCGCAGACGATTGCGGAAATCGAAGCGAGGCTGCACGCGGATCGCGATGCCGAACAAGCCGCTGTTGCGAGAGCAGCAGCTGAGCAAGCTGCGCTTAAGTCGGCTAATCAGCGCCGTTTGGCTGACGAGCAGGCACGCGCCGATGCGGAAAAACGCACACTGAATGAGCAGCAGGCTTATCTGGCGGCGAAACAGCGTGCTGAAGTTGAGTCGGCAGCCAGTGCCGAGGCGGAACGTAAAGCCAGGGGCGAACAGGAAGCGAGTGCGTTATTGCGGGCTAAAGCCGAGGCTGACCAAAAGGCAGCCGAGCAGCATGAGCAAGCGCATGGGTTGTTGTTGCAGGCAGCACAAGATGCGGATGAACGCTTGGTCAGCGAGAATCTGGCAGTTCAGGCCGCAGCGCAGAAGTTGGCAACCGGGCGGGATCAACTGGTGTTTGCGCAACAACGTGCCGAGGCGGAAATGCAATCGGCGCAAGAACTGGAGTTGCAATTGCAAGCCGAAGTGCGGGCGGTCACGGTCGCAAATGAACGTATTGCCATGGCAAAGCAGGCACAGGCAGCGGCCGAGGAGAATGTCCGACTCGAAAAGCAGCTGCTGAAAATCGAGCAGCAGCGCGAGCAGGCGGAACAGCTTGCAGCGCAGGTTTTGCAGGAAAAATTCAGCTTGCAGAATGCCGCATTGCAATCCGCGCAATTGCGTGCCGAAGCACTGGCGCAAGAGCAATCGCTGATTGCAGCCAACTTGCAGGCTGAGCAGGCGCTGATAGATGCCGCACAACAAAATTCATCGGCTTTGCAGCAGGTGAGTCAGCAAGCGTTGCGGCGGGCGGAACTGGCAAGCGCAGCGCAGCAGGCTGCACAGGCACAGTTGGCGGCAGAAGCGCGTGCCATTGCAGAAATAGAAGCCAGGATAGCGGCGGAATTGCTTGCTATCGAATCAGACAATCAGCGCATCGAAACGGAATCCCGCGCGAAAACGCTTGCTGAAACGACCTTGCAGCACAACGAGCAGGCGATCCGGGATGCGCAGGACAGGGAACAGGCGGCGTTGCACACCTTGAATATTGCCAGACAGCGTGCTGATACCGAAAATCAGTTGCTCAAACAGCAAGAGGAATACCTGGGCGCCGAGGCGCTCGCGACGGCCGCTTTGCAAAAACAAATGGACGAGGCCAGACTGGAGCATGAGCAGGCTTTGCAACGCGCCGAGAATATGGCGGCGCAGCGGGTTGCCGAAGTGCGCAAGGCGGCCGCGATGGAGCAGGCGCGTACCCGCAGTGAGGCAATGGCCGCTGTTGCAGCCCGTAAACAGGCGGAGGCGACCGAAGCGCTCAGTCAGGCAGCCGTGGAACGCGAGCAGATGGCTTTGCAGCTGGCAGAGCAGGAGCAGCAACGTCTGATGCAGGAGCGTGAATTGCAGCAACAGCTGGCGCAACGCGTGGCGCGTGAAGCTGAGGCGGCTGTTGCCGTGCAGGCGCGACTCGCAGCAGAGCAACAGGCTTTGCATGCGGCTCATGAGCTTGAGGAAGCTCAGCGCCAGGCTATTGAGACGGAAGAGGCGAAAATTCGCAGTGATGAGTCGGCGTTGGCCGCGAAGCAGCAACGCGTGCAGGCTGCCGAGGTGGCCAGGCAGGCCGCTGAAGAACGCAAGCGGATGGAAGAACAGTTGGCCGGACTCGCGCAGCAGCGTCTGGCACATGAGCGCGAATTGCAATCGCAGCTTGAACGACAGGTAGCACTTGAGGCCGAGGCGAATGCTGCTATTCAGCTGCGTATCGCAGCCGAGCAGCAGGCATGCGTGGCAGAGCAGGCAAAAATTGCCGCCGAACAACAGGCGCAGCAGCTGGCTGAGGGGCTTGAAATAGCGCAACGTCAGTTTATGGATGCCGAGCAGGCTCGAATCCGCCGGGGTGTATCGGCTATTGCTGCAATCAATCAGCTTGAGCAAGTGGCTAAAGAAGCCAGAGAAACTGCCGTGGAACGCGAGCAGATGGCCTTACGGCTGACCGCGCAAGAGCAGCAACGTCTGGCGTACGAGCGCGAGTTGCAGGCGCAGCTTGAACAACGTGCCGCGCTCGAAGCTGAGGCGGCAGCCGCGTTGCAGGCGCGCATCGCAGCGGAACAGCAGGCGTGCGAGGCTGAGCAGGCTAAAACGGCAACAGAACAACAGGCCATGCAAGTGGCCGGTGCGCATGAGGCCGCGCAACGCCGCCTCGCGGAAGCAACGCAGGACAGGATGCGCAGTGATGAAGCGGCTATCGCTGCAAACACGCAGCTCGAACAGATTGCTCATGAAGCCATGCAGGCTGCATCGGAGCGCGAACAAGAGGCGCAGCATCTGGCTGAACTCGAACAGCAACGCCTGACAGACGAACGTGCGTTGCAGCTGCAGCTGGTACAGCGTGTTGCACTGGAAGCAGAGGCAGTGGCTGCCGTGCAGGCGCGCCTCGCAGCAGAACAGCAGGCGTGTGCGCTCGAACAGGAGAAAATAGCCGCAGAGCAACAGGCTCAGCGTCTGGCTCAGGAGCATGCAGAGGCGCAGCAGCAGGCCATTACCGTGGAACAGGAACGAACTCGTCTTGAGGAATCGGCTATTGTCGCAACACGGCAGCGTGAACAATTTGCCGATGCAGCCAGGCTGGTTGCCGGGGAGCGCGAGCAGATGGCTTTGTATCTGGCTGAACAGGAGCAGAAACGGCTGGCAGCTGAGCATGAATTGCAGGCACAGCAGGATCAACGTTGCGCACTTGAAGCAGAAGCAAGAGTCGCCGTGCAGGCGCGCCTCGCAGCGGAACAGCAGGCATGTGAGGCGGAGCAGGAGAAAATAGCTGCGGAGCAGCAGGCTCAGCACCTGGCTCAGGAATATGAAGAAGCACAACGTCGGCTTACCGAAGCCGAGCAGGAAAATATTCGTCGTGATGAATCGGCGATCATTGCCCTGCAACAACGCGTGCACATGACAGAAGTGGCCAGAGAGGCCGTGCTGGCGCGCGCGGAGATGGAAAGTCGGCTGGCCGGACAAGCGGCCAGACAGTTCGAGCTGGAGCGCGCTTTACAGGAAAAAATAGCCTATAAACAATCGCTCGCAGAAGAATCCGGGTTGGCGATACAAGCGCGCATCGAAGCCGAGCAGCAGGCTTGCGAGGTTGAGCTGGCAACAATGGAAGCTGAGCAGCAGGTGCAGCAACTGGCCCGGGAGCATGCCGAGACACAACGCACGCTTGTTGAAACCGAACAAGCGAATATTCGCAGCAATGAGGCGACGTTGGCAGCAACGCGACAACGCGTGCAAATTGCCGAATCTGCCAGGCTGGCCGCCATGGAAGGAGAGCAGTTGGCGTTGCAGTTGTTGGAGCAAGAGCGGCAAACTCTGGAGCATGAACGCGATTTACGCGTGCAGCTTGAGCAACGCGCCGCACTTGAAGCGCAAACCGATGCCGTTGTGCAGGCACGACTCACAGCGGAACAGCAGGCATACGAAGCTGAACAGGAAAAACTGGCGGTAATCGAGCAAGCCAGACAATTGGCCAGTGAGCATGAGGCGCTTCAGCGCCGTGCTACGGAAGTTGAGCGGGAACAAATCCGTCTTGAGGAATTGGCTGTCGCTGCAATGGATCAGCGTCTGCAAATCGCCGAGGCCGCCAGGCTGGCGGCCGTGGAACGAGAACGCATGGAACAACAGTTGGCCGGAGAGGCACGGCAGCTGCATGAGCGGGAACGCGCCCTGCAAGAGGCCTTGTCCTTCAAGCTGACGATAGCGGAAAATTCGGCGCAATCCAGACAGGATAGACTTGAAGCCGAGCAACGGGTAATCGATGCAGAGCAGGAAAAGATTGCGGCCGAGCAGGCTGCACAGCAACAGGCCGATGCGCAGTGGAGCGAGATTCAGCGACAAGTAGAAGCGGCAGAGATTGACAGGGCGGAAATCAGTACGCAACGCATGGCGCAACAGCAACGCATCCTGCAGGCAGAACAGGCGAAACTGGAGGCAGAGCAGCTTGAGCTGCAGGCGGCGGTCGAACAGGCCGCCATCGCGGAGCAAACCGAAAAACTCGCAGCACAACAACAACGGGAGCAGCAAAAACTGCTGGAACAGCAGCAGTCAAGATTGCTGACTGAGCAGCAGTTGCTGGCCGAAACAGAACAACGACTCGCTGCGGAAGCGGAAGAAAATGCGGCGGCAGCAAGACATATTTCTGCCGAACGGATAGCCGCCGTGGAAGCGCAGGAAAAGGCGAAGTTGGCAAAGCAGGCCACTTTGCTCGCACAACAACTGGCTGAGCAGGATGAGCAGGAAAATGAGCGGCTGCGCGTGCATGTTGAACAAACGCGTGTTGAATTGGCGCCGTACCAGCTGCAGGCGCGGCTGAGTAAAAACCGGCAGCTGGTTAAAGCTGCAAAAATGGCCGGGTTGATCTCGGTCGCGGCATTGTTCGGTTATTCCTGGTCATTTTTTAATGCGCGCAGCAGCGCCGTGAGTGTTCAGGTGCTGAAGCCGACGGATTCAGTAAAACAGCTTCCCGCATTGAAAGAAGCGCAGACTGATGAATCCTTAATTAATATGGGTGAATTGAAGCTATCCAGACAACTTAAGTCGGAAAAGCCTGAAGATTAACGGGCGTAATGATAACGGGCGTAATGATAAACCTTGAAAAAGCTGTTGTCCACGAAATCCACGAAAAAACACGAACAAATTCAAATGCATATCCTGATTTGTTGCATCACCCGTTGGGTGCGTTGCTCAATTTATGTAGTCGATTGTTTTCTTTCGTGAATTTCGTGCCTTT
>JAUSAO010000051.1 GCA_030652475.1 Gallionella sp. | reverse complement strand
AAGGCACGAAATTCACGAAAGAAAACAATCGACTACATAAATTGAGCAACGCACCCAACGGGTGATGCAACAAATCGGGATATGCATTTGAATTTGTTCGTGTTTTTTCGTGGGTTTCGTGGACAACTGCTTTTTATAGGTTTATTCACTAAAACTGGCATTGCGAGCGTAGCGTGGCAATCCAGGATGTTGATTATCAAAGGAATTCTGGATTGCCACGTTGCTACGCTCCTGATGGAACTACTAGCCATCTCACTAAGGCAGCAAGCTGCCAAGTGATTGGTTATCGCAAAGACGATTTAATCAGCGTTTCCCTAGATATACAGCGGTGCCATCCGCCTCCAGTACAGACCACGATGGGCGCGACCATCCCAGACGTGCAGCTGGTGCCGGACACCCTTGGCGTGCAGGATTTCGCTCAACTGGCGGTTGTTGTGCAGGAACGGGTCGTCGTAGCCTATCACCATGACGATGTCCATGCGGCGCAAGTGTTCAAGCCGCCAGCTACAGTTCAGGTTGGGCAGGAAGTGGATCGGCGTGTGGAAGTAGACGTTCTCGTCGTAATAGCCGTTGAACAAGTCATGGAAGGCCTCCACGTTCAGGGTCAGGTCATAGCGTCCGGAAAAGGCGGCAAGTTTCTGGAAGTATTGTGGGTAGCGAAAAGCCATGTTACTGGCAAGGTAAGCACCCAGGCTGCACCCGTGGGCGATAGTGCAGGGGTGGGGGTTCTTCTGGTTCATCAGCGGCATCACCTCGTTGAGGATGTATTCCTCGTACTGGGTGTGACGGTGGATGCGGTCCGCCGGGTGGCGCCAGAAGCAGTAGAAGGTCTCCCAGGCGATGCTATCCAGGCACCATAGCTGCAAATGTCCGGCATTGATCTTATCTGCCAGGCTTTTGACGATGCGCAGGTCTTCGTATTCGTGAAAGCTGCCGTCGCGGGTCGGGAAAACCAGTACCTTGGCGCCAGCGTGACCAAACACCAGCAATTCCATGTCGCGTTGCAGGCGCTGACTGTACCAGCGGTAATATTCCCGATACATTGTTTACTTCCCTCTACAGTTGTTCCATGAAGAAGCAGGCAAGTTCCCGATTCATTTCCTGCATCTGCTGTTCCTGGCACGGATAGTCGAAGTGGCCGGCATCGAGCACGAACAGATGCCGCAGCTTTTCTGGAATCGCGTTGTAAATGGCAAACTGTCCGGATGGTGGCACTGCCGGGTCGAAGCGGGCCGCTGCCACCAGTGTGGGTATGCGCAAGTACCGTGCGGCTGACGCTGCATCATAATAGGCCAATGTTTCCATAATATTAAAGTCGTGTTGGCGCTGAAAAATACGTACTGACTCGCCGCTGCCGACGCAGGGCAGGGTGAGGCGCAAGGCATGATGGCCGAAGGTGGGTATCTGAAGGTGCAGGCGCTGGATGCGACTATCCCACGGCGCCGCCAGAGCCCCGATGCCGCCACCGAAACTGATGCCCGAATAGCCGATCCGCCCCGCAACCTCCGGAAACAGTTCGAGTAACGCCGCCACCGCCAACCACAGATCTTCCACGCAGCCGCCCAAAATATAGCGCTCCCGATTTTGAATATCATGCAGAACATGCTGATACGGTTCTGGCGAAACATTCGCCAGCGGGCTACGGCCCAGGCCGCGAAAACAGGGAAACAGCAGTGCCGCTTCGTCAACGGCCAGGGGTTCATCTGGAGCCTCGCGCCCATTGTAGCCATGCCCGATGATCAAACCTCGACTTACTTTCCCATCCTCGGGAATCAGTAGCCATCCGCTGATTTCAACCCCTCCGGTTGATAAATAGCGCAGGTCGTGCACTACGTGCCCCTTTAGCATGCAGCCGCTGGCCTGGATGCACGAATGCGGCGATACTGTCAGCGCCGCAGCGTAGCGACGCTCCCAAAAGGTGGTGAAATCCGCTGGCGGTTCCGGCGGGACTATGTCCAGGAGCTGCGCCAGATTCATTCCGCAGGTCGGATCAAAATCGTAGCCGTGGGTGAATACGCAGGGTTCCTTGAACAGGGGCGGGTTAGAATGGCAATCACTGAGGTTTTTTTGGGCGACTATTTTTTTCACTTGTTCATTCGCTGATAATGACCCACTGAGAAGCAAAATAACGCAGTTCATGCCGGGACGGCAAGGTGTATCTGTTGCGCAAAAACCAAATGACGATATGGGTTAAATCCGAGATATATGGCTTTTCCCATTCCAGAGTGCGGGATTCGACTTGTCATCTCATTGTCATGAACACAATATAGACTGCATGGATTTTTAAAGGTGATGATAAACGCCATGAGCAGTCAGATACAAGATATTTGGAATCGTTTTGACGAGCTGATTAAAAATGCTGAAACGCCTGAAGCGCGGATGATCGGCGAAACAGCAAAGCTACAAGCCATGCTGTTGAATTTTAGACTCATGCCGATTGAGCATTTGCTTGAAAGAATGCCCAGTAGAGGGTGATCTCCTGACTTTGTTGATTGGGAAATTACTGATATGTCCGATATTGCCGAAAGATCCCTGCACACCCGCATCGCCCGCTCGGTCGATGCCATCAGACGGTCTTTCGTCGACAACTTGTACTATGTTACCGTCAAAACCTTCGACAACGCCACTACCCTCGACCATTACACTGCGCTGGCCTACACCATCCGCGACCGTCTGCTGGCGCGTATTATCGCATCGGACGAAAACTACAAGCGCAGGCACGTAAAGACGGTGGCCTACATGTCCGCAGAATATCTTCCCGGCCCACATATGGGAAACAACCTGCTTAATCTGGATCTTTGGGACCACGTTCGTCAGGCCATGACAGAACTGGGTCTGGATCTGGAGACTATCCTGGAGGTCGAGGAGGAGCCTGGACTCGGTAACGGTGGTCTCGGTCGTCTTGTTGCCTGCTACACGGACTCGCTGGCGACGCTGGAAATCCCCGCCATCGGCTATGGCATACGCTACGAATATGGAATTTTCGAGCAATCCATCAAGGACGGCTGGCAGGTGGAGGTGGCGGATGCGTGGCTACGCAACGGCAATCCCTGGGAGCTGCCGAGGCAGTTGCGCTATCCGGTGAAGTTCGGCGGCGACATCGAGCGGTACCGTGACGACGAGGGCCGCCTGCGTAGCCGCTGGGTGCCGGACACCATCATCCATGGCGTTGCCTATGACACGCCTATTCTGGGCTACGGCGTGCTCAACGTGAACCTGCTGCGCCTGTGGAAATCGGAGGCTCGTGAGTCCTTCGATTTGCAGGCTTTCAACACCGGTGACTTTTACGGCGCCGTGAACAACATGATTGTGGCCCAGAACATCAGCAAAGTGCTCTACCCCAACGACGAGCCGGAAGCGGGCAAGGACTTGCGCCTGCGCCAGCAGTATTTTTTCGTCTCCTGTTCCCTGCAGGACATGATACGCATGACACTGAATGGCAAAGGCAGCCTGGATTCTTTTCCTGACAGATTCGTGGTTCAGCTCAACGACACGCATCCCGCGATTGCGATTGCCGAACTCATGCGCTTACTTATCGACGAGCATCAGATGAGCTGGGATCGTGCCTGGGCGCTCACCGGACGAAGTTTCGCCTATACCAACCACACCCTGTTGCCGGAAGCGCTGGAAACCTGGCCCCTGGAACTATTTCAGCGCACCCTTCCGCGCCATATTGAAATCATCTACGAAATCAACAGCCGCTTTCTGGATGACGTGCGTATCCGCTTCATCGACGACACGGCCCGACTGGCTCGCATGTCACTGATCGACGAGGGTGCCGGCGACGGCATTCGCCGCGTGCGCATGGCCAACCTGGCTTGTGTCGGCAGCATGGCCATCAACGGTGTCGCGGAAATGCATAGCGAACTGCTCAAACAAACGGTGCTGAAGGACTTTTACGACATGTGGCCGGAGAAGTTCCACAACAAGACCAATGGCGTAACGCCGCGCCGCTTCATCGCTCTGGCCAATCCACCGCTGGCCGCCCTCATCGAGGAGATCATCGGCGGCGACTGGCTGCGCCATCTGAAGAAACTCCGCCAGTTGGAACCTTATGCCGACGACAAGGCCTTTCTGGCCCGTTGGCGCGGGATCAAGCGTCTGGCCAAGGAACGTCTGGCGGATCACATTCATCGGAACTGCGGCATCAGCCTGGACACGGACACTCTTTTCGACATTCAGGTCAAGCGCATCCACGAATATAAGCGCCAGCATCTCAATGTGCTCCACATCGTCAGCCTCTACCATAGGCTGAAGCAAAACCCGTCGCTGGAGATCACGCCGCGCACCTTTATCTTTGGCGGCAAGGCGGCACCCGGATATCACATGGCGAAGCTGATCATCAAGCTCATCAACTCGGTAGCCGATGTCATTAACCGCGATCCGCAAGTCAACAAAATCCTGAAGGTTGTGTTCGTGCCCGACTTCAGCGTCAAGATCGGCCAGCTCATCTATCCTGCGGCTGATCTATCGGAGCAGATATCCACTGCCGGCAAGGAGGCATCAGGCACGGGCAATATGAAGTTCACCATGAACGGTGCGCTGACCATCGGCACACTGGATGGTGCCAACCTTGAGATCCGCGCAGCCGTGGGCGAAGACAATTTCTTCCTGTTCGGCAAAACTGCGCAGCAGGTGGATGAGATTTGGGCGGCAGGCTATCAGCCTCGGGACATCTATCTTCAAAACGAGAACCTGCGCAACGTCATCGACTTGATTAACTCGGGGCATTTTTCCCATGGCGACGGCGGTCTGTTCCGACCGCTGACCGACAATCTGCTCAATAGCGACCCTTACCTGGTGTGTGCCGATTTTCAGGACTACATCGACTGCCAGACACGGGTGAGTCAGGCTTACCAGGATCAGGAACAGTGGTCGCGCATGTCCCTACTGAACGTGGCGCGATCCGGGCATTTCTCGTCAGACCGCGCCATTCGCGAATACAACGCGGAAATATGGCACGTGCCGCCATTGTCAGTGGAAATATCCAAGGCATGACTGCCTCTGGTGTGTACAACTGCGCTGTGTGGCGTGACAGTGCCCAAGCTGGGTTAAACCCAAATAATCCATTAAGCCGTCATTGATAAGACAACTAGCCATTCGACTAAGCCAGCACACCCTAAAGGGTACAAGAGCTGGCAAGTCGCTGGTTATCCGGCGCAGGCCGGAATCCAGCAAAAAATACGCCGCGAAGCGGACAAAACCTTGATGTTGTCCCACTGACGTGGGAATTTGTTAATCATCTGGATACCGGCCTGCGCCGGTATGACGCCGTTTTTGCTAATGGACAATCCGGG
>JAUSAO010000044.1 GCA_030652475.1 Gallionella sp. | reverse complement strand
AGCGGATCGCCGCCCGGAGTCGATGGGGGATTGCCTGAATCCGATACCCATCCCTCGTTACCGTTGTTCATCGTGTCTGCATAGCTGTTCGCGCCTGCCTGAGTGTATTCCGCCCCGCCGCTGGTATAGCTGGTTGTTACAACAGCAGGCGCTGCAATCGTTGCTGGCGGTCTATTCGTTACGCAGATGCAGTGTGGCGCACGGCCTGTGTCGAAGTACCGCCAAGCGTTCGGCAAATGACCGATCATATAATCAACAGTAGGTCGTGACTATCACGTGCAGAGAATGATTGTTTGGAAGATGGCGCCGGGAGGTTTAGTGTTGTTGAGCGCATCAAATCTCACGGCACTTCAAATTTCTATGGTCGGTTTCCGCCGTGCAATAATGCTGCTACCGAATAGCAGTTGAGTGCCAATACCCTATGTCCCGATAAGATGAATAGCACTGGTCAGCTTTTTGAATCGTCACCCTTGCTTGACTGGCTGCCTGATGAAACATTTTTCAGTCTGGTCCAGTAATTTTCTAGTGTCGGGAACGGGTTTAATTAATTCAGGTTGATATTGGTTCTTTTTCCATAATATACCTATAATGTACATTATAGCTAGTTCATGTAGGAGTCGTTATGCGTATAGTTACATCAGTTGAAGCACAAAACAGGTTTGGTGAATTGCTGGATAACGCACAGCGTGAACCCGTCACTATTACGAGGCGAGGGCGGCCTGTAGCATTTCTACTGTCACCTGCTGACATGCATGAGTTAATGGATGTTCGGCAGACGCGCGAAAAAAATGTTGCTGATTTTCAGGCCTTTTTTGCTGCATCGGATGCACTGCTCAAGCCCGCTGCAAATGAGTTAACCGATGCAGACGTGGTACGTTTGGTCAATGAAATTCGGTAAACGTATCGTGCTGGATACCAGCACATTGGTTAGCGCCGTACTCCGGCAAAATTCAATCCCTCGACAGGCTTTGATCAAGTCTCTGTCAGAGGGGCAGTTGTATGCATCGCCGGCTACGCTTGCCGAGCTTAAGGAAGTCATTGTGCGTGACAAATTTGAACGCTACCTTGATCTGCAAGCACGCCTTGATTTTGTTGCCATGTACCGTGAAAAAATTAGGCTGATTCAGGTTTCAGAAAATGACGAAGCGGTTCTCGATATCCCTTGTCGTGATCCACGCGATAACAAGTTTTTGGCATTGGTATTGGCCTGTTCAGCGGATGTGCTTGTTTCCAGCGACGCTGACTTATTAACGCTGAATCCGTACGGAGAAATTTTGATCCTCACCCCGAAAGCCTATTTGGCAAACTCATAGCGCCGTGTAGCTCAGGGAATTAACGCTCAGGAAAGTGTGCGGTCTTGGAATCAAAAGATGTGGCCGACTGGTCGCTCAAGCCGCGCATGACGGCTGACATCGTCACCGATGCACTCACCATGGCCTGGTTGCGCAAGAAACCGACAGTCGGGTTGATACATCATTCCGATCGTGGCGGCCAGTATGCCAGTCATACCTTTCAGGAAAAACTAAAGGCGCACTGCATGGCCTGTTCGATGAGCCGCAAGGGGAATTGTTAGGATAACGCACCCACCGAAAGCTGGTTCAATAGCTTCAAAAATGAGTGTGCACATGGGCTGTGCTTTGAAACGCGAGCTGAAATGACAGCGACGAGCTTTGAGTACATTGAGGTGCTGTACAACCGGAAACGGCAGCACTCAACACTGGGCTACAAGTCATCCATGCGGTTTCTGGATGACTGGCTCATTGCTCAGCAGAATGAGAAGCTGGTAGCATGAACACAGCCCTTTGGAAGACGAAAAACCGGGGGAGCTTAATAAACAGAGGCATATTTTTGCATCTGTTTATTGCATCTACTGTCAGCAGTTAGGTTCATGATGCAGTGAAACTCGGGGCGGAATTTGACCTGACAAGCAGAATGATTTGTGAGCCTGCAGTATCGAGGGCGGTTGAGGATGACGTAAGAGCTCTACATGCACGATCAGGAACAGGGTGCAACGACGCATTGATCTGAATAATTGGAGTAAAGCATGGCGGTTATCGCCGTATTTAATCAAAAGGGTGGGGTAGGGAAAACGACCACCTGTCTGAATGTCACAGCGGCGCTGAGTATTGCGCAGCAGAGTCCGATCGCACTTGATCTGGATCCTCAGGGGCACCTGACATTGGCCAGCGGACTTAAAAATGTGGGCACGGATAGCAGCATGGCCGCTTTCTTCAAGCACAAGACGCCACTTGCCAAACTTCTGCGCGATACGCCGCGCGGCTGGCAGGCTATTCCCGCCGCTCTGGAACTGGCCAAAATAGATGCGCTGTTGGGCAGTGACCCCCAGGCGGCGACCCTGTTGAAGAAGGGCTTGTACGAAGATCTGGCGCTGACGGGCGCACCGATAATGATAGATTGTTGTCCGATGCTGGGCGTGCTGACATTGAATGCCTTGCTGGCCTCGGATCGGGTATTGATTCCGGTCTCTGCTGATTTTCTGTCGCTGCAAGGCGTGCACAGGCTGGACAGTGCACTCAATGTGCTTGAGGTTAAACTCAAGCGCAAGATAGAGCGGCGCATTCTGGTGACGCGCTTCGATTCGCGACGCAAACTTTCCTACGAAATATATGAAAAGCTGAAGAGCAGATTTGGCGATGTGGTCTGCAATACGCGCATCGGTGAAAATGTCGCGCTGGCGACCAGTCCGATGCATGGTCAGGATGTGTTTGAATATGCGCCTCGCAGCCCTGGTGCGGCAGACTATCAGGATCTGACCAAGGAGCTATGGGATTCAGGATTCTTTGCCTGAAGCAGGCCGCCCCGTAAGTGTCAGGCTGCTTTTACGCCGTCAATTGCCAGAGAAGTTGCAGCAGCAGAATGACAGCAATAACCATTAGCCATGTGTTGCGACGTTGTTGCTGGGCGAGCAGCATCAGCATGGCGTCCTTGAGTCCGGCCGCAGGATTTTCGTGCAGGCGTTGATGCAGCAGGCGCGGAAGTTGCGGCAGTAGTGTGGCGTAATGGGGTGCTTCCTCATGCAGTGCCTTGAAAAACCCGCGCCAGCCTACCTGCTCGCTCATCCAGCGTTCCAGCCAAGGCTTGGCCGTTTTCCACAAATCCAGTTCGGGATCCAGCTGTAAGCCCAGGCCTTCGATGTTGAGCAGGGTTTTTTGCAGCAACACCAGTTGCGGTTGTATCTCGATGCCGAAGCGTCGTGAAGTCTGGAATAGGCGCAACAGCACGCGCCCAAAAGAGACTTCGCGCAGCGGTCTGTCAAATATCGGCTCGCACACTGCACGTATCGCCGATTCCAGTTCATCTACGCGGGTCTCCGCCGGTGCCCAGCCGGATTCGATATGCACTTCGGCGACACGTTTGTAATCGCGGCGAAAGAAGGCAATAAAGTTCTGTGCGAGATAATTTTTGTCGACATCGGTGAGCGTACCCATGATGCCAAAGTCCAGCGCGATATAGCGCCCATCCGCAGCGACCTGTACGTTGCCGGGGTGCATGTCGGCGTGGAAAAAACCATCACGGAAAACCTGGGTGTAGAAAATTTCCACGCCATTGGCCGCAAGTTTCGGAATATCTACTCCCGCGTTGCGCAAGCTGTCCACCTGGCTGACCGGCATGCCGTACATGCGCTGCATGACCATCACCTCAGCCGTGCAGTAATCCCAGTGCATTTCGGGAACCAGCAGCAAGGTGGAGCTGGCAAAGTTGCGTTTGAGCTGGCTGGCGTTGGCGGCTTCGCGGGTCAGGTCCAGCTCGTCACCCAGATGCTTCTCGAATTCTGCAATCACCTCGCGGGGCTTGAGGCGACGGCCATCGGCCCATAGCCATTGCATCAAGTCGGCGGCAATTTTTATCAGTGCGATGTCGTGCGCGATGATGCGGGTGATGCCCGGGCGCAAAATTTTGACTGCCACCTCGCGGCCATCGTGCAGTACGGCGAAGTGCACTTGTGCAACTGACGCGCTGGCGATGGGCGTTTCATCGAAGCTTTTGAAGATATCCAGCAAGGGCCGCTTGTAGGTGGATTCCAGCAAGGCAATGGCCTGTGCGGAAGGGAACGGCGGCACCTGGTCTTGCAATTTGGCCAGCTCATCGGCCAGATCGGTGGGCATCAAATCGCGGCGCGTGGAGAGCATTTGGCCGAATTTGACGAAAATAGGCCCGAGACTTTCCAGTGCAAGCCGCAGTCGCACGGCGCGCGGCTCGGAGATGTCGCGCAGGAATAACAGCCGGTTCAGTGGCGCGCGTAACCAGCTCACACGGTCATGCGCCAGCAGGAACTCATCCAGCCCGAAGCTCAGTACGACGGAGAAGATTCTGTATAAGCGGAAAAATCGCATAAAAGTTACTCTTCACTCCCGCTCGTGTCAGAGGGGTTGGGGGAGAGAATCTTGATGCGTTGTTCCAGTCTGGCCATATCGTCACGCAAGGTATCTACCTGTTGCATAAATGCATTGATTTGCTGTGGCTTGGCGAGCAGCGGGCGTTCTTCAGTCCAGTATTCAGCCGCAGCGTGAGCAAGATTGACTGCTGATGCACCCAATTGTTGCTGTTTACTCTGCACGGCTTGCACGATGCGTTCGGCCGCGATGTCGCCCGTCACCCGGCTCAGGTCTTCTGCCGCATCCCAGCGCAGGTTGCGCGACAGGAAAAATATTTCAGCAAGCAACGCCGCATCGCCCGCGCTTTGAATGTCAGCATGAGCCAGTTCATCGTGTAGTGCCAGTCGCGGCAACAGGCCAGGGGCGATCACGCACACTGCATCTGCGTTGCTTTCCGGATTCGCGCTGCAAAGCGTGCCATCCGGGAAAATGGTGTAAGCAAAAGAAAACGGCGCAATATCAAATCGCGCCGTTTTCCCGGCAAATCGTGCAAGCCTGCGTAACGCCCAGTTATTCTGTAATAGCAGGTGGTTAAGAACTGCTACTGAAGGCTGGGCGAACATGCGTTAGTGCAATGTTGTCTGCTGAATACCTGCCAGCAACCAGACGGACTGGTCGTCTTTCAGGTTTTTCTGTACATGCCAGATTTCATCAACATTTTCCGGGGTGCCGCTGTTTTCGGATAATTGGCCGGTAAAGCGTACGCTGGCAATTGCCCAGTCACCTTCATTAGCCACTTCCAGCAACTCGCCGTGGATGGCGATTACATCGGTCTTTTGGGACGTGGCATCACGTTCCTGCATTTGCATCGAGATTTCAGCAAACATTTCCGGTGTGGTGTATTCGCGCACATCGTTCAAATCCTTGCGGTCATTCGCGGCCTGCAGGCGGATGAACGAAGTTTTCGCGCTGCGCAGAAAACTTTCCACCGGAAAGTCAGCCGGAATGTTGCGGGCGACAGCGGCGGCGACAGGGGCCGAACTGCTACCTGCATACTGCTGTTGTGCCGGTGGTGCGTCCTGGTAAGGCGCGCCCGCGCCGGCATATTGCATTGCAGGCTGTTGTGGCTTACGGAATTTCGCAATCAGGAACATCACCACGCCTGCTGCGAGCAAGGCCATCAGAATGCCACCCATTGCACCGCCCAGCCCGCCTAAACCACCCGCGAACATCGTGGCCAGACCTGCGCCTATGGCCAGACCCGCCAGAGGACCGAGCCATTTGTTACCGGCTGATGCGGGAGCGGCCGGAGCAGGTGCAGCAGCCGGAGCTTTCTGCGCCTGCTGCGGAGACATAGAGCGCTGTTTGCCAAAACTACTGCCGCCACCAAAACGCTTGGCTTCCGCTGTTGCGGCAAACAAACTCAGACAGGTCAAAGCAACAGTCAACAACGTCAAAAATTTTTTCATGAATTCCTCATTGATTGGATAAAACAAAGCGAGGCGAAGTATAACACCACCTTATCGTCGCCTGGCATCAGGCAAGCGGGTTCAGAATAAGTTTCATGTTTGCACGATTATTCCCTTACTTGATGAGCTTGACTGCGGTCACGAAATAATCCGTTTCACCGAAGCAGGAAGTCGGCAAGCCTTTGTGCTGTTCATAGGTGAGTGCGACACGCTGACCGACGTTGGCATTGATTTGCTGGGCGATGGGCTCATCGCGTACCGAGAAATAAAACTTTTCAGGGGCTGCGCCGGGCAGCGCAACCAGGGACAGTTCGCCTTCCCATGTTTTGCACAGCCATCCTTTATGCGACAACTTTTGCATAAAACCGGCGCGTTCGCCCTCGGAATAACTCCAGTGCAAGGCTATCCAGAGATAGGCGGCGAAGCCGGCAATGAACAGGGCGATGAAGGCTAAGCCGAATAACGCGGCGCGATTGGGTGAGGGCATGAATGTTCCTGTTCGGAGTCGGGTTGAGGCGTGCATTATGCCATTCAAAATGAAGCAGGACATTCAAGCCGGAGCGGCATATTGCTGACAGGATGAGGGAAGCTCAACGATAGGGCGTGCAACAGCAGTCGCGGTGCACTCGCTGCATCGCCATACAAGGCATCACCCAAAATGGAGTGGCCCATCGCTGCCATGTGTACCCGCAACTGGTGGGTGCGACCGGTGACCGGTTCCAGTTCCACGCGGGTATTATCAAAGCCCCGTTCGCCCTGGTGTATAGAAGGGTGAACGGATGAGCCATATTCCAGAACCCGATAGCGTGTCAACGAGGGTTTGCCCAGCTCAGCATCAATCCTGCGTAGCGGGCGGTCAGCCCAGTCGGCACCTATGGGCAGATTTATCTCGCCGCTTTCAGGCTCCAGTTTCCCCGTCACTACCGCTACATAGCGTTTTGTAACGATGCGTTCGCGGAACATCTCCGAGAGGCGGCGCTGCATCGCCACGCCGCGCGCAAAGATCACCAGCCCGGAAGTCGCCATGTCCAGTCTATGCACGATCAGCGCGTCGGGAAACTCTCGCTGGATGCGCGCAGACAGGCAATCCTGCTTGTCTGCCCCGCGTCCGGGTACACACAGCAATCCGGCAGGTTTGTTTGCTACCAGCAGCCGTTCGTCGCAGTAAATCAGCTCAGGGAGGTTATTTTGAGTCGCCATTGACCGATGCCGGCTTCACGGTGGCCTCGTCTGAAGGCGTCTTCTTTGGCCGGTTCTTGCCGGGATCGGCAAAACGGAAACGCCCGAACAGCACACAACCCTTCATGCCCAGATCGCAGGGAAGGTTATTCACGCGAGAACATTTACCCTTGATATCGTGCGGACAACCCCAGGCGCTCATCGTTTATCTCCGTTATGCCTTCTTCACAAACTCGGTCTTGAGCTGCATCGCGCCGATGCCGTCTATCTTGCAGTCGATGTCATGGTCGCCGTCAACCAGACGGATGTTTTTGACCTTGGTGCCGACCTTGACGACCGAAGATGAACCCTTGACCTTCAAGTCCTTGATCACCGTGACGGAATCGCCATCGACCAGCACGTTGCCGAAGGCATCCTTGTAAACACGCGCCTGCTCGCCCCCTTCAGCGGGTGTGTCTTTCGACCACTCATGCGCACATTCCGGGCAGACATAGTTGTCGCCGTCTTCATAACTATATTCCGAGCCGCATAGTGGGCATTTTGGTAAGTTGCTCATGGTTGTTTCCTGAAATTTTGAAAAATTGTTGAATCCTGGTTCTATTGATCTAGGGAAACGCTGACTAAATCGTCTTTGCGAGGAGCGTAGCGACGTGGCAATCCAGAATTCCTTTGATAATCAACATCCTGGATTGCCACGCTACGCTCGCAATGACAGTTTGGGTGAATAAATCAGCATCTCCCTAGTGGTAATCATCTTCTCGCTGATGACGCACGGAAATAATCGTGACCGTTTGTTCGTTTTCGATTTCGAACAGTGCGACATAGCCTGAACTGCCAAAAGGAATCAACAGCTCGCGTAGAAAATGATTGTTCCATTCATCGTCTGCCTTACGGCAAGAGAAGGGGAATATCTCAAGAAGTTCGACGGCTTTGTAAATGGCGGCTTCGGCACGTTCTGCAACGGCGACATCCTGCTCAAGCAGGAAATCAAACAAGCGCAGCAAGTCATCTTCTGCTTCCACTGTGAAGCGGATGCGGTAACTCATTTTGTGGATGATTTGTTACGCGCTTTTTCCAGTTTTGCACTGAGCTTGCCCAGCACTTCCTGAGCAGAGACATATTCCCCGCTCTCTTTGGCCGCATCCCGCGATGCCAGCCCGCGTGCGATGAATTCCTGCTGGGTGCGGCGAAACGCCACGTTGCGGCGCAATGAGTCCTCGACGAAAGCGGAAAGCGTCTCACCTGGAAGCAGAATGTCCTCAGCGGCTTGTCGTAGTTCCGGCTCCACGCGTAGCGCAGGCATTGTGGCGGTTTTCATGGGATTGTCCGTGTAATGCAAATGTGATGCATATCATCGCAAAAGTTTGCAGGTGATGCAAGGGGGTGGGTATCGTTGACAGAAAATGCCGCAGAATAAGGGTGAAACGCATCGCGGTTTCACCGAGTGAAAATTGCGGCAGAACACGGGGGCTTCTGCCCTACGCGTGCTGACTGCCGTCGTCGCAGGTAAATTCAGAACCGCATTGGGGGCATTTTGGCAGATTGCTAATTTTTATAACCTATTGATTAAACTAAATTATTTTATGGTGTTTGTTGGTCGTAGCCTGGATGCAGCGTAGTGAAATCCGGGGAATCCCGGATTCCATTTCATTCCATCCGGGCTACGCTTGCTCCCCTTTTCAGTTGCCTGTCTGGCTATGCAGCAAGAAATAATCGCGATTATGAGTATTGCGGTGATGGGGCATGTTTGCTCGTTGCGGACTACGTTAAATTTATGAACTGGGCGAGGAAAATAGGTCTTGCGTAAAACGCGCGCGAAGTGCTGCCGTGTCCTGCTCCTTTTGTTCTGGGCTGAACATAAATGCCCATACTTCCTGTGAGATGCGAGAAGCCGCGCAGAGGATCTTGTAGGCAAACTTGAACGGCTTCGTAATCACGTTTTAATGACAAGGTGTTAGATTTTTTCAAAATAATCGCTTTCGATAATGCCTGTACCGATGAATGACTTTATGGCATTCACATCATTTTTTAGGCTTCTTTCCAAGTAAGCTCGAAGCAGTAAAGCATCATCCGGGAAATTTATTGCACCCTCCCACTCATCACTTATTCTAAGTGCGATTGCGGCAGCCCATTGATTATAATCAATTTCCCCCATCGTTAATTACCAAGCTCAACTCGAATGCGATGTTCAGAAATAAATTTAGTCGCAGGTCTAGCACTGTGCGGCAACTTGAACGGGGACGTGCATTGTTGTCGCCAGATTTCAATTGCACGAATGGGTTGCGGGGCTTTCCAGATTAAATTCAAACTATCGTCCATCGCGAAGTAACCGTTCTCAAATAACTTGTCGTGCAGGGTGCATAAACAGATGGTGTTGGAAAGCAAGCCGCGTGCTTCGGGATGGTCAGCCCAGCGAGCAATATGGCTGGAGACTAACAGTCCTTTGTCATTAACATCGCACAGTGCACAACTATTACGGTAGTTAGCAAGCGTTTGTTTCCGTAGCGCGTTCATTCCTCTTCTGACCCGAAGCAATGAGACATCGCTGGATGTTTCAACATCGGTTAATACAAGCAGCCCTTCCTCAACGGCATTCTCCAATACATCATCGGGCAGGTCTTCGTCTGCAGCGCTGACGGGGACTTGGTTAAGCGTATATATGCCCACGTCTGAGAAGAATAAATATTTTTCATCTCGCAACTCTTGCAATACTCGGCTGACCGTTTGTCCGGGTGTTTTTCCGGTACTGCCAGTGTCTCTGGTGATGTTGCTTAATTCTTGTGCGAGAAAGACATCACGCTCGATGCGAATGGTTGAATTGCGCGCCGCATATCTTTCCAGTGCAAACTTGACGGCTTGATGCCAAGTGAATGACATAAGTTGATCCTTTTAATAAGTAATTTCTCGACTTGATCCTAACATGCTGTGCACTGGATTGGATCGGAACTATCCAGAATCCGGCAACTGCCATCAACTACACAAGCTGACTCATTCAATAACTCCTTGCTTCAATGAAGATTTCAGGCGGACTCCAGCTCGATTCTGAATTTTTTGCCCAGTACGGAGGCTGCACTGGACAGGGTGGTGAGAGTCAGGCTGGTATCCGTCGCGTCGAGCAGGCGGTTGAGTGCCGCGCGGCTGGTATGCATCTTCTTGGCCATTGTGGTTTTGGTGAGGTTTTGCGCTTTCATTTCCTGGCCTATTTGCCAGGCGATTACACGTTTGACGGCCACTGCCGTTGCCTCGTCCAGTATGGCTTCTTCCCCCAGAAAATCATCGAAGTCGCTGCCGATATTTTTTGATTTCATTATTCACTCCTCATTCTGTCTGTTGCCAATTTCAGATCGGGTTGCGGCGTTGTTTGAGATTTTTTGATAAAGCCGTGCAGTAAAACGATCATGCCGTTTGATACCGTGAACAGCACGCGCGCAATACGGTTTTCCAAATGGATGCGCACCTCCCAAAGGTCTTTGTCCATTTTGCGTACCAGTGGCATACCGAGTGGCCAGCCAAACTGCACGGTCTTGATATCTGCGCCTATCGTTTTCCGGTCGCTGGCGGACAGTTCGCGTAACCAGTCGCGCACAGGTTCTGTGCCGCCATCGGTCTTGAAGAATCTGACTTCGAGTTTGCGCATTTGTGCAATGTATCAATGATGATACGTTCAAGCAAGCTTCTTTGAGTTTATCCCAGATAATCGCGACCATTAAGCCGTCATTCTCTGTCACCCTCACGAAAGCGGGGGCAGGCCGGAATCCAGCAAAAAGCAGACTCAGTCCTCAGTCCTCAGTCTTTACAGCTTATATCCCCGATGCACCGCCACCACGCCGCCGGTCAAATTGAAGTATTCGACGCGCTCCAGTCCGGCATCTACCATCATCTGTTTCAGTTCTTCCTGTCCCGGGTGCATGCGGATGGATTCGGCCAGATATTTGTAGCTGTCGGCATCGCCCGCGATCAGTTGGCCCATCTTAGGCAGCAGCTTGAATGAATACAGGTCATAAACTTTTTCCAGCGGTTTGGCGACCTTGGAGAATTCCAGCACGATTACGCGTCCGCCCGGCTTCAGCACGCGTTTCATTTCGCGCAGTGCAGCTTCCTTGTGTGTGACGTTGCGCAGGCCGAAGGCAATGCTCACGCAATCGAAATAGTTGTCCGGGAAGGGCAGATGTTCGGCGTCACATTGCGTAGTCGGGGTGGCGATGCCTTCGTCGAGCAGGCGGTCACGTCCGACGCGCAGCATGGCGTTGTTGATGTCGGTGAGCACCACTTGTCCGCTGCTGCCGACGGCTTTCAGGAACAGGCGTGACAGGTCTGCCGAGCCACCCGCGACATCCAGCACGCGCCCGCCTGCGCGCACGCCGCTGACGCCAACCGCGAAGCGTTTCCAGATGCGGTGCAGTCCGACAGACATCAGATCGTTCATGATGTCGTATTTGCTGGCGACTGAGGTAAACACGCCCGCGACGCGTTTGGCCTTGTCTTTTTCGTCTACGGTCTCGAAACCGAAGTGGGTAGTTTTGCTCATTTTCAACTCCTTGGTTTTGTCATTCCGGCGCAGGCCGGAATCCAGCGTTCATTAACTGGACACCAGCCTTCGCTGGTGTGACGGTATGCTTAATTGCGGCTGGCGCCCGCCGCTTCCATTCTGGTCAGATAATCGTGCCACATGCCATTCTGATATTTTCCCATTTCACGCAAATATTCCCATGTGTAGAGACCGCTGTCATGTCCATCATCGAACACCAGGTTGATGGCATAGCTGCCTACGGGTTCGACTCCGGTGACGATCACATTGCGTTTGCCGACTTGCAGTACTTCTTCGCCGGGGCCGTGGCCACGGACTTCGGCAGACGGTGAAAACACGCGCAAAAATTCAAATGGCAGCAGGTAACGTACGCCATCATCGAAGGCGAGTTCCAGAGATTTTGATTGCTGGTGCAGGGTGATTTCGATAGGTATGGGGCTGGTGTTCATAATGAGCGGATCTTCCTCAATAAAGCGGTGGTTGAACGTTGGTGCAAGAACGGGAGGCTGTGTACCGTTCCGCCCCTGCTTTGCACTTCCTTGTGGCCTACAATATTTTCCGGCTTCCAGTCGCCGCCCTTTACCAATACATCGGGCTGGCAGGCGAGAATCAGCTTGAGCGGCGTATCTTCCTCGAATGGAATGACCAGACTGACGGATTCCAGTGCAGCAAGAACGGCCATGCGATCCTGTTCGGCGTTAATAGGACGATCCTCTCCCTTGCCTTGTCGTTTAACGGACGCATCGCTGTTCACACCCACCACCAGCGAGGCGCCCAATGCGCGTGCCTGTGCGAGATAAGTAACATGACCGCGATGCAACACATCAAAGCAGCCGTTGGTGAACACCAGCGGGCGAGGCAATTCGGCAACCCGCATCGCCAGTTGGTCGGGCTGGCATAGCTTGGTTTCAAAGACGGGGCCGGGATGCATTAGTCTACAAATTCAAAGAGTTCTACCACACGCTGCGCGCCGCTGGTTCCGCTGGCGACTTCTGCTGCGGCACTGGCCTCGGCACGGTTGACGATACCCATCAAATACACCGTGCCGTTTTCCGTAACGACCTTGATGCTGGTGGCGCTGAAGCGCTTGTCATTGACGAAGCGCAGTTTTACATTGGAAGTGATCAAGCTGTCGCTGCTGCGTGAAGTCAGCGAACTGTTGCCTGCAACCACCAGTTCATTGTGTATTTTTCGTACATTTTGAATGTTGGCTACGATGTTTCCGACTTGAGCCTTGATGGTGTCATCAGGCACTTCGCCGCTGATTAAAACATTGCGGTTGTAGCTGGTGACATTTACATGCACGGTACCTTTGAACTGCTTGCCGATGCGGTCGAAGGATTTGGTTTCAATGGCCTGATCTTCAACATAAGCGCCGCTGGTGCGGCGATCTTGCACCATCAAGGCACCCGCGCCCGCGCCCGCCGCAACAACCTGAACACAACCCTGTAACGCACCTGAAACCAGCAACAGCAATAAAATGATACGCATTCTTATTCTCCTAATAGGTGGTAATCAATGACATCGCAGATGCAATGCAAGGCAAGCAGATGAACTTCCTGTATCCGTGCGGTGCTGCGCCCGTCCACGCAAATCAACACATCACCCGGCTTGAGAATTTGCGCCATTTCGCCACCATCGCGACCCGTCAGCGCGACCACACGCATATTACGCTCATGTGCAGCGCGGATCGCAGCAACCACATTGGGTGAGTGGCCGCTGGTTGAAATTGCCAGCAGGCTGTCGCGTGGCAAACCCAGCGCGCGCACTTGCTTGGAAAATATCTGGCTAAAATCATAATCATTGGCGATGGAGGTGAGGACAGAGCTATCTGTCGTCAGCGCGACGGCGGCCAGTCCCGGGCGTTCAATTTCAAAACGGTTGAGCAATTCCGCCGCAAAGTGTTGTGCATCCGCGGCTGAACCGCCATTGCCGCAGCACAAAATTTTGCCGTCGTTGGTGACACAGTCGAAAAACAACTGCGCGGCATTGGCGATAGGTGTGGCCAGCACGTCCTTGGCCTTCAGCTTGAGTTCCGCGCTGTCGGTGAAATGCTTGATGATGCGTTTATTTATGTCCATAAATCCATTTTTAGGGCGAATCGCGGTGTCGCATGCTCGCTCATTCCTAATCTATCAATCTGATATGCCTGCGTCATTCGCTGTGCGGCTCCTTGCGCTTCATCCCGAAAAATGGATTTAGCGGGGGCTTATAGTTACTGCGGATGTCCTGAATGCGGATATTAACTGAATCAGGCATCGAACGCATTTTTCAACCATTCTGCATTGCGGCCATTGGCATCATCCATCAGTACCACATCGAAGCGGCATGGTGGGAGGCGGTTAAGATTGGCGAGATAGTGCTGCGCGGTGCGGATCAGTCGTTGTTGTTTATGATGATCAATGCTCGCGGCCGCCCCGCCAAAACTGGCGCTGCTGCGCTGGCGTACCTCGACAAAAACCAGTGTGACGCCATCCTGCATAATCAGGTCAATTTCACCGAAACGGCTGCGATAATTTTGCGTTACCGGTTTGAGTCCCTGCTGCTGTAAATATTCCGCCGCCCAGCGTTCGGCCTGCGCACCGTTCACGGGCTGTGAGGCAAGTCGGCAGACGCGGCCTCTTCCAGTGTGCTGGCGTGACCGGGAAACATGGATACGGCGGGCGTGACAGGCGCGTCGGCTGGCTGTGCGTGCCCTTGCACGAATAGCGCCGCAAGGGCTTCGCGCTGGAAAGTGTGTTCACTCAGTTGTATGCGTCCGGTGACGCCATCCAGCGGCAAGGCCGCTAGCTGATTGGCAAGCAGCACCTGTATCAGGCGAAATGCGTCTATGCCCAGCGCGTAGAGTCGCTCCTGATCTATGGGTAACGGCGGATGGGTGCGTGGATAGAGCATGACGGCCGGATGATCGCTTTGCAACAACCAGGGCATGTCAATAAAACGAATGCCGTCCAGATCGAAATTGATCAGGGTTTCGTTATCACCAGTAAAGAGCAGGGAAGTGGCGTAAATCGCCAGACTGTTCGGCAAATAGGGGCGTATTTGTCGCGCTTGTGTGACATCGGCAGCAAAAAACACCAGGGTGTCCGGCTGCGCGACGATATTCGCGAATACCGTCGCGTCGTCGCTGGCCTCGATTTCGCGCGTTATCGTGCCGCCGGAAGCAATCCATTGTTCTTCAAAAGCGAATTGCAATCGCCTTGCCAGTGATCCGTGGGACGTGATCACGATGGCACGAAGGAAGCCTTGCCGCCTGGCCAGTTGCGCCACTTGCCGGGCTTCCATTTCTACGGCCATGCCAAAGAAATACAGATTGTGAACAGGTCGGCTATCCGGTATGTTCAGACCCAGTGTGGGTACCGGGAAATATTGCAGCTCCGCCAATGCCGTGACCCCATTCCGGGTCAACGGCCCCACCACGGCCCGTGCGCCGTTTGCTATGGCGTGACGATAAACGGCAGTGATGCTGCTGTTTTCATCAACATTGCTATACGCTCGCACCGGCAGCGCCTGCGGGTTAAGATGGGCTGCCGCCATAAACCCCTGCTGAACGGCGGCGGCGGCCGTGCCGAAATTGGCTGATTGCAAGGGCAATAAAAGCGCGATGTGCGGTGTGGAATCCTGTTCTGCGCTCAGCGGGGTGTTGGATATTTCGGGTGTGACGGTGACGGAAGCAGGTTTTTTGATGACGGCTGTTACAGGTGCGGGCTTTTTGATTTCGGCGTGCGCTACGGCGGGACGCACTGTGCCGGCCTTGATGTCAGTGCCGGGCTTGTGCACCTGAGCGGGGGTACAAGCGTATAGTGCGAATATGGTCGAAAGTATTAGGAGTACACGTTGCATAACGAACATCTGCAAAAAATAGAGTCTGCATTATATGTAGTTGCCACCCCAATAGGAAATTTGCGCGATATTACTCTGCGCGCACTCGATGTTTTGGCAGGGGTTGATGTGGTCGCGGCGGAGGACACGCGCAATACTTCCCACCTGCTGAAACACCATGGAATTCATGCGAAGCAACTGATCGCGGTGCACCAGCACAACGAGCGTGGTGCAGCCGAAAAGCTGGTTTCCCTGTTGCTGGCGGGACAGAGCGTGGCCTTCGTCAGCGACGCGGGCACGCCAGCCGTCAGCGACCCCGGCGCATTGCTGGTGCAGGCCGTGCAATCAGCCGGGTTGCGCGTGATACCGATCCCGGGGGCGAGTGCGGCGGTAGCGGCCTTGTCTTCATCAGGATTAGCCGCGCCGCACTTTCTTTTTTATGGCTTCTTGCCCAACAAATCAGCCGCTCGACGTACGGTTATGCAAGGTTTGAGCAGCCATCCTTATACGCTGGTATTTTATGAAGCGCCGCATCGTATCGTCGAATGCATCACCGATCTGCATGCCGTATTGGGCGGCGAGCGGACTATCGTGCTGGCGCGTGAAGTCACCAAACTGTTTGAGACCATCCATGCCTGCAAACTTTCCGAGGCGGAAGCCTGGCTGCAATCCGACAGCAACCAGCAACGCGGTGAATTTGTCGTACTGGTTTCCGGTGCGCAGCCTGAGGAAGGTTTGTCTACCGAAACCCTGAACACGCTCAACTTGTTGCTGGAAGAACTGCCGCTCAAACAAGCCGCGCAACTCGCCGCAAAAATCACCGGGGCGAACCGTAGCGAGTTGTATCAGCATGCGCTGGCGCTCAAGTCTGCGAAAGCGTGAGACGCTAATGGCAGCCCGTTTAAACTCAAGGCTAAATACGTGACTCATAAACCCGCTCCCAGCAAGGCCGAAACGACGCTCATGCCGCCCTTTAAGGCGCTGACGCTGGAGCATATTTTCATACCGGACACTCAGGAGGCGTTGTTATCGGCAAGCGCCGAGATTTTTGCGGCAGGCGTGGTTGGTTTCGACACCGAATCGAAGCCGACTTTTAACCGGGGCGATGTCAGCGAGGGGCCGCATGTCGTGCAATTCGCGATTCAGGATAAGGCGTTTATCTTTCAACTCAATCGCCCCGCGTGTCTGCCCTACGTCGTCGAAATCCTGCAATCGGAAGCCGTGCTCAAGGTGGGTTTTGGTTTACAGTCTGATCATGCGCAAATCCATCACAAGCTGGGCGTGAAGCTGGCGGCGGTTCTGGATATGAATCATGTGTTCCGCAAGGATGGCTATGGCAGTTCCACCGGGGTCAGGGCGGCCGTCGGGCTCGCCATGCAGCAAAAGTTTCATAAATCCAGGCGCGTCACGACCTCCAACTGGGCAGCCCCGCAACTTAACGACAAACAGCTGATCTATGCGGCCAATGATGCTTATGCCGCCCTTGAAGTCTTGAATGCCCTGAACCGTCGGCGTGAGGATCTGCCGATTCGTTGGCAGATGCCGCTTTTCGAGCAAGAGGCTTCCGATGCCTGACGCACTGCCGCCGCTGATCCGGGCTTTGCTGGCAGCCCCGGCTTGTTACGATCATGCGGTAGAAAAGCTGGAGTTGATCGAGACGCATATTTCCTGGGTGTTGCTGACGGGCTCGTATGTTTACAAGATCAAGAAACCGGTTAATCTGGGTTTTCTGGATTTCAGCACGCTGGAGCGGCGGCGGCAGGACTGCCTTGAAGAGCTGCGCCTGAACCGGCGGCTGGCTGCCGATATTTATCTGGACGTGGTGGCGATAACCGGAATTGTTGATGCGCCGCGCATCAACGGCGTGGGCGAGGCTCTGGAATATGCGGTGAAGATGCGCCAGTTCCCGGGCGATGCCACGCTGGATAAGCTGGCAGAACGCGGGGAATTAGGCGAAGTGCAAATCGATGCACTGGCCGCGCGGCTGGCGCATTTCCATCTGAGCGAATGCGAGCATGCGGCTACCGATAGCCCGTGGGGAGAGCCGGACGCGGTAGCCCGGCCGGTCACAGAAAACTTTCAGATGCTGGCAGCACGGCTGGACGCCCCGGCGGAAGTTCAGCGTCTGGTGGTTCTGCAAAATTGGTGCAATGCCGAGCATTTGCGTCTTGCGCCGTTGATGCGCGCCCGCAAGCAACACGGCTTTGTGCGTGAATGTCATGGCGACCTGCATCTGGCCAACCTGGCCTGGGTGGACGGGAAACTGGTGATATTCGACTGTCTGGAATTCAGTCCCGCGTTGCGCTGGACAGACGTGATTTCGGAAGTGGCATTCTGTTACATGGATCTGCTGCACCGCGGTTATGCCGGTCTGGCATCGCGTTTTCTTAATGCATGGCTGGAGGCCACGGGTGACTACGAAGGTGTGGCACTGCTGCGTTATTACGCGGTGTACCGCGCACTGGTGCGCGCCAAGGTGGCATCGCTGCGCGCCGAGCAGGGGTGTCGTGCAAGCCGTGCCGAGGTGAGTGCCTGTCTGCAACTGGCCGAACAACTCGCACTTTCCACTCCCCTCTTCCCCCTTTCACGCAACAACTTGGGGCGTAGCCCCTTAGTTGTGCGGGGAATGCCTCTTCATTCAGCAACAGGAGCTTTTGCTCCGTCGTTGCGTGGGAATGCCCTTCATTCAGGGATGGGCGATTTATCGCCTTATATTCCGTGGGAAGACCCTTGCGGTCTTGCGGCATTGCGGCATCCCACTTCCCTGTCGTTAACGATTACCCACGGTCTGTCCGGTTCCGGCAAAACCACGCTCTCCCAGCAGATGCTTGAAAAGCACGGCATGATACGTCTGCGTTCCGATGTCGAGCGCAAGCGCCTGGCGGGACTGAGTGCCTGCGCGCGCGGCGGTGAAGTGCTGGGGCTTTACAGCGCATCGTTTGGTTTGCGCACCTATCAATATCTGGCTGAACGGGCGGAAGATTTGCTGGCCTCGGGTTTTCGCGTGGTTGTGGATGCAGCGTTCCTGCAACGCTGGGAGCGGGATATGTTCCGCGATCTGGCAAAACGTAGTGATGCCGATTTCAGGATACTGGACATACCCTCCGATCCTGCTGTCTTGCGCGAGCGGGTCAGGCTGCGGCAGGCGGAGGGCAACGATGCCTCGGATGCCGGTCTGCGCGTGCTGGAACAACAATTGCTCACTGCACAGCCGTTGGGTGAGGATGAGCTGGCAGTCTGTTTGGACATGGAGTTGATGTAACCAATTTTCTTCAGGTAATTAAATCAGGTAAACCCCCGGCCATGCCGGGGGACTCAGCAAGGTTTGACCGAGTGATACGGTCGCACAGTATTATTCCCTCCCCTTCAAGGGGAGGGTTAGGGTGGGGATGGGTTTTCATCGTGGGTAGATGCGTAAAGCGCAACCCCGCCCCCATCCCAACCTTCCCCCTGAAAGGGAAGGAGAAAAACTCAGCCGCCTGGGGCGGCTCAAGGTTTTATCAGCGCCTTTGAGGCGCTCACCCAATAAGCCTCCGG
>JAUSAO010000031.1 GCA_030652475.1 Gallionella sp. | reverse complement strand
ACGGATGTGCGTCGATGCGTTCAGGTTGTAACGAGAACCGCGCCAGTCGTCGATCAGGTACTTGGTGAACGGCAGACCGGTCTTCTCGAAGAAACGCGGCCAGCCGATACGGTCGATCCAGTCGGCGATACGCTCCCATGGGCGTGCATCCGCCTTGTATACGTTGAGGATGTTCTTCACGGCTGCCCCGACTTCGGGCCAGCGCGGAGGATTGTTGGGCAGGCCGGAAGCGACCATCTTCATGAAAGTCGGCTTGCCGCGCGCGTTGGAGTTCTTGCCGCCTACCCAGATTGCCAGCTTGGAAAACTCCGGATCGTTGATCTGCATCGGAGGGCACGGAGGGTAGCAGGCGCCGCAGCACATACATTTTGTTTCGTCGATTTCCAGCGAAGGCTTGCCGTTGACCATGGCGGGACGGATCGCCGCAACTGGGCAACGCGCAACCACAGCCGGACGTTCGCACACGTTGGCAACCAGGTCATGGTTGATGACCGGCGGCTTTGTGTGCTGCACGATGATGGCGAGGTCGGCCTGGCCGCCGCAGTTGATTTCGCAGCAGGAGGTGGACAGGTGCACGCGATTCGGCATTTCTTCGCGTTTGAATTCGACGACCAACTCGTCCATCAGCGCCTTGACCACGCCGGAAGCGTCGGTGCCGGGGATGTCGCAGTGCAGCCAGCCCTGGGTGTGCGCGATCATGGTGATCGAGTTGCCGGTGCCGCCCACGGGGAAGCCGTGCTTGTTCAACTCGGCGATCAGCGGCTCAACCTTCTTCTCTTCCGACACCATGAACTCGATGTTGGAACGGATGGTGAAGCGCACACGGCCTTCGGCGAACTTGTCGGCGATGTCGCACAGCGTGCGGATGGTGTATACATCCATCTGGCGCTGCGTACCGGCACGCACGGACCACACTTCGTCGCCGCTGTGGGCCACATGGTGCAGCACGCCGGGACGGGGTCGGTCGTGATATTTCCAGTTGCCGTAGTTCTTGGCCAGGACCGGGTGCAGATATTTCTTGTTGTCCGGTACGCCAGTCTCTTTTGGCTTGCGCATCTGTACGGGTGCATTCATCTTCTTATCTCCTTAAGCTTGCTTCTTGGCTTTGATCTTGGCGACTTCGTCGTCCCAGCCGTCGGTACGGACGTAGGGGTTCATGCGCGGCGAGCTGATCATCGCCGGATCGACTTCAAGTTCCATCGCTTCGAGGTAATTGGCCATACCGATACGCTCGATCATTTCGCCTGAACGCTCGTGCTCGAGTGCGTTTTCGGCAAAGAAGTCGATGTGGCGCTGACCGAAGTCAACCAGCTTTTCAACGTCTTCTTCAGAATCCAGCTTCATGAACGGAATCACCACGGTGCCCATCAAGCCGCCGATCTTCAGGTGGCTCTTGCCGCCGACCAGTATGCTTGCACCGCTATCCTTGCCGGGAGCCAATGCGCCGGTCATCACGTTGATGCAGTGCATGCAGCGTACGCAATCCTGATTGTCGATCTCGATCGCATGGGTGTCGCTTACCTTCACGCTGGAAGTGTGCGCACCGGTCTTGATCTTGCCGATTTCCTTGACCTGGAAGGTTTTGGTCGGACAACGCGCCACTACGTCATTAACCAGCTCATCCATGCCGTGCTTGACAAACCACTTTCTGGCCAGAGCTTCATCGGTGCGCATATTGTCGCGCCATGTACCAATAACCGCCATGTCTGCACGCTGCACAGAATTCATGCAGTCATTAGGGCAGCCAGAGAATTTGAACTTGAACTTGTAAGGCAGCGATGGACGATGAATGTCATCCAGGAAAGTATTCAGCACGGCACGGTGTGTCTTCGCTTCGTCGTAGCAGGACTGTTCGCAACGCGCTGCGCCCACGCAGGACATAGAAGTACGCACTGCAGGACCCGCACCACCCATATCGAAGCCAAGCTCGTTGATTTCATCAAACGCTTTTTGCACGTTATCTGTCGTCGCGCCCTGGAACATGATGTCGCCGGACTGTCCATGGAAAGCGATCAAACCTGAACCATGATGCTCCCACAGGTCACAGAATTTACGCAGAATGTCAGTATCATAGTGCATGCCAGGCGGAGGCATGATGCGCAGGGTATGAAACTCAGCCGCATCCTTGAATTTTGGCTGGCCATCTTCATCCTTGAGCTCGGTAAAGCGTGGAATAACACCGCCGCCGTAGCCAAACACACCAACCGTGCCACCTTTCCAGTAACCCTTCTTGGTTTCATACGATGTTTCCAGCTGACCCAGCAGATCGACAACGTAATCTTTATCTTTAGCCAGATCTTTAAGACCTGTTACAAAGCTGGGCCACGGGCCGGACTCGAGTTGATCGAGATTGGGAGTGTCATGCATCTTCTTTGCCATAATTTTTCCTTTCAGTCAGCGCGCTGAGTACTACTAGCCGACAATTTAGTTTCAATAACCCAATATGCAAATAGGGAGTGATTCAACTGGTTGATCTGTTTGCGGTTCGCCACCTCGCACATTGCTGCGCGCCCATCCTTAACTACTAAGCTGCATCTTCATTATTTGCCAGGAAGCATAGTACGGCTTCCCCATGTTGCAAACCATTACCCGTAGCGGCTATTTTTTATAACCCCAACGGGTAACACGCTCCCGTCCACAAGCAGTATTTCAAAAGCGTTGCGATTCGATATACTCGCGGCTCAAGGAAATTTTACTGAAAGTCATCATGGCACAAATTAAAGAGCTGGTAAAATTTAAAATCCCTCTCGGAAATCAGGAAGTTGAATTGCAGCAAATCGACCATGTCGAGGGCGGCATGAGCCTGATGCGCATACGCATACGCGAGGCCAAACGCTTCACCATATTCGACATTGACCCCGACACGGCGAGACTATGGGCGCGCACCATGAATGAGTGGGCGGACACGCAAAACACCCCTACCCATGAGTGAATCCATACCTGAAATGATAGACGCAATATTCGACATCAGTTGCGATCTTGTTCCCGCAGGCTATCCATTTACGCTGTGGAATGCATTGATACAGCACCTGCCAGCGCTTCAGCAGGAAGCGTGTGTCGGCGTAGTACCGCTACGCACTTCAAGCAGCGAAGCGGGAATGTTGCTGCCGAAGCGTTCCAAGCTGGTGCTGCGACTGACGGAATCGCTTGCAGCCGATTTTGCCTGCCTGTCCGGCCAGTCACTGGATATCGGCGGTCACACACTGCAACTTGGCAGCGGAAAATTGCGCAAAATACAGGCTTATCCTACGCTGCATGCGCATCTCGTGATTGGCGTCAATGATGAAGTAAACTTTCTTGAGGATGTCACTGAACAACTGACCGAACTGGGCATCACCGGAAAACTTCTGTGCGGCATGCGCAACACCTTGCCGACACCGGATCGGGTAATACATGGTTACAGCCTGGTGATCCATGATCTCAAACCGCATGATTCACTACGTTTGCAATACACAGGTTTAGGCGCCGACCGCCGTTTTGGCTGCGGCATTTTTGTACCCTACAAAGTCATCACGGATCTGGACTGATGACGGCGTGGGTTTTTTCATTAAATTGGAGAAAAAGATGGGATACATAGTTGCAGGGAACGAACTTGAAGTGGACGCTGATGGCTATTTGCTGGAAGCCGATTATAGTGATGAAGTTGTCGAAGTCATTGCTGCCGCCGAAGGCATCGAACTGACTCCCAAGCATTGGGAAATCGTCAATTTTATGCGCGAGCAATACCGCGAGCATGGCGCTACGCCGAATTTCCGCAATATGCTCAAAGCCGTCAACGAATTCTGGCCGGAAGCGGACAGTAAGGCATTGTATGATTTGTTCCCTATCGGGCCTGCCAAGCAGGCATGCAAGGTTGCCGGCTTACCGCAACCCTTGGGCAAGGGCGGCTACTAATAGCTGACCGGCGGCGATCCTTCGAAAATTATCAGGACACTTGAATATGACTCATCAAAATTTGCACACCAACGTCAAACTGGATATGCGCGGACTGAGCTGCCCGGCACCACTGCTGGGAGCCAAACGCATCATCAACGATCTGGAAAACGAACAAATCCTTTTACTGATGTCTGACTGCCCCGGTACCGGGGATGATCTTTTCGCCTGGGCGGAACAGACCAACAATCAGATACTGAAGACCGAAGCCATAGCGGATGGCGGCACGGCCTACTACGTCAGAAAAGGCACAGGAGAATCGGTTAAAGCGAACGTCATTCTGGATATTCGCGATGTCGCCTGCCCGGGCCCTATAGTCGAGGCCAAAAAATTGCTTAACGGCATGAAATCCGGCGAGGTGCTCAAACTTGTCAGCAATTGCCCGGGGATACATTCCGACATTATTGGCTGGGCGAGTGCGACCGGAGTGAAAATCGTCGATACCTCCGAAATAGCTGCGGATGAATATGCCTTTTTTCTGGAAAAAGGGTAAACCTGCATGCGCATCAAGAGCCACTGGTTCAAGGCAGGACGCCAGCACACCCCGGAAGAACTTGCCGGGGCTGTGTCATTCACCGTCTCACGGATCGCCGATAACGCACTGAAAAACACCCGTCAGGCAAAATTTGAAGTCGCCATCGGACCGCAATATTTTGCCTTCCTCGCCGAGTTTACGGTATTTCTGATCCAGGTTGCCGACCGCATCGCTTACCAGCAGCTCTCCGCAGAAGATCGCCACACGTTTACCAGCACCCTGGTGAACCGGGTGGGCGACACTTATGCCGAGAACCAGAGTCGCCTGCAGGGCGGTGAACTGAGCGCATGCAAGCAACGCTTCGTCGATCAGGTTAACCAGCGTGCCGGAGAATATGCCGACTTCGACTACGGCGCAGATGGCCCGTCTTTCCATTTCACCCGCTATCTCGGTTTTTGCATGGAACAGGTGATGGATAAACAGGACAGCTTCTGGATTATCGACCAGATGATGAGCATCGAAGCGCCTAAAGCCGTGGAAATGGCCGAGAAAACCATGCGTGACCTGTTCGAGAGCGAACCGCGACAGCCGGTCAACACCGAATAACATGGCGAGCCCGTTCGACCTGAACGACACGGCAGCTTATCAGCGCTGGCGCGAGCAGAAACTTGAACAAGCCGTTACCGTTATCGGTGAGTTGATTGTCGAACTCGCCGACCCCGGCGCACTGACAGCTGCTGAGCACGCCGCACTGAGCGCACAAATCCGGCGCAGCAACATGGTGGTTTATGCCAGCGCTACGCGAATGGATGAAGCCGTGCTGCAACGGTTCGGCGCGCAATTGGGCTTGCTGCATCTGGATGCCAACTGGCTGGCTGGAGAACAGGGCATTACGCGAATTACGGTGAGCAGGGAAGATAATCAGCGGCACGCTTACATCCCCTACACCGACCATGCGATCAAATGGCATACCGACGGTTATTACAATCCGCCGGAAAGACAGATACGGGGCATGTTGCTGCATTGTGCGCAAAGCGCCGGACAAGGCGGCGAAAACCGCGTGATGGATCACGAAATCGCCTATTTGATGTTGCGCGATGCGAATACCGAATATATTCGTGCCCTGTCAGCCCCCGATGCCATGACCATTCCTGCGCGTACCGATGAATTCGACGGCGTGCGCGCAGCACAGTCCGGCCCGGTATTTTCACAGGATGGCGCCGGAAATTTGCATATGCGCTACACCGCCCGCACCCGCAGCATCGAATGGAAACAGGACGAAACCACGCTGGCTGCGGTCGCACTGCTGGAACGCCTGCTCGCCTCGGAATCGCAACATATTCATCAGCTTAAACTGGAAAGTGGCATGGGCCTGCTATGCAACAACGTACTGCATGACCGCAGCGCCTTCACCGACGATCAGAGCAATCCCCGTCTGCTGTATCGCGCGCGCTATCTGGATCGCTTGTCTTGCACTTGAACACCCTTCTCATTCAGCTGATGTTTCACCGCTTAATGCCGATATAGTTGATACCACACTCACGCTTGCTGCAGCAACCCAACGGAGAACGATCATGTCCAAGCCCTCTTCAATACTAAGGCAACTCCAATATTCCTTCTTGGCCTTCGGCTTAACCATGGGTCTGGTTTTCCCGCTCTACGCAAATTTTTTCGTGGATTGGAAAGAGGGGATGTTGTTGTGGTTCAGTCTGGGTTGCATCATCGCTGGACTTACGATGGGTATCGTGAACCACAGGCTGCTCGAATGGCTGTTGATCCGCAAGTTGCGACAGGTCGCCATCGCCTCCGAACGTATTCGAGGCGGCGACCTGCGTGAGGGATGCGGCGTGCGCAGCGCTGACACAGTGGGCGAAATCACCGATGGATTCGATGCGATGACTGCCGGACTGCGCGTAACTATCCGTGAAATGGCACAGTCCGCACAGTCCGTGGACACGGCTGCCAGAGAAATTGGCGCAGCCATGCATGCACTGGGCCACAATATGGGCGAACATCAAAAGAACGCCACAGAGATCGGCAAGGTCATTCAGGGGATGGCCGAAGCGGCAAACTCAATTCTGGGCTTATCTGATGAAGCAATTCGTAGCGCCTCCAGCACCGATGATCAGATACGCACCGGCATTGCCTACGTTAGCGCAACGGAACAAGCCATCTCCGAACTGGATGTCGCCAGCGGCAAAATTTCAGCCAACGCCGCCAGCCTGGAAGTCAGCGCCGGGGAAGTTGAAACCGCAGTCTCGGCGATACGCGCTATTGCCGAGCAAACCAATCTGCTGGCACTCAACGCGGCCATTGAAGCGGCACGTGCGGGCGAACAGGGCAGAGGATTCGCGGTCGTTGCGGACGAGGTTAGAAAACTATCCGAGCAAGCCGCACAAGCCACTAAACGCATCGACATTGTGCTGAAACGCATCAATCAGGACGTCAGCTCCACCGTACGTTTTTCAGACGAAAATGCCAGAGCCGTACGCGCAGGCCTCGATGCCTCAAGATTATCCTCCGCGACATTCGAACAAATACAGCAATCAACCGCAATAATGCATCGTTCTGTCGATGCGGTACATGAAGCCGCTGATGACCAGAAAATGCTGGTCGGCATTATCATGTCGCGCATCGCCGAAAATGAAGCACACACAAACGACGCGGCACAATACACCGGAAAATGCATCGCAGATTCGGAGCGCATGACAGAAGCCGCGCGCAGTCTTAACAACACCACCAAAAATTTTGTAGTCTAGCAAGCTGTCAGAAAATGCACATTTCGAGTCACTTTTTGTCGCATTTTCAGCCGCCTGCTGAAAATGCGACAAGATCGCTCCCGGCACAGTGCCATACTCTCCCCCCTTCAAGGGGGGAGTTGGAGGGGGTCAACACCTGTGCGCCGCTCGATGTACGACATACTCTCCCCCCTTCAAGGGGGGGAGTTGGAGGGGGTCAACACCTGTGCGCCGCTCGATGTACGACATACTCTCCCCCCTTCAAGGGGGGAGTTGGAGGGGGGATGGGGGAAGAATTTCCCAATGGAAAATTTGGGATAAAACGAATTTTGGATTGCAACGTCCCGCCACGGCTCTACGATCCTCGCGGCTAAAGGTTGCTTCTCGCAAAGAAGATTTATCAACAGTTCCTTAACGTGAAACTCGCGTAGCGATTCGTTTGCCCTTTTCCTCGCTTGCGGGGGAAAGTTGGAAAGGGGGAGAGCGTAGCGAGGGGGCTCGGGCATGGCGAGCTTCATTGCTTGGGGTGACTACTTGCCATGCACGTTAGTTGTTTGCACACACACTCGAAAGATACTTATGTCCAGATTGTTTTTGATACTGATTGCCCTGCTCCCTGCCCCTGCATTTAGTTCCGCGCTATCGCTGGAAAAAATTGCACCCGGCATTTATGTACATCATGGCGAACACAAGGACATCGATGCAGACTACGGCGGCGATATCTGCAACATCAGCTTCGTGATAGGGAGCAAGGGAGTCGCCGTCATCGACACGGGCGGCTCCCCCGTTATCGGCGCACGCTTACGACAGGCGATACGAGCAATCACCCCGTTGCCCGTCCTGTACGTTATCAATACGCATGTTCATCCCGATCATGCGCTGGGCAATGCGGCATTCAAGCAGGATGATCCTGTCTTTGTCGGGCACAGCAAGTTGAGTGATGCCATGGCGCAACGCAGCGGAATTTATCTGCGCAATCAGCCAGTATGGGTAGGCGCTGACGCGGCGGGGACTGAACTCATCCCACCCACATTAGCGGTCAGCACCACGCACGACATCGATCTGGGCGGACGCACGCTGAATTTGACGGCCTATCCGGTCGCACACAGCCCTTCCGACCTCACCGTATTCGATACCGCGACCCGCACGTTGTGGACCGGAGATTTGTTATTCATTGAGCGCACACCCTCTGTAGATGGCGATTTGCTCTCCTGGCTGCAAGTCATAGCGCAATTACGCGAGATCAAGACCGAACGCACGGTTCCCGGTCATGGCGCAGTCACGAGCAACGGGCGGGCCGCATTGGACGCTGAGGAACGCTATCTTTCAACCCTGCTGAGCGATGTACGCAGCGCCATCAAACAAGGCCACAGCATGGAACAAACCATAGCAACAGCCGCCCAGTCGGAACAGAACAAATGGGTATTGTTCAACACGACCAACCGGCGCAATGTCGCCCGCATTTTTCCGATGCTGGAATGGGAATAGTCAGGCACCGACTAAACAACCACCGGCTTTAGCCGGTGGGTTTGAATTACGGACTGAAAGTCCGGATACGCGTCGGCTGAACGACGCGTCTTATCCAATGCGTGCGCAAGCGACAGTCGGCTTACTCCTCCCCCTTCAAGGGGGAGGTTGGGAGGCGCGCGCCCAGGCGGCCGAACTGCATGAAGGCTTACTCCTCCCCCTTCAAGGGGGAGGTTGGGAGGGGGATGGGTTACAAACACAGCAACCGATTCAACCCATCCCCACCC
>JAUSAO010000028.1 GCA_030652475.1 Gallionella sp. | reverse complement strand
TATCAGGAAGCAGAGGACAGGCGGATCGAGCAACTGAGCCTGTTTTAGAACACCGCCACACTTCAGGTGGCAAACATTTTAACCCGCTTTGAGCGGTTCACATTTACAAGCCTCCGGCTTTGCCGGAGGTATTTTGACTTCCAAATCAGCAGGCGTACGGCCAGCTGTTCGGATGCCCCTATCCGCACCTTCATCTCATGCCGCGTGATGCCTTGCTTGAGCAAGGCCAGCAAGTCGATAGGCCTGCCGTCCATCGTCAACACGCCGGTTCGCGGTTGCAGGCGCGACAACCAATATTCACCGCGCCCGTGCTGGGCTTTCATTCGCCCCAAGTTGAAATAACCCAAGTCTTGCAGGCGCAAGCTGCCCGGTTCATGGACGGCTTCCGCCACGGGGCTGCGGCTGTCCGAATGGCGACCGGGCAACAGTCCCAAATGGAGCGCCCCCGTTTTCAATTCCAGGCGGGTGTCCAGTTTCAAGGCCGCTTGGCTCGCACTCCACGAACCGCCTACGCCCTGCCAGAGATCGACGCATTCGGCAGGCAACGACACCGTACTGCAATCCGCTATATACACGGCGGTAAAACGGTTCAACAGGTTAATGTCGATCTGGTCATCAGCGACAATGACTTGGGCAACGGCTTCCTCCAGAACACTTTTCATAAACGCGCAGGCCTTTTCGGTAAAACGCTTGTCCAGGCCTTGCGCTGATACCTTTAAATCGTGTGTGTAGGCCGCCCGCGCCAAGCCTTCCACCGAGGGCTGATGATTTTGCATCCAGCCGAACAGTAACGTTTTTACAAAATTAGATCCGGTGACTTTACGTTGCCGCTCGATGAAACCGTTTTTTTTGCCAATTCATCCGCTTTGCTGTTTAAAACGTGTTGCAATGCACGGGCAACTCTTGAAAAAATGTTCATGTTTCCTTTTTTGTGCCTGATTGTTGTTTTGATCTATCATGCGTGAAATAAGGGAAGTTTGTCTAAGTTTTCTTAAGTTGATGCCTATG